>NZ_CP017770.1:4010219-4318697 GCF_001857945.1 Paenibacillus crassostreae
TGAAACTTGTGTTTCTTCTATGATCATATTCCATTTGTTTAACTTCTCTTTAATTTCCTCTAAAGTATATTTCTCTTTCTTTAACTCATTAATACGCATCAGCCGTTCAGAGGTTTCATAACTATATAGGCGATAATTTTTCTGAGTTCGGCTTTCTGGAGTAATCAATCCCAATTTGGTATAGTAATCGATTGTTCTTTCACTTATACCAACCACCTTTGCTAATTCTCCAATACGGTATAAATGGATGTCTCTGATATGAATCACCTCGCAATTACTTATTCAAATATTTTACCTGATATTGAACCATACAGTCAAACGTTTGACACAGTTACTTAATTGAATGTTAGATAATATAACATAAAGTTTGTGTTATTATGATTTTTTTCAAAAAATCCCTTGTCAAATATGTTGAAGTTTGCTTATAATGACATTATGAATCGGAGTCAATGTTATATAATATGACACAAGAGGGAGCTGGGCGGTATGAAAAAGAGATGGCTAGGTGTTTTGTTGGGAATGTCAGCATTGTTAGCTTTTCCAATGAGTGCTTTTGCAGATGATGGTGCAACTAATTTGGAACTACAGGCTGGAATTAATTCAGTATTCGTTTATCTAGCTGTAATCCTAGTATTCTTCATGCAAGCTGGATTTGTTCTTTTGGAAGCAGGATCGGTTCGTATGAAGAATGCCGGTCACGTTGCTGGGAAAACAGTATTGACTTTAGGGATTTCAATCGTAGTTTTCTGGGCTGTTGGATTTGGTCTAGGATTTGGTAACGGGAATGGAATTATTGGTCAAACGGGTTTCTTCTTAAGTGGTGATGAGATGGCAGGATCATTTGATTCTTTATCAGGCTCCGATGTGCCACTGACGGTGAAGTTCTTATTCCAATTATCGTTTGCAGCTATTTCATTAGCTATTGCAGCAGGTGGTATGGCTGAACGTGCTAAACTGAGTGTTTACATTATATTCGGAGCATTGTTTATGATTGTAATTTACCCCGTTGTTGCTCACTGGGTATGGGGCGGTGGTTGGCTTGCTCAACTAGGTATGCAAGATTATGCGGGTTCGACAGTAGTTCACTTAACAGGTGCAACAGCAGCGTTAGTAGCGACATTCTTATTAAAACCTCGTTTAGGTAAATATAATAAAGATGGTAAGCCGAATGTTATACCAGGTCACAACCAGGTATACACTGTACTGGGTGTCATTATTCTCTTGATCGGATGGTTTGGATTTAATCCAGGGAGTACTTTATCAGGGGTTGATGGTTTCTTCGGATATGTATCATTAACAACGAACATTGCAGCAGCTGCAGGAGCAATCGCAGCACTTGCAATCTCCTGGATGGTATTTGGTAAAGGAGATATTCCGAGCATGCTGAATGGTGTGCTTGCTGCGTTGGTTGCTATAACTGGTTCTTGTGCTTTTGTTGAACCATGGGCTGCACTTGTTATAGGTGCTGTTGCTGGTACAATTGCTTTCTTAGCGGGACAATGGTTAGAACGTGCAGGATTAGATGATCCAATCTATGCCGTATCTGTACACGGTATTGCAGGTGTATGGGGTGCGGTGTCAACTGGGCTATTCGCTACACCGGAACTAGTAGAGAAGACGGGAGTGGGCCAAGCGGGATTATTCTATGGTGGTGGTTTACATCAATTGGGAGTTCAAGTTCTAGGTGTCGTTGGTTCCTTCGCTTTTGTTCTAGTAATATCATTCATTATTCTTGGAGCGATGAAAGCTATTATGGGACTTCGTGTTACGGAAGAAGAAGAAATGATGGGATTAGATATTAGTGAACACGGTACTTATGGATATCCAGAGCAAATGAAATTGCTAACGGATGCTGAAGCAAAATCCGGGTCTAGGACTCCTCCTATAAACTAAATGGATCTATATCCTGATATAAAAGATGGTTCCCATAATGCTCGAATGGGAGGGGCGAAAGGTATGGAACCGGTGAGTACAAAGGAATTCAATTTGGACTTATCAGTAATAAAAGATGCTATTTCGTGGGAGATATTAAGACAAAGACGTATTGAATTTCAGAACGATTTTCAGCAACTAAGGGCAACTCTTCCTATCTCCGAGTGGATGGATTTAGTGAACCAAATGCATGATTTAATTACTACACGAGCCTTGGAACTCTGTGAACAAGATATGGTTGAGGCCGGCTATGGTCAGCCTCCCGTTTCATATTCTTTTATCGTATTTGGAAGTGCAGGACGCATGGAATCGACGATGTGGAGTGATCAAGATAACGGTCTTATCATCAGTGATGAACTCCATAATAACAAAGATGAATTTTTTGAGAAATTTGCTATTGCTCTATGCGATAAACTTGCCTATTTAGGTTATGAGAAATGTTTAGGTAAAGTGATGTGTTCAGAATCCATGTGGCGTAAGACACTCCAGGATTGGAAGAAGACATTAATGGAATGGCGGAGTGATTTAAGCTGGGAGCCTGTTCGTTATTTGATCATAGCTTCTGATGTAAGACATGTTGCGGGAGATTCTAGATTAACGGTTGAATTTAAAGAGATGCTACATCAAGGTTTTCAAGAAGTTCCTGAGTTGCAATACGCTATATTGCGAAATACGGTTAGACACAAGGCAACATTAAATTTATTAGGGCAAGTTGTGACTGAACGATTTGGTGAGCATGCAGGCGGGTTCGATATCAAATATGGTGTCTATATTCCATTAGTGAATTTTGTGAGATTTATGTCTTTGCAGCTTGGTGTTAAAGAAACATCGACATATAGAAGGTTAGATAAGCTGATATCTTTAGATTCTGGGAATATTCTGCTTGAGAATTGCCAAAAAGCTTTCGATACAGCTATTTACATGAGGGTAAGTACGCCTTATGAGGAATTAGATGGGTTATTTATTAGCAGCAACTATATGTCAGAAGAAGAACTTACGAGTAAACCGCTAATGCATGAACTTCGTGAAAGCTTAGGTGTTGTTAGAAGAATACACAGGGCATTACAGCGAATGTTGCGTTTTGCGGAAAGGAGAAAGGCATGAAAGAGCCGGTAAGGGGAAACAACGGGTTTTGGAGCAATTTTCGGCAGGGTGGAATGCCGTCTGCAATAGCCTCCGTGATGGGAGCCCCTACCGCTCAACATATGGCATTTATTCGTGCACTTATGAAAGAACAACGGCGTCCTGAAGTTCTGTTCATACCATTAACAAAGCTTGAGACGGTTGTGTTCGACCTTGAGACAACAGGGTTCTCTTGTCAGCATGGGGATGAAATTTTATCCTTCGGTGCTGTAAGAATGGTAGGGGATGAGATTATTGAGGGAGAAACGTTCTATTCATTAGTGAACTGCCGAAAGCCAGTTCCACAACATATTACAAAATTAACAGGGATCACTCAGGAGATGGCAGATGCTGCTCCTACGCTTATGAATGGTTTGCATGACTTTATGTCTTTTGTTGGGGGAAGGGTGCTAATTGCTCATGCTAGCGCTCACGACAAGGCATTCTTGAATGCAGCCTTATGGAAGACGTCAAAGACACATCTTAGTCATCGTGTTATTGATACAATGATGATTGCACGCTGGCTCGATCCTGCAATCGGTAATTACGATCTTGATGGACTATTATTCGATCGTAATATACCTATCATTGGTAGGCATCATGCCTTAGAGGATGCGTTAATGACTGCTGAGTTGTGGAAATCCTATCTTGTTGATATTTCTAAGAGAAGGGTTGAGACGTTAGGTGACCTTTATGCTTACTTGAGTCGATCATAATAAATTACATTCATTAGAAAAGGGGGCAGCGGGTTGTCGTTACGTTACGAATGGTAGGCTCGCCCTTCATTCGTATGGCTACCCGCTGTAGTAGTATCCCACAGGCTTGTTCTAAATAATGAAGATGTTATGCGCTGTAGTTTCACGAGAGGACAGTTGCATGTAGTCACATTTCTTCATTCATGATGAACGGCTTGGTAGTTCCTATTTACCCCGCTCTCTTCTTTTGGCTTCTACGTTTACGTAGAAGTCCTTTTTTTTTTATTATTCAATTGTAAGTTATTTAATAAAGAGGGTAGAATAGTACATAATGACGTAAAGAAAAGGAATCGAAACATCATGAAGAAAAAAATAACGATATGGATTGGGATATTGATACTCGTTACTTTAGCTATTTTTCAGAATTCAGATGCTGGAGTACAAACTGTTTTTAAGATGGATAAGCCACTCCCGACAGAGTCTGGACCTGAAGCAGGATTACTAGCACCAGCCTTCTCAACAACAGGATTGGATGGTAATTTATACAATGTAGGTGGAGAACAAGAGAAAGCAATTATAGTGAATTTCTGGGCTTCGTGGTGTGATCCCTGTAAGATAGAGGCTCCAGATTTAGTTAGAATAGCTGATACTTACCAGAATGAACTTTCTATTTATGGTGTGAATGTAACCAAGTTCGACAATAAGAAGAATGCTATGAAATTTGTCGAGAACTACCATTTGACGTTCCCAGTCATGCTAGACATAGATGGAACCATATTTGATCAGTATAGAGGAGCTGCTTTTCCAACGAATGTATTGATCGACAAGCAAGGTGTTATACGGGAAATTATTCTCGGAGCGATTTCTGCGGAGGAATTGGAGAAGAAAGTGAAAAAGTTAATAAAATCATAGTGGTATACAATAAAACCTCGGTGCCCTTTATGGACATCGAGGTTTTTGACTGTGATCTCTAATGATTAACAAGACCATGCTGACTTTCAATATTTGAATGTTTATCATTCTGATTAATCTGACCAAGAAGTGCATAACGTATACTATCAACTAATGCTTCCCAACTAGCTTCAATCACATTTCCTGATACTCCAACTGTATTCCATGTATTGCTTACATTTTTAGATTCAATAAGAACGCGTACTTTAGCAGCAGTAGCATCTTTCTCATCAAGAACACGGACCTTATAATCAGACAAATGCATTTCTTGTAGCGATGGAAAGGATTGAACAAGAGCTTTTCGTAAAGCGTTATCGAGTGCGTTGACAGGTCCATTTCCTTCAGCCGCCGTATATACGCTCTGACCATCAATGTTTACTTTGACAAATGCTTCAGACACTACAGGTTGACCTGCGCTTTTCTCAACAAGCATTTTGAAAGATTCGAAGGTGAAAAGTTCGGAAATTTGTCCGTTAGCTTCACGAAGTAAGAGCTCCAATGAAGCGTCTGCAGCTTCAAATTGATATCCTTGATGTTCTAAGTCTTTTATCTTATCAATCACCTTACTGGAATTTTCGTTGCTAGGATCAAATTCTAGACCCATTTCCTTGGCTTTAGACAATATATTACTCTGACCAGCTAATTCAGAAACGAGGATCCGTTGTTTATTCCCAATTAATTCTGGTGAGATATGTTCGTACGTACGAGAATCTCTAAGGATGGCAGAGACGTGAATGCCTCCTTTATGAGCGAATGCCGCACCACCAACATATGGCTGGTTCACAGGCATGTGTACGTTAGCGATTTCACTTATAAAACGAGCAGTATTGGATAGTTGTTTCAATGAATCTGCTTGAATGCAGTCATATCCCATTTTTAGTTGTAAGGTTGGAATAATCGAGCAAAGATTTGCATTTCCGCAACGTTCTCCATATCCATTTATCGTTCCTTGAATTTGTCTCGCACCCGCTTGGATAGCACTTAGCGAGTTAGCCACAGCAAGTTCGCAGTCATTATGGGTATGAATACTGAGGTTCGCCTGTGGTAAGTTAGAAACAACTGTGGACACGATATCATAAACTTCATGTGGAAGTGTTCCACCGTTCGTATCGCACATGGTGATCCAGTCTGCTCCAGCTTCTGCTGCTTTTGTGATAACAGAAAGTGCATATTCTGGATTATTCTTATAACCATCGAAGAAATGCTCGGCATCGAAGATAACCTCAAGCCCGTTCTGTTTTAAATATAATATAGAGTCGTAAATCATGGCTAAATTCTCTTCCAATGTTGTCTGAAGTGCCGTATGCACATGGAAATCCCATGACTTACCTACTAAGGTTGCAGCTTGTGCGCCTGATTCCAGAATGCACTGTAGATTGCGGTCTTGTGACGCTTCCGTATTTTTACGTCGTGTACTTCCGAATGCCGTGATTTTTGCACGTAGTCCCAATTCTTGAACTCTTTTGAAAAATTCAATATCTTTGCTATTGCTTCCTGGAATGCCACCTTCAATATAATGAACACCGAGATCATCAAGTTTTTTGGCAATTTTTAATTTATCATCCGCAGATAAACTGACTCCCTCTCCTTGGGTGCCATCTCGTAGGGTTGTATCGAATATAGAAATAGATGCAGACATGGTAGCCCTCCTTGGGAAGTCTGTATTAACATTTTTATAGTTCATTATTATAGCACTTCTACACTGGAATGTAACAAAGAAATACATATTTTTAATAAAAAGCAGATCTTAGTTTCAGGGTATGCTAAGATTATTGTTATTTATATGAAAGAATAAGGGGAATTAATGTGAGGGAAATCGATGAATATTATCCAGCCCATGGCAGGGTTATACTTCATGTCGATATGAATGCATTCTACTGCTCAGTACATGAAGCGGAAGATCCTGATCAATACCGTGGTAAACCAACTGCTGTAGCGGGTAGTGTGGAGCTTCGTAAGGGAATTATTGTGACTTGTTCCTATGCTGCAAGACGAATAGGAATATCAACCGGAATGTCAGTACATCAGGCGCTCAAGAAGTGTCCACACTTAATCGTTATATCTCCGGATTTCAATTTATATCGCCGCTATTCTAATGCTTTTATGAAGATAGCTTATGAATATACACCTTGTATGGAAGCCACCTCGATCGACGAGTGTTACTTAGATATTACAGGATCTAAGCAATTTGGTACACCACAAGAGATTGCCTCAATCATTCAGAAGAGAGTTTATGAAGAACTCCATCTTCCATGCTCTATAGGGATTGCACCAAATAAGCTACTTGCGAAGATGGCTTCAGATATGAAAAAACCTAATGGTTTAACGATACTTCGTATTCGTGATGTTCCAAAGGTTTTGTGGGATAAGCCCTGTGGTGAATTATTCGGTATTGGTGGAAGAACGGCAGACAAATTACGTAAACTTAACATCCATACGATTGGGCAATTAGCCAAGACTGATGAGAATTTATTGATGCAGAACTTTGGTGTGCTCGGGAGTTGGATGAAAAGGGCAGCTAATGGTATTGATCATTCTCCAGTGTTGGAAGAGCAAGAACAGAGTAAATCGATTGGCCATACAACGACACTTCCTATGGATATATGCTTGAAAGAGGACATTCATCGTGTACTTCTTAACCTAAGTGATCAGGTAGCACGTAGGCTTCGACGGAAGCAGTTGGTTGCGGGAGCCGTACAAATTACAATTCGTACACCCGATATGAAGACGATTACTCGGACACATACACTGGATTCATCAACAGATATTACTGAAGATATTTATGAGGAAGCTTGTTCATTATATAGAGAACACTGGAGTTGGGATAAGCCAGTTCGCTTGTTAGGTGTAACACTCCAACATCTAATATCAAAAGAAGATTCTGCGATTCAATTGGATCTTTTTGATTATGAGAAGCAACCCAAGAAAGAATCTTTAACGAAGGCGATGGATTTGATGCGTAATAAGTATGGTGAGAATGCGATTTTGACTGCGGGGATGTTAGGTAATGATCCCTCAACATTAATTAGAAACCACAAAATAAGAGGAACATCATTACAGATGGATTTTAGAGAAAAAGGTGAATAATCTTTGTCATAAGGTTGATTCCAATTGGTAATTATATTTGAAATGAATTGAAAATTCATTTTTAATAGTTTAATATTATGAATGATGATTCTTGGAATAGGACTGTAATGAATGGATATACAGGAGGAAGAGAAAAATGGCTAAATATACATGGGTTGAAAAAGATACATGCATAGCATGTGGTGCGTGTGGTGCAACAGCACCAGATATTTATGATTATGATGATGAAGGACTAGCTGAAGTGATCTATGGTGAAGATGGTAATCATGGTGTAACTGTGATTCCTGAAGATTTATATGATGATCTAGATGACGCATGCGATGGTTGCCCAACAGATTCAATCAAGATCGCTGATGAACCGTTTAATAAAGAAGGTTAATATAACTTTCAGATTAGACTGAAATCATAATATAGACATTTCTCATGAAATTGTAATTCGTGAGAGATGTCTATTTTTTTATCCGTTCTGCCGATATAAATATTATCAAGTCATCATTTTGGAGGTGTATGGTGAAAAACTCGATATTCCTCAAAAAATATGTAGAGCAGCATCCAGAGAATAAGATGGGATGGTATTTACTCGGTAAGGAATATGAAAAGAACGGTGAGGAAGGTAAAGCTAATTATTGTTTTAATCAATCTAGTGACGTATATGAAGCTTTCGAACATAGTAGGGTGCCAGATGATGTATGGAAAGAATACCAAGATAGATTATTTCATCAGTCACGCAATAGAGAACGACGTACATATAAAATACGATTGTTGTTATTAACATTGATGTTCTTATTTCTAATCTTAGCACCACTGGAAGCTCCTGGAGTTACGGTTGCATCCATTCCTGCTGAGAAACAGACCTTAACCAATGATACGGAGAAGAATCAGGCTGACAATGTGACTGAAGTCAAAGTGAAAGATACCGCTTCTATCAACATTCCTACATTTACAGCTCAACATCGTGGTTCATCTCAAGAAACAGCCCGAAATCTAGCATTATTGTTGGATTATTCGAGCGCATTACCGATTAAGATGGCTGTTCTGGGTATGGAGCGTAAAGATAAATGGTTGATATGGAAACAAAATATGCCCCTTACATACACACTAGATAAAATGGCGAATGCACAAATAGTTTTTCAATCCTATGATCCCATGGCTTGTGATTGCACACCACCTGATGCTACAGATCTTAAGGCATCTGCATTAGAATGGGTTAAGAAACAAGAGCAATTGGTGGCATTATCAGGCGCAATACGTTTCTTTGTGCAAGAAAATGGGCGACTCCCAGCAAGGTTAGAAGAACTATCACAGCCATTTCCAAATAATGTGATATCAGGATCGACGGAAGTGATGGAGCAATATTTTGATACAATTAAAGCAAGGTATACTTCATCAACAACACTTGCTGGGAACACAGTTACACTACCTAACAAGGAAGACAGCGGATCGACTACTAATGACAATACCAGTTCTAACGTAGGCGATGATGTTTTTTTTGAACAGCCTCTCGAGATTATTGTTGATAAAGCGAACCATCGATTAGCGGTAGTTAGTGGAAACATCTTGTTGCGAAATTATGAGGTAGGACTAGGGGGTGGCAAGACTCCAGAGGAGGACTTCGTGATCTCTGAAAAAGTTGTTAATCCCAACGGAAGTTCTAATGGTGAATTTGGAAGTCGAGGAATGCAACTATCTACTAGCAATTATGCTATTCACGGAACGGATGAGCCCAATAGCATTGGTCTTGACGAGTCGAATGGATGTATACGTATGACGCAAGAGGATGTAGAAGAGTTATTTGATCTAGTTCCTATGGGGACGAAGGTATCAATAGTCAAAGGGGTCCTACCTGATGAGTTGCTTGTTCCAACGGAACGATATAAATCTCGGCATAGACAGGATCAGACGAACCCCCTTAAAACTTACCATTGGCTGAATTAAATGTTAAGAATGAGTAACACGGTCAAAGCTATAATGACTAGAAATATGCTGATTCCAACCCACAATAGTGCTTTTTTATTGACTTCTTGCTTCGTGTGGTGAATTGCTGGCGGTTTGCGTTTGGTTGTCATATAGATGAACCCTCTTTCCATGAGTATCACTAACTATTCTAATTGTAATGGCTTTTTTGATAAATAGCTATAACTTGGTTATTGATAGAATGGAGAGGATTGATGGGCTGAATCCACTTTCTTTTTGAACTGTAAAAGGCTAAACTATAAGTATAGAGAATACTGTGGATGGAGATGAAGATAAACCTGTGTTATATAGAAATGTGGTAAAACCAATATTTTTTAAATTAGATCCAGAGAAGGCGCATCATCTAGTTATTGGAGGATTACATACTGCTGGCTCCATCCCGGGTGCATCTCATGTATTACGTAGCATATGGGGTGTGAAGGAGTCTTCAGATCTAACCGTTGACTTGTTCGGATTACATTTCCATACACCTGTGGGTCTTGCTGCAGGATTAGATAAGAATGCAGTAGCCGTAAAGGGTTTCTCATCTATAGGATTTGGATTTATGGAAGTAGGAACTGTGACACCGAAGGGACAACCCGGGAATGATCAGCCTCGTCTTTTTAGACTTCCTTCAGATGAAGCACTTGTGAATCGGATGGGGTTTAATAATGATGGAACAGAAGCTATGGCTCGGAGATTTTCCAACCATCCAAAACGACAAATTCCAGTTGCTATTAACATTGGAAAGAATAAAGTAACCCCGAATGAAGAGGCCTATAAAGACTATCAGGAATGTATTCGTTTACTATATCCTCATGGTGATTTTTTCGTCGTGAACATCAGTTCACCGAATACACCAGACTTACGTAATCTGCAATATGGAAGTGAATTATCTTCTCTACTTGCCCATATCATGGATGAAATGAAGGAACAAGCACGTAAACATAACACTAATAAACATATATTGGTCAAAATCGCTCCCGATGTGAGTGATGCTGAACTTGAATCGATGGTTGATGTCCTTCAGTCAAGTGGAGTATCAGGTGTCATTGCGACGAATACAACTTTGTCTCGCGAAGGCTTGAATCATTCCAATGCTAAGGAAAGTGGAGGACTGAGTGGTAAACCATTAACGCAACGATCTACAGATATCATATCTAGAATATATAAACAGAGTCATGGTCAATTACCGATCATTGGTTCTGGTGGGATTTTTACTGGTAAGGACGCTTATGAGAAGATTCGAGCAGGTGCAAGCCTGGTTGAAATATATACAGCACTTATTTACGAAGGGCCAGATGTGAATCGTAAGATCCACGCAGAGTTGAGGAAGTGCCTACGACAAGATGGATTCCGTCATATATCAGAAGCGGTAGGTGCTGATCATCACTGAGGGTGAAAGACTGGAGGTTAAATTATACATGGGAATGGATAATAGAGATTGGGGAATGTTCTTGCTCCCATATGAACAAACGGTTGAGGAATTAAAGGTTAAATTCAAAACGATGCGTGCTGAATTAAAGAAACGTGAAGAATATGCGCCCATTGAATTTGTTACAGGTCGGGTCAAGAAAATATCGAGTATTCTCAATAAAGCTAAACGGTTAGATGTGCCGATGGATAAGCTGGAGACGGGGATCGAGGATATTGCTGGAATTCGAATCATGTGTCAATTCGTAGAGGATATTCGACGGGTAGCGGAATACATTCGTAACCGTAAAGATCTGAAAGTAGTGTATGAGAAGGATTATATTACGAATTATAAAGAAAGTGGATATCGGAGTTTCCATATGATTGTGGAATATCCGGTGCAAACCGCTCTTGGACAAATAGTAGTTCTTGCCGAAATCCAAATACGTACATTAGCTATGAACTTCTGGGCGACGATTGAACATTCACTAAGTTATAAATACCCTGAAAGCTTACCAGATAATATTCGCAAGCGTTTGAAGAAGGCAGGGGAAGCGGCATCCACTTTGGATAATGAGATGTCGAGTATTCGTGAAGATATTTTGGAGGCTCAGAAACAGTTTGAAGATGACTCCAATGTAACTACACGAGTGCTCTCCTTGATTCATCAATTGTACTTTTATCATTTGGTGAATGAAGCGATAACGTTCCAAGAGCGATTTAATGATATTTGGCAAAGACAGGAAATGGATGAGATGAAGTTGCTTCTGGATGAGGTGAAACGACTTATCGCTTTGACAAAAAAAGGTGAGAATACGGATGAAATATGAGGAACTCTACGTTGCCTATCTCATCTATTTCAATCGAGATCAAGATTATTTCGAATGTCATGAAGTATTAGAAGAGCTATGGCTTCGTAACAATCACGATCCTTTATATAAGGGATTGTTACAGGTTGCTGTCGGACTCTATCATTTCCGCAATCACAATCTTATTGGTGGTCGAAAGATGTTGCACAGCGCAGCAGATCAATTGGAGCAATATCCATCACTTTCATTGGGAATTGATCTAGGATTGCTAGTACCACAAGTTCGTCAATATGCTAAGCAAATAGAGCGATATGATGAACAACCGTTTTCTTACTATGATCTGTCCATTGTTATTACTGATTCAGAACTTCAACAAGAAGTTGACATGGCGCAAGCAACACTTAAGCCTAATATTCCGCAACGGCGTGGACCACAACGTCCGGATAGCAATAAGATACATGTTAGCGAATGAAGACGAATAGGTGTAGGATTCAAGATAGTCTTCTCTATGAGGCAACCCACTGTTATGACATAAGTGGGTTGCTTCAAACATATTAAGGATGAGCATAGTGAGTGGAGGAAGATAGATATGAGTGGTGGAGTACGCAAGACCCAAAGAATTGATAAAATTCTAGCACATCTTGGTCATGGATCTAGAAGTGAAATTAAGAGAATGGTCAAACAACGATGTATTACAGTAAATGGCATAGTGCTGAAAGATAGCGGATTACATGTCGATCCATTCAACGATCATATCGAAGTGAATGGAGAGCGGATTGTCTATAAGGAATTTATTTATCTGATGTTGCATAAGCCTCAAGGTGTTGTATCTGCTACGGAAGATAAGCGTGAAGCAACGGTACTGGATCTGTTAGACACTGAGGATGTCGTGTTTGAGCCCTTCCCTGTGGGAAGATTGGATAAAGACACAGAAGGATTACTCCTTTTAACGAATGATGGGAAGTTTGCACATAATCTGTTGTCACCGCGTAAACATGTTCCAAAGACATATGAAGCAAGGGTAGATGGGGATGTTGGCGAGGAAGATATTGCTAAATTTGCGGCAGGAGTCACCTTGGATGATGGGTATGAGACATTGCCTGGTGAACTACATGTGCTTAGTCAAGAACAAGATGGAGATACAATCATATCTATAATTTCTTTAACGATACATGAAGGCAAATTTCATCAAGTGAAGCGAATGTTTGAAGCAGTAGGTAAGAAAGTAATATATCTCAAGCGTGTTCAAATGGGACAGGTAATATTGGATCCCAATCTTGAAATTGGAACATATCGCGAATTGACTTCAGAGGAATTATCCTTGTTAGGCAAGGAAGAATAATAGATAAAGAGATAGAAAGGGATGGATGGATAATGAAATACAAACTGATTGCACTAGATGTAGATGGTACGCTATTGAATGATGACCACGAGATAAGTCAACAGACGAAGGAGACTATAAAAGCAGTGGCTGAGACAGGTGCAGAGATTATCCTTTGTACAGGTCGGGGGCCGTTAAATTCGATTCCTTTCATGGAGGAGATGGGCTTGAGCGGATATGTGATCAGCCATAATGGGGCAGCAACCGCTAAGGTAGATACAAAGGAGATCGTCCATCATTTCGCTATGGAACCTATATCGTTAACACCCTTCATGCAATATTGTCGTGAAAAAGGTATTCACTTTGATATCAATACTCCATATGACATGTATGTTGATAGTGTGGATGGCCTGGAGCCAGTCGTACGCAATATGTATGAGAATTACTTAACGTTACCATTTAATTTGCCCGAATGGAGTTCCATTAAAGAACCTATTGTTAAATTCACCATGTTTGGTGAATCTAAAGTAATCGATGAGGTCTATAAAGATTTAAGTCAGTGGGAATTAGAACTTAATATGCTCCGTAGTGGTGATTATTTCATTGATCTCATGAATAATGAAGCTTCAAAAGGAAACGCATTGAAGCAGCTTGCGATGAAACGTGGTATTCAACAGGAAGAAGTACTAGCCATTGGGAATTACTTCAATGACATCACGATGCTGACATATGCAGGTAAAGGTATCGCAATGGATAATTCCCCTATTGAAGTAAAGGCGGCAGCAGATGAAGTAACGCTTTCTAATAATGAGGGTGGGGTGCATGCTGCACTCCTGAAACATTGTCTTTCTTAAAAAATAGGTAGATGTTAAAAAGAAGCATCGCGGATTATAGTTCCGCTGATGCTTCTTTTTGTCTTGTCGTTTCTTTTCTCGAAGAGGGTAAATGAAAGGGAGAGACCTTGTTTTTCCCCGTTGTTTTGGAACGATACATAGCTTGATCTGCTTGAGACACGAGTTCATCGACTGATACATTCTTTCTAAGACTGCTGTGACCTACACTGATGGTAACAATACTCTCTTGTTCAACACGTGATCGTATGTTCTCAGCGATGATATTTACTTTCGCTCGTTTATCAACTAATGCAGCTACCAACTCTTCTCCACCATACCGCCCAGATAATCCTACGCCAGATACTTCTTCATCAATGATGTCCGCAACTTGTTTCAATACTTGGTCTGCCCTTGCATGTCCTTGGGTATCATTAAGTTTCTTAAAGTTGTCGATATCACAAAAAATAACAGAAACCTTCAATCCTTGATCTACATAACGTTTAACTTGTTTCATAAAAAATCGGCGGTTATAAAGATTGGTCAATCCATCAGTAATGGAGGAACGATAAATAGATTGCATTTGCTCAACAATTCTTTGGAATAGAATAATAAAGATAACCGTGTAATAGAGAAGTGGAAGTAATAAGTGAATCGTATTTAATGTGGCATTGATATGATCTGCGTAGAGAAAGATGATTGAGAGAATAACCCCAATCAGACTGATAACCGAACCTATAATATATTTGATTGGCTGACCAATACGTGGCGTGATTAAGCAGAGCCCTACAATAATTACGATTCCTTGGTATATGTTCAGATAGAATAGTTGTCCCGAAGTTATATTGAGCGGTGTATAGTTTGTTAGAAACAACGGTACTAGGAATAATAGCAACATAAATCCAAGAAGTGCATATCCACGTTTAGTTATTTTTTTGTACAATAGATATACTGAAGTATTTAACAATAGAAAAGAGAATACCTGTAGTCGCGTTGACCAAAGGGTGGAGCTAGATAGGGTATTCCCCTTACTCAGGTAATGGATGTTCATTCCTTCGTATGCGATAATAAAGAGGAAGGCAAACACCATATAAAGATAAGCTTTCTTGCGTTGTCTGCTATACATAATGAGGCACATGACCGTCATAATGAGTACAATGTAAAGACTACATGCGTAAGCGATCCCTGGAATGATCGGCGAAGATCCTGGGACTAATGGCATCTATATTCCTCATTCCTTCAATGAAATTTATGTCCAAATATTAAAACGTATGTTCTTAATATATCATAATTTCTTAAATTCTGAATAGAGAATGACATAATAGAAAGAAGGAATACTCAATGAAGTTATTACAAGCACTTTTCTTCCCACCTGAACAACCAGGTGGTGTATCATCTATGGTCCCTTATATGCAGGAGCGATTCAGTTCATCTCGTTGGGAGATGGAAATATTCTGGTTACCCAAGAGATTGAGAAATAAAGGTCGCGAAGAAGTGGTATTCGATACATTCGACTGGACACTCTATAAAGATAGTGAAATTGTACAAAAGTATATTCAGACCTATCGGGATTATCTATGGTGGGTTCGCATGCGTGTTAAGAAACCATATGAGCTTATTCATGCCCATCATCCGATCGCTGGGCTTGCGCTGAAGCAATTATTCCCGGATACGCCATTGATTCAAACCATCCATTCTAGCTATGAACGAGAGCTTATCCTTAATGGGAAGATTCAAGAGAATGGGCCAGAACATCAATTCTTGGTCTCTCTCTATCACGAGTTAGAACAAAAAAGTGATCGATTAATTACAGTATCTCAATCTTTTGCTGAATATATGTCGTCTTATGTTGATCATCCTGATCACATTCATGTCATCCCGAACGGATTTGATGAGAAACGCTTTAAGCCTATTCCCCACGAGAATGAGATTGCGCAACTTGTAACCGTATGTCGTCTTGTTCCGGCCAAAGGGCTAGACATTCTACTTAAAGCCTGTGCTGAACTTAAATCACGTGGTTATGATTATGTACTTCATATCATCGGTGATGGACCTTATCGTAAAGAACTAGAAGAGTTAGCGCGTCAACTAGGTGTATACAATGAGACGATATTCTATGGATATACACTTCATCCAGAAGAATTTATTCCTTTTTTTGATATATTCGTATTACCGTCTAGAGCGGAGTCTTTCGGATCTGTATTTGCTGAGGCAGCACTGAGTTGTCTTGCCCTTATAGGGAGTGATGTTGGGGGAATTCCAGAACAAATTGATGATGGTGTGAATGGATTGCTAGTACCTGTTGAAGATTATATTGCACTTAGTGAGGCTTTGGAGAAGGTTATAAGTGATCCATCCTATCGGTATGAATTGTCTCGATCAGCATGGGAGAAAGCTAAAAGTGAATATTCACTTACTCATGTCGTTAATCTGCTTAAGAAAATGTATCTAGAATTCGATACCAGCATGAGGGATGTTAAATGAATCCTTTTCGGTTCATCCACGTCGCTGATTTACATCTGGATAGTAAGTTTATTGGCATGAAGGGATTGTCAGATCACATTCGTCAACATTTAAGAGAATCGACATTTAATGCGTTACGTCAATTAATAGAAATTGCGATTGTTGAAAAAGTGGACTTCATTGTCGTTAGTGGTGATGTTTATGATGCAGCAGATAGTTCCTTGAGAGCTCATTTAGCCATACAAGCAGCTTTTGAGGAACTGGGTAGGCATGGTATTCATATTTATGTTATCCATGGAAACCACGACCCTCTAGATGGTCCTAGGTTACAAATCAGAAATGATGACCATGTGCATGTATTTGGACCTGAAGTAGAAAGTGTGATTGCTAGACGACGTCTTGATCAACAGGAGGTCGCAGTTGTGAGTGGGATTTCTTATCCTACTTCAAAAGTGACTGAGAATATGGCTTTGAAATTTCATCGAGATGAAAAGTTATCGCTGTTCCATATTGGGATACTTCATGCCAATGTGGATGGCGATCTTATTCATGAGACGTATTCACCTTGTACTCGTAAAGAGTTGGAAGCCTCGGGGTATGATTATTGGGCACTAGGACATATACATATGCGGCGTGTGATTCAGGAGTATCCTCACATCGTGTACGCTGGAAATATCCAAGGTAGAAGTGTGAAAGAAATCGGTCCTAAGGGATGTTATGTCGTGGACGTATCTGAAGTTGCTTCTGTGCAACTGACCTTTCATGAGTTGGACCAAGTTCGCTGGTTGATAGAGAAAATATCAATAGATGGTATTCATGATATTGATGAATGGCGGATGCGGGTCGAAGAGCAGGTAGAGAGTATCCGTAGTCAGCTTCCAGATCGTATGAGTATCGTACGATGGATTATTACGGGTCGGAGTTCTATTCATCGTGAACTTGAAAGTGGCCATATCGCAGAAGAATTAGAACAAGAATTGAGACGTAGAGAAATCGTTAGAGCAGAAAAGGATCAATTCGGAGGATTGGTCTGGAGCGAAAGCATGTCACTTCAATCGGGAATTGAGATTGATCGTGCTGAGCTAATTCTTGAAGATCATTTTCTAGGCGAATTACTACGGCTAGCAGATAAAATAGAGGCAGATACTGATCTGTCTAAGGAACTGCTAGATAAAGCACTGTCTCCTCTCATGAATAATCGAGAAATCAGATTACTCGTTAATGAGTCTACCGCGGAGGAAAAACAGGAATGGTTAGAACGTGCGGGTGAGCTTGGTGCCGTGTTACTCCTTAACGAAATTGGTGAGGGAGGTAGGAGTGTATGAGAATTGAAAGACTTCAGATTCATGGATTTGGTCACTTGAGAGAATTAGATATTACGCTAAATTCAGGTACAACGATATTCATGGGTCCAAATGAAGCGGGGAAAAGTACGATTCAGCAATTTGTACGCTCAATGTTCTTTGGCATCCCTAGTCGGACCTATCCTACGGAAAGATATGAACCTTTGACGGGCGGAGTTCATGGTGGAGTACTTACTGTGATCGATGCTGAGGGCATGAAATGGAGTATCTCTAGGTTCGCAGCGTCTGGTGAAGGAGGAAGTGGGTCCGGCAACCGAACAGAGAAACTTTCAATCGTTAGAAGTGATGCTTCGGGGCAAGTTCAGAAGGTAACACAGCAAGAAATGGAACGTGAGCTTCTAGGTGGGTTGTCGCGAGAGATGTTCAATCAATTATTTGCCATATCTCTAAGTGAGCTTCAGGAAATACGTTCACTGCAATCCGATGAAATGAATAGTTATTTATTTCATGCAGGTATAGGTGGGGGAACAGAGATTATCCAGGCAGAGCGTAAGCTTAACCAAGAAATGGAGAAGCTTTACAAGCCGAAAGGTAGAGTACAAGAAATATCTAAATTATTGCAAAGTATGGAACAGTTAGGAAAGGAAATTACTGAAAGTAAATCATTTCTTCGAAGATATAATGATAATGTATCATCATGTGCTGAAACATTAGAGAACCTTTCTAGTCAGGAGCAGACTCGACGAGTGTCTACTGACCGTCTACTTTTGTTAAGAAAAGCACAGGATATTAGACCTACGTGGCTTAATTGGAAGGAAGCTAAGCAGGAAGAGTGTTCTTTAGACGTTGTTACGTCATTTCCTGAAGGTGGAATTCGGAGATGGGAATCTCTACAAGTTGAAGCTGATGCTATCTCGTTACGTAGATCACAATGCCTTAGGAATCAAGCAGATTTACAAGCGGTGTTGGATGATTTAATTACAGATACGAGGCTTGGAGAGCAGGGTTCTTTGATTGAACGATTGTACACTCGGAGGGATTCGTATGAGGGGAAGAAAAGTGATCTGCTTGAGGTTTCTGCCGAAGCAACAGCGCTAGATTTACGGGTTATTCGTATCGTTCGTCAAATCGATTCACGTTGGACAAAGAAAGAACTTCAGAATTTCTCAACATCGGTTGGAGAACGGGATATTGTTCGGCGGTATGTTGTAGGGTTCGCTAATTATGATCGTAGAATTGAAAGTTTGGCACTGGAGACGCAACAGATTCGTCAGCATATGGATGCTGCTGAAGATGATTGCCGTAGAGCTCAAATAGGTTATAAGGACGAATTGGATAATGGTCGACAACGCTTTGGAATGATGGTATCTCATAATCCAGAAGAAGTTATGATGTTGTGGAATGATCTACAGAGTGCATTAGAACGGTGGCGTGAGAATCGTTTTTCAAGGTATTCAGTTATTGGACAAGTCGAGATGGATAGGGCTACCAAGAAAAAGAAGAAGAGAATAACGCGTGGATTGTTATGGGGTAGTGTTGCCTTAACGCTTGTCCTTCCTTATCTATTATGGCGTATGGGATTCGTGATACCAGCAATTGTAACGGGTTCGACCTTGTTGATTATAGATGTTATTCTCTATTGGAATGGAGTCATAAAGTACTCTCCACAACGTAGTAAAGCTGCTGACTCTAGTAAACGGGAAGATGAAAGTCAAGATCTAGAAGTGATTACTAAGCTAATGGTTAGTCTTATTTCCGATCCCTTCTCAACAACTAAAAGTGATGGTTCAATAAGCTCTATAGATGCTGGAGAGTTAGAATCAAGTGTTCGTGAATTACGAAAACTGATGGATCAGTGGCAGTTATGGCAACAAAAGTTGGACAAATTGAGAACAGAATTACACATGTTTACAAGCCAGGTTGATGGTTTGGCTCGTGATTTAACCAGAGTCAGAGAGAACATGACGAAAGAAGAAGGGATATTTGAAGAACTGGAGCTAAAGTGGGAGAATTGGTTACAACAACGAGAACTGGATCCTCATCTATCGCCAGAAGCAGTACTAGATATGTTCTTATTGGCAGAGCAAGGGTTGGAAAGTATCGAACAATTGGATAAACTCCAACGAAAAAAGATTCAATTAGAACAAGATTGTCAAGAATATGAAAAAGAATGCATGAGTTTGACTGTGGATGGCTTAAGACCTGTAGACTTATCCCCTACTGCATGGATTGAGTTGAAGAAGAAGGAATGGGATGAGTATCAGGAAAAGATGCATCAGCGTAGTTTGCTACTTGCTAGATTAGAGTCAGTGGAAGAAGAGATAAAGATTGTTTCAGACGAATGGCAACGTATCTCAGTCCTGAGGCAGGAGCTACTCACACTGAGTGGAGCAGATAGTGGAGAAGGCTTCTTACATCGTGGGGCGATTAATAAACGAAGAGAGGAATTGCTAGCTCTTATTAGACAATGGGAGATCACGATGTTTAGTGGATCTGATGATCGTCGTAGAGAAGCCATACTGGATATATTATCAACTCATGATGAGACGGAATTAGAACTAGCAAGTACTCAGAGCGAGAAGGAATTGAACGAGATCGAGGCTCACTTTAATGAGTTGCAACAAAAGCACGGAAGGTTGCTACAAGAGCAAGATCAGCTAGAATTATTATGTCTTCATGATACAGCCGTGCAGAAGCTGGAAGAGCAAAAAGCAGAGTTAAAGCAAATGACAGCGAATTATGCTGTGATGTCTATCTGTTCAGAGCTGATCACTAGAACTCGACGTATTTATGAAGAAGAGAAACAGCCACAAGTATTGAAATTGGCTTCAATTTATTTCGCACGCTTAACGAATGGTGCTTATTCACGTATCGTTATGAAAATGGGAGCAAAGGTGCTGCTAGCTGAACATCGCGAACGTGGTCTAATTGAAAGTGTAAAGCTTAGTCGTGGAACGGCAGAACAAATGTACTTAGCCATGCGACTCGCGTTAGCAGGTACGATGAATTCGCAAATATCGATCCCACTTCTTTTTGACGATATTCTTGTTAACTTTGATCAGGAGAGAATGATATCTGCCTTAACTTTATTGCAGGAAGTATCCCCCACACGCCAGATTATTATGATGACTTGTCATCCCTATGTAGTTCAACATATTCGGGATATTATGCCAACAGCTCATATTATTTCTTTATCAACATCAATTTAACAATCCAGAATAAACTAAGGAATCCGAAGAGTGGGTACAAAACGGACAACAAGTAACTGAAACCAAGTTGGCTGAATAAAAAGCAAGCTAACATGATGGCAATAGAAATTAATCGTGGAGAGACTTTAAAACGTTGCTGTATTTGTAAAGTAATCCCGTAGACATCTGCAACAAAAGTGGTGAAGATCTCTAGAAATATAAGTAGCACATATATCAATTGAACGACGATCCCTAATTGAAATGCAATGCTTCCCATCGGAATCTCAAACTGTGTTATACCTGGCATCTGTGCAGACATGGCGAAATGAGCAGCCATTAGCATAAATCCGACACCTAGACCACCGATGATTCCTCCCCATTTAATGGCTGTAATACTCTCAGTATGGCTCCCCAAGGGGACAAGCACAGCTTGGGCCATAACGAGATTGAAGGCAGTGTATAGTATCGGGGATATCCAGGCCATGGATAAATTAGCGTCAGTGGTTAAAGTTAGAAAATGATCTGCGTTAGGCATTTGCCATGTTCTCGAGATGATAAGCAATGAAATGCTTAACATCATGGGAACAACGATACTATTCATGTATAGTATCGAATGTATTCCTTTGTTAAGTAAGAAATAGGAACCCACAAGCGTGATAATTAGTCCCGTCTGGTAATGAAGATTAAGATGTTGTACAAAGACGGAACCAGCACCTGCCAACATGATGCTATTTACTCCGATCAGGATAAAAAGCATGATGGTACTAATATGACGACCTGATTGTTGCCCAAATAAATACGTGTTCAAGTCCTCATATGACCTGGCATGAATTCTACGAGAAATGATCATCATCTTTGTGCCTAGCCATATAAAAAGTATGGTTGAGAGAAGAATAGTTAGTGTTGCCCACTTTCCATATTGTGTAAAGAACTGGAGGATTTCTTGTCCAGTGGCAAATCCGGCACCAACAACGGTACCTATGTAAGTAAATGCAATTTGCATAATCCGGATTGCGTTTTTCATCTTAATCCCCCCTTGCGTTACTTCGCATTAGTACAAGGTATGTTGAATATGGGAAGGACATGACTGTAACATGTCCAAATTCACTTGATGTTTGAACTAGATATATGGTACTTTAACGACAAAGGATTGGTATGGGAGGGTAACATAATGGAATTATTAAAAAAGAGAATTATTGAAGAAGGTATCGTTTTATCTGATAAAGTGTTGAAGTTGGATGGATTATTGAATCATCAGGTAGATCCACAATTAACAATGGAAATGGGACGCGAATTTGCAGCAAGATTTCGTGAATCAGGTGTCACACGGGTAGTTACAGTTGAATCATCCGGTATTGCTGTTGCATTTGCCACTGCATACGAACTAGGGGTACCGCTTGTATTCGCTCGCCGCAAAAAAACACTACTAGCTGATCCAGATGCATACTGTGAACGTGTTCCTTCTTTTACAAAAGGGATTGTGACAGATATTATGTTATCTCGAGAGTATATGAAGAGTGAAGATCGAGTATTATTTATCGATGATATTATTGCTAATGGGGATGCCGCGAAAGGTCTGATTAAGATCATAGCACGGTCAGGAGCGGAGTTAGTAGGATTAGGCGTTGTGATTGAGAAGGCATTCCAATCAGGAGCACAAACGATTCGTGAGCAAGGCATCAGAATAGAATCACTTGTAAAGATTGGATCGTTAACGGATGGAAAGATTAAATTCGTAGAATAATTAGGTAGCGTAGGCCCAATTTCTAACAATGGCTTTTAAGTATTATAGTAATCGCTTATAATAGTAGTTGTAAGGAAGAGAGGAGGCAACACAATGGGGAAAGAACCGGTAACAGAGCAATTTTTTATTGGCAAGTTAGCTACTGCAAAAGATCATTTTGAGCGTGCACTCGATTGTAAACACACAGAATTTGATGATCTATATCCCTATATGCTTGAACACCCTCAATTTTTTTGGTACAAACGCTACGTCGCATGGTCTGAATTATTGACCATTGTGAACTTATGTGAGGAACTTTCATTCTCATGGAAGGAAGTATTTACACCTCAACAAGTGGATTACTTAAATAGTCGAGTGATGTCTGCTACGGTGTTAGACTTCTGGTCCGAGAAAGAACATGCGCAGCGATAATTCTAACGATAATAGGTTATCATCTGAATATAAACAGTTTCATGATATGGCCTAAATTTAACGATTTAGGTCTTTTTTTAAAATATATAGAAGTATAAGGTGGCTTCAAGAAATGATTAGTGATGAACAATTGAATGCTTTTCGTGTAAGTGGAGAAAAAGTTCGCGTCGTTCGTGATTCTATACAGAGCAATGATATTAGAGGGATTGTTGTTGCATGGGATGCCAATCAGGTATTGATTAGACGACCTAATCGCAATGTGGTCAAGCTGGATCGTAATTACATATACCAATTAGCAAGAGAGCCACGTCTTGATCCATTGGAATAGATATAGGGCATGCGTTAGATTCAGGTTCTAGTGTCAGCAATGAGGTGGAGGTTCGAGTCCTCTTGGCCGCATTATACGAAAAAACAACCCCATTTCCATGATATTTAAATCATGAATATGAGGTTGTTTTTTTAAAATATAAGAAAGTAAGTATAAGTTTCACTTGATACTCTATTTCTTATATTTCCGCAGATACGGATTTCACCCTTGAAAAGGACGGTATTGCCGTTTCTCCTTGTGGGTAATGGATGATATAATATGACTACGATTGTAAGGAGGAGTACATATGTCTAGGGTTTATTCACGTACCGTTATTGAGAATGTAAAGCTTCAATTATTGAATCGATTGGGATTAAAGCAAGTATTTTATAAGGAACAAATAGGCGACGACTTAATTTACGAAGCAGTTGGTTTTGATAAAGGATCTGAACATCGGTTTCGTATTAGAACAAAAACAGGAACGATTGATGAATTTATTTCTGGAAAGTGGATGAAAGTAAATAAATTTAAGATCAATTTGTGAATCAGCATATATCTATTTGTTTATTTGGATCAATTTTATATTTAGCGTAAAATGATACGATATTGTTGAAGATCTGCTTGAATATAGGGCAAAGGATGCCTGAACCTTCCAGGTCTTTTTTTGTTTGTTTAGGATAGACCAAACTACCTATAAATGGTAAGTTGTAATGGACTATGAATTGAATTGAAATTAACTAATTACTTAAGATCAGGAGAGTAGATATGAATCAACATCGCAAGATTCTTATTATCGAAGATGAACAAGATATAGCACGTATTATTAAGGACTATTTAATCAAGAACGGATATGAAGCTACTATTGCAAACAATGGTCAAGATGCATTACATGTCATTGATATATTGAATCCAGAGTTCATCATTCTAGATATTATGTTGCCTGATATAGACGGGGTTGAACTCTGTCGACAAATTCGCGAGAAGAATAATGTTCCCATTCTTATCTTAAGTGCACGAGGTAGTGACACAGATAAAGTTCTTGGACTTGGTTTTGGTGCAGATGATTATATGACAAAGCCATTTTCATTAAGTGAATTATTAGCAAGAATTAAATCTAACCTACGAAGAGTGGATAGCATGTTAAACATGGTGGTAAAACAAGCAGATAATGAGGATATTCTTCATATTGGAAAGATAACGATTGATAAACAAGGATATAAAGTGACGAAAGAAGAGAAAGATATTTCACTTTCTGCGAAAGAACTTGAACTACTATTTTTTCTATCCAAGCATAAGAACCAAGTGTTCTCTAAAAGTCAGTTGTTGGATGCTGTATGGGGATACAGTACTTATGGTGATGAGAGTACGATCACCGTGTATATTCGAAGAATACGAGAGAAGTTGGAAGATGATCCGTCGAATCCCCTGTATATTAAGACAGTCTGGGGGATTGGATACAAATTTAGCTTCGATGAATGACAAGTAAATGAAGTGTAAGATAGGAGAGCCTTATGTATTTGAGTGATTGGATTAAAAAATGGTATAAAATCGGTATTGTTTGTCTTCTCATCATATTGGGGTGTGGGGCAGGGTTGCTCTGGGACAATTACAAAAGTGAGAGAGAAGTTGATTCTCATATTGTCATTAATCAGGTACGACTCAAAGTAAGTGATATGATGCTGTACCTAGAGCGATATAATCAAGAGATTGATGATGACCCCGAGATACAAGACACTCTACAGACCATGTCTGAAGAACACGAAGTAAGCTTATTATACGCGAAATTGGATGGTCGTATTATATTCAATTCCTCATCCAACAACACGATCCGACAGGTAGATCTTACAACGGCGCTTCATTATGATTTATATCATGCGAGGGTAGAAAAGGATACCTATAACATTGCGTTTCCTGTCGTTGATGAAGTTACCCACGTTCAAGTAGGAAATGCTATATTCGCCATACCTGCAAGAACTATCTTTATTGAGAGAACCCACGCTTTACCACTTTCCCTGTTTATTATAATGACTTCCATGTTACTCATCTTTTGTTGTCTGATCTTCCTTCTTAGGAAAAAAATCAAAAGAGATATCATTCATCCTATCCAGCATTTAAAAGATTACTCCGAAGCTATTCTGAGGGGGGATTATGGGCAAAAAGCCTCATACAAAACGATGGATGAGATGGGTGAGGTCTATACTGTGTTTGATCAAATGAGACTGGAAATTATGTATCTTAGCTTACGGAGAGATGAACAAGAGCAAGCACAAAAGGAACTAATCTCGAATATTTCCCACGAAATAAAGACACCGCTAACAACGTTAAAGGCTTACATAGAAGCCATACGTGAGGGGGTCTGTTCGGATATGCCAGCGGTAATGGAGTATGTTGAAGTCATGCATAATAATACAGAGAAAATGACAAGATTGACGGAGGATCTATTACTACATGCCTTAAAAGAATTAGGGCAGATCTCAGTAACACTCTCGGAACAGTATAGTAGGGACATGTTAATAGCGATTCTACAACCGATCGCTCACTACGTTCGTACAACAGGGGTTACTTTTATAGAACCACAAGACATTCCCAATGTACTGATTCATGCGGATGCTAATCGATTGGAACAGGTTATTTCTAATCTCATTACCAATGCGTTGAAACATACGAAGGCGGGTGATTCCATTATTATGAATATAACTCTTGAGCGGGGACAATTAAAAATAACGATAGCAGATACCGGGGAAGGAATACTTCCTCAGGATATGCCTTTTGTTTTTGATCGTTATTTTAAAGGGAAATTGAATTCCAATCTTAGATATGAGGGTTCTGGTCTAGGACTATCCATTTGTAAACATATTATTGAGGCGCATCAGGGATCTATTTCGTTCAAAAGTGTACAAGGCCAAGGAACAATATTTCATTGTTTGATCCCGTTAGGTTAGATAATGGCTTGGCTGTAATATTTCATTAATATTTAGATAAGGGTTTATATATAAGTGCCCCTTACAATGTGATTATGAGCTTATTTGAGGAGGGTTTACACTTAGTGAAAAAAACGATTATTCAAGCAAGGAATCTTTGCAAAACCTATTCCACGGGTAGCGAACAATTTCATGCTATTAGAAATCTGGATCTTGAGATATATGCTGGGGATTTCACAGTTATTATGGGGAATTCAGGTTCAGGTAAATCCACACTACTATACCTTCTAAGTGGACTTGATTCCGTAACGGTTGGTGAGGTTTACTTTCGAGGACAACGAATTGACAGCTACAACGAGAAGCTAATGGCAGAGTTTAGGGCGAATAGAATCGGATATATTTATCAAAGTATTAATCTGGTACCTGATCTTACTCTATATGAGAATATTGCATTACCCGGGTACATTGCCGGGCAGCCGAAGAAGCAAGTGAAGAGAACAGTTCTCTCACTGATGAAGGACATGGAAATTGATGGGCAGCAGCATCGTTTACCTTCCCAGACCTCTGGTGGACAACAACAAAGGGCAGCAATAGCCAGAGCGTTGATCAATGCACCAGATGTTATATTTGCGGATGAGCCGACAGGAAGCTTGAATTATGATCAAGGTGTAGCTGTCCTGGATATTTTAACGGATATGAATCGTAAAGGGCAGTCCGTGGTTATGGTAACCCATGATATTCAAGCGGCTTGTAGAGCTGATCGTCTCATATTGATAAAAGATGGGAAAATAGCAGATATTCTAGAGTTTGATAAATTTAAACATTTCCATACCCAACAAGATAGAGAAGCGATCATATTCTCTTACGTTACAGGAAAGGAGTAGACGCTAATGAATGCAGTTTACTCTCTTTGCCTAGCGAATATAAGAAAGAAAAAGTTACATAATGGGTTAATTGCCTTACTCATACTCTTATCAACATTATTACTTGCTACATCGGTTACTGTTATTTTAAATACAACAAATTTATTTACTGATATGCACAATAAAACACATGGTCCTCATGAGATGTTGTCCTTAGGAGACGAACTACACGACCCGCAAAAAGTACATCAATGGTGGAATGAACAAGCAGAGGTTACAATAACAGAATTGATCCCATTTAGAACATTAGCCGGAATCAAGAATCAAGAGCAAAAGCATTCTGCAAAACTTTCAAGTCTAACTTTATATATGATGGATACGCCAACGCGTCCTTATGCAGTGGATGAGCTGATATTTGCACAAGGGAATGAGGGGTTAGTGCCAGAGAAGGGGACGATATGGATTCCCTCTGCCATTGCCTATTTATATGAAATATCAGTAGGAGATACACTTGGATTTACTACAGGTGAAGAGAAGTTTGAATTGAAAGTATCCGCTATTATTGTGGATATTCCTTATGGAGGACCCTTCCCCTCAGGTGCACGAATATGGATGAACCATCAGGATTACACTGAACAACTTCAGGCCATGCAGGGAAAAGATCAGTACATGATAGGACTTAGATTCGATGATTACAGTCAGAGTTCAAGCTATTGGGAACAATTTGAGCAAGACATGGGCACTCCTTATCTTGAATCAAAAATGAATTTTGGGGAAATGACTGCCTTTTATCTTATTATGAATAAAATCATTGGATTTATTATGGTTTTTCTAGGTGTCGTGATGATGCTTGTGGCTTTATTTACGATTGGATTTACGATTTCAGATGATATTTTATCTAATTATAAAACGATTGGAGTAATCAAAGCACTAGGGTTATCCTCAAGAAGAATGATTGGCATTTATATATCACAATATGCATTGCTGGCAATGATTTCGATTATTCCCGGATTAATAGTTAGTCATTGGATATCGAAAGTAATCGTAGAAAGTACATTATCGTCTTTGAAGACAGGAACCAGTCAAACTAGTCTGGAAGGGGATCTAATAGCCGTTGTTGTTGGTATATTTGTATTTATTCTCGTCATAATGTGTGTGTTGTTCTATTCCAACAAAGCGCGAATTGTAAAGCCAATGCAAGCGATACGATATGGCATGTCTGAAAGTGACAATAGCACAATGACTAAACGATTCATGGGTAAAGAAAATCATGGAATTTCTTTTGAAAGAACACCACTTCTTCTCGTTATTGGGATAAGAAATATATTGAAGAATAGGAAGGCTTCCCTTCTGATGATACTTCTAGCCATCATTATGTCAGCTGTACTTGTGCTTGGGTTCGTTCTATTATATAGCATCAGCTCCATAAAGCAGACATCTCCATTATGGGGATATGATTCATCAGACATTGCATTAAATGTAGTTAACAAATCAGTTTTCTCCCGGGCAGAGGTTGATCAAGAGTTATTGTCGGACCCGAGAATTAAAAATATCGGTTGGATGGGGTATATTAATGGAATTCTCTCCTCAGAAAAGAGCCTAAACTCTGATCGATCATCTGCGCAACCTATTAATCTTAATCTATTTGTGATGGAAGGAAGTTATGATGAGACGGGATACACTACATTAAGAGGAATGAATCCCCGAAATAAAAATGAAATTGCGATAGGAATTAAGGTAGCTGAACATTTGGATAAAGAGGTCGGGGATGTTGTTGAAGCTTATATCGAAGGGTATAAACACAAGCTTGTGATTACTGGGATCTACCAATCCATTGCTAATCAGTCTATTTCAGCAAGAGTTACAGTGGATGTAGTGAGAGTGAATCATCTTGATTATAATAATTTCGAGTTGGCCTTTATTAATTTGCAAGATCATCGAGATTCTGATCGTCTAATAAATGAAATGAATGTGAAATATAAGGACTCCGCATCAGCTGTATCGATGGATACATTATTAGATGCCACATTTAAACAAGCTGTTGCCTCTTTAATTCTGCCCATGACGATCATGGGACTATTATTCACTGGGGTCACCATGATCATCATATACAGTATTAGTCGTATTAACATTAGAAAAGAAAGCAAAACTTACGGTATATATAAATCCATAGGACTGACCTCAACTAAAATTAGATGGTCAGTAACGTTAGGGATTGTATTTCTTTCTACGATCGGATCTGCAGTAGGCATATTTATAGGAGTGTATTTTCTACCGATGATTCTTGGTAGTATACTCTCTGATTACGGTATTGCTAAATTACCTTTAATTCTGCATTGGGGAGGGATCATTGGTTTGGCTTGTGTGACTGTTATATCAGCAGGGATTGGATCTTGGGCTTCCTCAAGAGTTGTGGCTAGAACATCTCCACAGATCCTGGTGGTTGATTAATAACGCTAGGAAGATTTTCACCTAAGATACCGTCAAATAACTGATGATGCCTGCCACAATGGCTTCTGCTATGGCTAGTTGTTTGCGTGAGTTACAGAGCATGGCCCGATCTTCAGCGTTGCTTAGAAACCCCATCTCTACAATAACAGCGGGATCTTGTACATAATTGAGAATATAATAAGGTCTACCGTATACAGGTTGCTGATGAGTGTCATACAGTGGATTCATCTGCTGTTGAATGATATTGGCTAGAAGAAAACTACGCCCCTCGTTCTGGTGTAATACTAATGGTCCTCTTTTATTGGATCGTTGTCCCCAATTCACATGCAGGCTGACAACGATTTGGGTGGGAATGGAGCGACTAAGTTCTTTACGTTGAGCTAAATCACGAAGATGGCGAGATGAATTGTTCAACCAGTGATTGTCATCGCTAAGGGCGTAATCTCCAGAACGATTTAAGATTGCGTCATATCCTTTGCTTCGCAGAAGCATAAATACCTTTTTGGCAATAATGAGATTAAGATCCTTTTCAACGATATTTTGAAATGTTGTCCCTCCATCAATCCCACCATGACCTGCATCAATGAGTATGATTTCTTGGGGGAAAGCTTGATGAACTGGATCTCCCGAGACAGCGTAGGAGTTGTCTGAAATGGATATGGAACTAATCAGTATTATAGATGCAACAATAACGGATAATAAACATTTTTTAGGTGATATATTAATCATCGATTAGGAGTGCCTCCCTTATTGATGTATGGCCAAGTCTCTGAATGTTATAATGTACAAATTTCGGAATAAAATTCAGAGGGTATATGGATATGTATTTCGTGGAAGATCAAAATTTATTTTTGTAAAAGTGGTAACCTTTTCCTTGCATTCACGTAGTACCTCCTATAGCGAAACATTTGTTTAGAAGGGGAGAGATGTCATTGAGTTTCATGAATGAAGATCAGAATGGAAGTCAGAGTAACAAGGGTGGACCGAAGATGCCTGATTTTAAGCCAGGGACAGTGAAAAAGTGGGTTATAGGCATTGCAGTTGCAATTATAGTTATATTCATAGGGTCAACGTCTTTTTATACGGTTCAGGAGCAAGAGCGTGCTGCTGTGCTCACATTTGGTAAGTATACGAATGAGACCTCAGCAGGGTTGCATTTCAAATGGCCGTATCCCATTCAACAAGTAATAATGGTTCCTGCCGAGCTAACACAAAGGATTCATATAGGATACCGTCTGCAAGGGGATGAATCTATTCCTGTTGATGAAGAAGCGATGATGATTACAGGGGATGAGAATATTGTATCGGCTGACGCCGTTGTTCAATGGAAAATAAGTAATATTCGCGATTATTTATTCAATATTGATGATCCAGAGCAATTTCTGCGTAATGCCGCAAGTTCTTCGATCCGTGCCGTTATTGGTTCAGAGAAATTAGATTATGCGATTACAGATGGTAAGACGGTCATTCAAGATAAGGTAAGAGTGAAACTGTTGGAGCTACAGACCAAATATAATACTGGCATCCAAATTATAGATATTAAATTCCAAGATATTGAACCACCTAGCGGTCAAGTTGCCGAGGCATTCCGTGAAGTAACGAATGCACGTGAAGAGAAGAATACCAAAATTAACAATGCAGTGAAATATGAGAATGATCTAATTCCGAAGGCGCGAGGCGAGGCGCAAGCCTTTCTTGAGAACGCTGAGGGTGAGAAGAAGTCACGGATATTGAATGCACAAGGCGACGTGGCTCAATTTAATGCGATATATACGGAGTATAAGAATAATCCTAATGTCACAGAAAGTCGGTTAATTCTTGAGACATTAGAGAAAATATTGCCTAACGCCCAGATTTTCATAACAAATACTAACAGTGATACCGTAAATTACTTACCACTAAATGAGCTATTGCGTAGCGGTTCGAATGATTCAACGACTTCAACCCAGACACCTGCTACAACAGCACCAGAAGGAGGCGCTGTACAATGAACAAGAACAAATGGATAGCACTTATATCAGTTGTACTTATTGTGATTCTAGCATCGGGTTCGATGTATATTGTTAAGGAAGGTGAGTACAAGGTTGTTCTCAGATTCGGTGAAGCGATGAGAGCTGTGCCAGAACCAGGATTAAAGCTAAAAATTCCGTTTATTGAGAATGTTTCGACACTCCCTAAATACCAGATGACATATGATAGTTCGCCTACCACGATACTAACCAAAGATCAAAAACCTATTGTTGTAGATAATTACACCGTATGGCGTATTACGAACGCATCACAATTTCTTAGAACTGTCCAATCTGTGAGCGGTGGTGTTCAGCGAATTGATGAAGCGGTATATAACTCTGTTCGTCGTAAATTATCAGAAGTGAATTATGAGAATATTATCAGTGAGAACACGGAACGTGGTAATATCAACGATGAGATTACGAAGGATGTTATTGATGCTTTAACAAGAGACAACTATGGAATAGAAGTCATTGATGTACGGATCAAGCGTACTGATTTGCCTGAGGAGAATAAACAAAGCGTGTACAATCGGATGATCTCTGACCGTCAATCGATTGCTGCTCGTTATTTGTCTGAAGGTGATGAGGAATCACGTAAGATCACCTCGAAAGCGGATCGTACATCGACAGAGCTCCTTGCTCAAGCAGAAGCCGATGCTAAGAAGATTATTGCAGAGGGTGAAGGAGAAGCAGCAAGAATCTATAATACAGCTTATAGTAAGGATCCACAATTCTATAGCTTCTATCGGACACTTGAGAGTTATGTGACGACACTTCAGAATGAACCCGTCATCATGTTACCTATAGATTCACCTTATGCCAGTATCTTGCTAGGTAAGTAATCAAATTGAAACGCGTTCTTCCGTTATTTCGGAGAGGACGCGTTTATTTTTCATGTCAATTGTACAAGCTAGATATAGAACTCTAACTGATCCAAAATTAACAATGAGTAGGGGGCAATTGTTATGGGCGATGAGTTGAAATTAGTGAAATATATTACTGAGCAAGTTGTAACTTACATGGAGACTCCGAAAGATGAGCGTCGAACATCCGTGAGAGAGCCCTGGGCTACGAAATGGTTCGGCATGATTCCACTCAGTTTAACATTGTGGAGAAGAAATAGACTCACCTCACCAGTAGAGCCCACACAAGAATCGGTGGAATTTACAGAAATTATAGAATAGTAAAGAAGATATCGAAAAAGGACACACCTTCAGCCAATACACTTGGCTTAGATGTGCCCTTTTTCGATATGGAATGATTCACTCATTGTTGTTTTGGAAAAGCGCGGAATTCACCTTTATCCCTTAATATGGAGAGAGGAAGATAACGTTGTCCAGTTAGGCCTGTCCCAGCATAAATAGTCAATTGCGAAGGGTTCTTCTTAGCAGAAGTCCATTGCTGAAATCCTGATATGGCAAAAGGTCCTCCAATATCATCATTACGATTAGGTGATGTAAAGATTAAGTTGTTATTTTTCTCGAGATAATTGACGACATCAAGATCTGTCTTTAATGATAATCGAGGTTCAATAATCCAATTCATATTGAGCAAGGGATCTGTTTCTCCATGGAAGGAGATAGCCAAGCTAGATGTGTAAGTTGGCTCCTTACTAGAGAACTGAACTGCATTAAATTTAGTGTCCAGATTCAAATCCTGGAAGTGGGCATTATCCCAAGGAAGGATGTCCAACGTAAGTGCGTTAAGATAGATGGACTCTTGCCCTCCAAGTGTGATTTTCCAAATAGGAAGAAGGGGAGTATAAAGCGGTTCCACTTTACTAGGATATGCTATTTCAGATGATAATGAGATAAGGTCAGACTGCTCTAATGTCTGAAACAGAGCAGATAAATGATAAGGAACACTGGATTGGTCCCCATATTCGCTGAGTATATATTCATTAGAATGATTATCTTTAGCTGTAAAGATAAGATAACCAAGTTCTTGTTGATCCGTGGATAAAGTAACTAACCAGCTATGTGTACCCGGTCCTAATGGGAAATAAGCAAGCTGAGACTTCTCCCATGAAGTAAATGAAGGTTGAGCTGATAGTTGCTTAACAGTTGATTCAGCAATGGACTGCAAGGAAGCAGGAGCAGGTGGTGTTTTTTGACCTATTGCCAGAGCCCATTCCTTAGGGTCATTAGGAGGTTGTTTTGATATTCTATCCATCACAATGGATTCTTTCGTTGATGATATCGTGTTAGTAGCAGCTGCAATAGTTGGAGTGGCTGATAGCAACAATTGTATACTGATCAGAACGAACATGAACTTGGAGGCTGAACTAGAATAGTTCATACAATCCACCTTTCTATATAGAAGATCTTCAAATATTTATAAAAATATAAGAAAGTATAATTTTTACGCTATACTTTATATCTTATATTTCTCGCTTAAACACTTACCGTCCTTATAAGGACGCCGAAGGCGTTTATGCTTGTATGCATTTATTGGTAACATATTACAGTATAACGGACAAACATTAAAAAGGGTGTTATAACCTGTCCGTGGTTGAAGGAATGAGGGGGTCTAATTTTGCCCTCTTTTAGCGATGATGGTCATACTATCTCTATTGAGCCGGTCTTAGATGAAATAGACCGCAAGTTATGGCGGATAACTTCACTTTGGGCGCGTACTGCCATGTCATTTCGCTTCTTCTGGCCTCATATTGCTCACGAATATGGTTATTCTTCTCTTCATCTGGATCATTCATCATATGTTCGTAATAAGTATCTATAATTGAGAGCTCTTCCTTTAACCGATCTTGTGCTTGATCTGCCCATTCATAGTCGAGTTCTTTGAGCATTGAAATTAGATTGGATTGCAGGCGTTCCGCAGCTATTGTTAATGACATCTCTGCAGGATTAATGTGGACATTCTCAGGGAGTCTTGGACTTAAATTTATACCTGCTAATTGTTGTCGGAAATCTGTCGTTATGATGCCGCTTACCAAAGAGATCCCCATGAAATAGAGTTGTTCCTTCTTCACATCACAGGTCATTTCGACTTTGAAACAGACTGCTAACCAGGGTTCATAGGCAGCTGAGAATAATGCTCGTCGTTGTAAACTTCCCGGTTGTTCAAATAAATAGACTGATGAACCTTCTCGTCTGGCAGCCTCCCAAATTTGCAGAAGTCTTTGACTGCCATAAGTAACATCTTCACGTTGTATGCGCCCTGGGCCCATACGTGGCAGTGTAGGTGTCACTCCGAAAAAGCGAGTAAGAATACTCTCTTGTGGGAGTCCATTACTATTACTGATAGGAGATGGTATAACGTCAGGTACAGAGTAATGATCTGGATCAAATACGAATGTATAGGACAAAGTCTCTGGATTGACGCCCGTCCGTTCAACGAACCCCCAATAATAGGGGCGATTCGTTAACTGTTTATCTGCTTGAGGCGAAAGCTTCACCGTAACATGATAAGGCGATTTCTCAATGACTTGACAATCGGTCGCCTCCAAATAAGTCATCATATGCTGTTGCACTTGATCAGGAGACATACTCATATTAGGCTTCTTCCTCTCTTACGATAATTAAACTCTCATCTTCAACTTGTCTTTTAACTTCATCCAAACTGTGCCCTAGAGAACTTATTTTTTGTTTTATTTCATCATCTGATTGGGATTCCAACACAATTTTATATAAACTTTTCTCTAAGGATTCTTTCTTCTCAAATCGTTCAAGAATGACATCGAGTCCACCAATGACCATCTCAAACATATTAATCTTTTCATGTAACAGGTTTAGAATATGTTCCTCAATCGTTCCCATCGTCGATAAATTATATATTTTCACATCATTCTGCTGGCCTAACCGATGGATTCTGCCAATTCGCTGCTCTACACGCATAGGGTTCCATGGTAGATCAAAGTTAATCATATGATGACAAAATTGTAGATTGATGCCTTCTCCCCCTGCTTCAGTAGCGATCATGACTTGAGCTCGACCACGGAATAAATCCATCATCCAATCTTTCTTACCACGATTCATTCCTCCGCGATAAGGCACACAACTAATTCCATGCGATTGGAAATATTGTAATAGGTATTCTTGTGTCGCACGATATTCTGTAAATACGATCACTTTTTCATTCATATCACGGATGAGTTCTATCGTTTTTTCTGCCTTGGTATTGGACTTGATTTCCTTAATCATATAGACGAGATCCCATACTTTAGCGCGTAAAGGAGAGTCCTCTGGCATTTTTTTAGATAGATTAATTAATGTAATGAATACAGCATCACGACTACTGCACACTTCACGTTGAAGGGTCACTAAAGAGAGCATACTGCTTAGATTACCACCAGCTTCTTGAAATTGATCTTTCACATAAGAAGTTACACCATCGTATAACGCTTGTTCATCTGGAGATAGTTGTAGATTCACATTGCGAACCACTCTTTTGGTGAAAATGGTAGGACCCTCGCCACGACGATTGCGTATCATAACTTTGGATAATTCATCCTTTAACAGATCTTCATTCTTGGCTATACGTTTATCCACGACATAATTAGAAGAGAACTCTCCTTGTTTACCAAGTTGTCCTGGTTTCAGTAGCGTGATCAGATTAAAGAGCTCACTAAGATCATTCTGGACAGGTGTTGCTGTGAGTAGTAGACAATATTTTTTTCTAAGCTTCTGAATGAATTGATAGTTCGATGTTTTTTTATTCTTGAGTTTATGTGCCTCATCAATAATGAGCATGTCGTATTCTTGATCCAATAAAAGTTCCTTGTGAGGATCTCTCTTGGCAGTATCCATTGATGCTACAACAATATCTGAGCCCCAGGAGTAGGCTTTCTTCTGAGCAACGGCGGGAATGCCAAATTTACTATTCAACTCGCGCACCCATTGTAGAACCAAGGATGCTGGAACGAGAATGAGTACTTTGGAGACTAGGCCACGAATGATATATTCTTTAAGAATGAGTCCAGCCTCAATGGTCTTGCCTAAACCTACTTCATCTGCTAAAATAGCTCTCCCAGACATGTTAAATAGTACTTTATGTGCTGTGTCGATTTGATGCGGAAGTGGCGTAAGTCCCTGAATATACTTGAGACATTGCAATTCGTCAAAACTTGTGACCAAGCGGGATTCCTCTCCTTGTACAGCCAATTGGAACAATCGCCAATCCCCCCAAGGACCTCCTTTGTCCATACGATTCTCTAAATCTTCAAGCCAGCTCTTATCAATGATTAGAGGGACAGGCATATCTTGTGCAGTGGTTATATGAGAGTGAATGGTTGGCGTATCCATGATTGCCCTCCCTTTAGTAGTAGTAATGGATTTCACTGTAAGGTGTAGTATGCACGAAAGTAATAAAGTTCATAACTATTGTTTTAATTCAAATAATATTTATAAAGCACATCATAGGAACGCTCATGCCTTTTGCTATATCGATTTGCGTGATTTTTCAAAGATATTTTCAAAAAAAAAGGTGAAAAAACGAGAATCATTGAGATAAATGGAGGTTGTCCAATATGGAAGAGCTTTCTTGGCTTAAATTTCAGGAATATAGTATAGAGTTACAATATGTAGTGTAGTATAATGATCTGAGCACAATATATTGGTATATATTGATATAGGTTTTTGAGATGGTATACATGGGATTATTAATTAGGAGGTTGTTTTTTTGAGTAATTTACAGCAAACACGCCGATTAGAAGGCTTAAGTGAGAAGATATTTCTGGATAGATATGCATGGAAAGATGCAGACAGCAACCATGCCAAAGTAGGAGATGTAGTGCTTGTTCTAACAAAGGATGATCCGAAATTTCCTACTAAGGAAGTGGGGGAAATTATTAATCGCGAAGGTAGAATTGCAACGGTGAAAACACGTAGTGGTGAAATCGTCACAACCGATGTTGAGAAGCTTACATTAAATATTGAGAAGACTCCTGAAGAGATGTGGGATCGTTTGGCGAAAGCGATGTCTTCTGCTGAGGAATCACCAGAACTTCAAGCCGAATGGCAAGAGAAATTCCGTTATCTATTGGATGATTGGAAGCTTGTTCCAGGTGGACGGATTGCTGCAGGCGCGGGCGCGAGTGATGAACTCACATTGTTTAACTGCTATGTAATTCCTTCACCTAAAGATAGTCGTGGCGGAATCATGACCACACTTTCGGAGATGACAGAAATTATGGCACGTGGTGGTGGTGTTGGAATAAATCTATCATCTCTTCGCCCACGTAGATCTATTGTCAAAGGAGTAAATGGTTCATCCAGTGGAGCTGTATCATGGGGTGGGTTATTCAGCTATACTACAGGTCTGATTGAACAAGGTGGCAGCCGACGTGGAGCGCTTATGTTGATGATCAACGATTGGCATCCCGATGTATTAGACTTCATTACCGTGAAGCAAACGATGGGACAAGTGACTAATGCGAACCTTTCCGTATGTGTAAGTAATGGATTCATGAAAGCTGTCAAAGAAGATTCAGATTGGGAATTAGTGTTTCCAGACACAAGTGAACCTGACTACACTGAAGTGTGGGATGGCGATTTAGATAAATGGAAAAAGTCCGGACGGAAGGTCATTCCATATCGTACGGTAAAAGCACGTGAAATTTGGAATACGATCATTGAAGCAGCTTGGAAGTCTGCTGAACCTGGTGTCGTGTTCATGGAACATTATAATGATATGTCGAACAGCTGGTATTTCAACCCGATCATTTGTACAAACCCGTGTGGGGAACAAGGGTTACCAGCTTGGGGAGTATGTAACCTATCGGCGATTAATTTATCGAAGTTCTATGATGAAGAGAAACATGATGTGAACTGGGATGAACTAGCAATAACAACTCGCTATTCAGTACGTTTCTTAGACAACGTTATTAACACAACGCCGTATCATTTCGAAGAGAATGAGAAGAATCAAAAGAATGAACGTCGTGTAGGTCTAGGTACGATGGGTCTAGCTGAGCTTATGATTAAATTGAACATTCGATATGGTAGCCCGGAATCGCTAGAATTCCTTGATAAAATATATGGTTTTATGGCTCGTGAAGCTTATCTATCATCAGCAGATATTGCCGCGGAAAAAGGTTCGTTCACAGCATTCGATACTGAAAAATACTTGCAAAGTGGATTCATGCGCAATATGACGGAAGAATTCCCTGAAGTGGGCGAAGCTATTAGAGAAAAGGGAATGCGCAATGTAACTGTCATTACTCAGGCACCAACAGGTACTACAGGTACAATGGTTGGGACTTCTACAGGAATTGAACCTTATTTCGCTTTCAAATATTATCGTCAAAGCCGTCTAGGTTATGATGAGCAGTTCGTACCGATTGCTAAAGAATGGCTGGAAGCACATCCGGGTCAAGAATTGCCAGAATATTACGTTACTTCGATGGATCTATCCGCAAAAGATCATATTCGTGTACAAGCTGCGATCCAACGTTGGGTAGATAGCTCCATTTCTAAGACAGCTAACTGTCCATCTGACTTCACCGTTGAAGAGACAGCAGAACTTTATGAGTTGGCATTCGATCTGGGTTGTAAAGGTGTGACCATGTATCGTGATGGTAGTCGTGACACTCAGGTATTGAATACAGGTAAGAAGGAATCAGAAGAGGTAGAGGCGCAAGTTGAGGAAGCGGAACAGCAAATAGCAGATCAGTTTGCAGGTGAAGAAGCAGCACTAGAACCACTAGTTCTAAGTGAGACGCTTCCTACTGAAGAAGTTGAAAAAACTCAAGGGAATAAAGTTGTGGATAAACAGTATAAGAGTCGTCCTCAAGTCCTTCGTGGTGCAACGTATAAAGTGAATACACCATTTGGTATGGCGTATATTACAATCAATGATCTCGATGGAATCCCTAGTGAAATCTTCCTAAATGTAGGGAAGGCAGGATCCGATGTATTTGCAATGGCAGAGGCTTTAGGCCGCGTATGTTCCCTATTCCTTCGTTATGGTGATCATGGATACAAGGTGGAACTCCTCATTAAACATCTAAAAGGTATTGGTGGTTCAGGTGCGATTGGTTTTGGTCCTAATCGTGTCGAATCTATAGCAGATGCTGTGGCGAAAGCACTGGAGTCTCATGTGCAGAGTGGTGTAGGAGGAGGACATGAGCATGATCCAGCACCCGTAGCTGCAACGTTGGAAATGGAATCGAGTGTGGATCAAGGAACAGGCGATGGGGGTCATAGTCACAATGTATCCGTAACATCACGTGACCTGTGCCCAAGTTGTGGTTCGGCTACATTGATTAACATTGAAGGTTGTAAGACTTGCAGTACTTGTGGGTATAGTAAGTGCTCGTAGGTTAAGATTACTGATATAAAGAGCCGTTATTAAAAAATACATAAAGGACCTTGCTGGTGTTAGTGCTAGCAAGGTCTTTTATGTTGTTAGAGTAATGGACAGTTAAGTATTGAAAAGCCTGCAAGAATTATTGTTGTAAATACAACAATAATAATATACTATAATTTTACGACGTTTAAAAATACAATATTAGTGGAGTTGCAATTATGAAGGAAATTCTACGTGAGGTTGGGATGATTGCTAGGGCATTGGATTCTATAAGTAATATAGAATTTAAAAAATATGATCTTACAAAAGGACAGTACTTGTACCTCGTACGAATATGTGAAAATTCAGGAATTATTCAAGAGAAGTTAGCTGAAATGATAAAGATAGACCGAACAACAGCTGCTCGTGCTATAAAGAAACTGGAAATTAATGGATTTATTGAAAAGTATGATGATCAATATAACCAGAAAATTAAAAAACTATTTCCTACAGAGAAAGGGATGACTGTTTACCCTTTTATAAAAAGGGAAAACGATTATTCCAATATGGTCGCACTATCTGGATTCTCCGAAAGTGAAGTAGAAACGATTTTTAACCTGCTGCAACGGATCAGGGGAAATGTGGAAAAAGACTGGGAGTTTGTAAAAAAGGGAAACAGGAGAAATTATTGATTTAGAAAAAGGAGGACAGATAAAATGACTATAAATATAAAAAAGTGCACATTTGAAGATCTAGGATTACTTCAAGAAATTAGTGTTGAAACATTTAATGAGACGTTTAAGATTCAAAATTCACCTAAAAATATGAAAGCCTACTTGGAAAAAGCATTTAACTTAAAACAATTAGAAAAAGAATTATCAAATATATCTTCGGAATTCTATTTTATTTATTCTAATGAGGAAATTGCCGGGTATTTAAAGCTAAACACCTATGAAGTTCAAACTGAAATGATGGGTAATGATTCGCTTGAAATCGAGAGGATTTATATAAGGAAAAAACTTCATAAACAGGGGCTTGGTAAATATCTAATAAATAAAGCTATAGAAATAGCGATAGTACGGAATAAAGAGAAGATCTGGCTGGGGGTTTGGGAAAAAAATGAGAGTGCAATTACCTTTTATAAAAAAATAGACTTTGTTCAAACAGGAGCCCACTCTTTCTATATGGGTGATGAAGAACAAACAGATTTTATAATGACCAAAACACTCATATAACATTTTCTCTTAAATGATATTCAGATAACGGCGAACATTATTTCAGCGATCCATGAAGTAGTTTCCCGACGCGGTAGTTGTACCTTCAATTTTTTATGAATTAGGTTTATGGTCACTGGGTGTTCTGCAACAGGAGTTGAAAATTTTTAAAAAATGTGTATAATTTTTATGAGAATTGAATAATAAATGTTTTCTAGGGTTCCGCGATATCTATATCGGCTGGTCCGAGAGAAAACTCACAACCTATAGGTTGTGTCACGGAGGGATAAAAGCCTGGGAGATAAACTGTTGAGAAACAGTTTGTTTCTCAGGCTTTTTTATATTTTTGCTACATTTAATAAATACTACATGTAGCGTAATTCTGTAGAGGAGTGTGGAAAAAATGAACAAAACGTGGTTGTCTGTCATTATTGCAGCGGTATTTGAGGTGGGATGGGTCATTGGATTGAAACATGCCAGTGGGATTCTAGAATGGGGAGCTACAGTGATCGCCATCATTATAAGTTTTACTTTGATGATTAGGGCTTCTCGATTCCTGCCTGTGGGAACTGTATACGCCGTTTTCGTTGGATTAGGTACAACTGGTACTGTTTTTGCCGAAATTATTCTATTTGGTTCTCCTATCCAAATTGAAAAAATGACGCTCGTTGCAGTGCTACTACTGGGTGTCATTGGTCTAAAAATATTAAGCAAAGAGAAAAAAAAGGAGGAGGCATAATTCATGGATTGGGTATTTCTAATTTTAGCGGGGATATTTGAAATGTTCGGAGTCCTTATGATTAATAAGTTGAACAAAGACCGTAACTTGGTCTCATTCCTATTGTTAGTTGCAGGATTCGGCTTAAGCTTTTTGTTCTTGTCCTTTGCAATGGCAACTCTGCCGATGGGGACAGCATACGCCGTATGGACAGGAATAGGTGCATCGGGAGGAGCTATTCTCGGTATGATTTTTTATGGTGAACCAAGAAATGTCCTGAGAATTGTGTTTATTGCCATGGTGCTTGGATCTGCAGTAGGCTTGAAGTTAGTAAGCTAACTAGACAATATTAAAGTAGAGGAACGGCAAAACTTTTTTTTGGTTTCCGTTTCTCATAAATTTTATGAATAAGAAATGGATGTCAACACTAAACTAGATTCAGATTTGTTGTTCTTCAAATTAGTAGTTTTAATTATTCATCACAAATAAAAAGGGATCTGTCTTATTACAACAGATCTCTTTTTATTGTTGTACTTTTAGAAGAACCGATAGAGGCGTACACCGTGTGGTGGTACAGTGGCCTGCAGCGATCCTGCTTTTAATTCGGCTGGCGCTCCGCTCCACAGTTCTGTGCCTCCGGTAATGCCGGTCAGGCCGATTTGCTCAATGGCTAGATCCAGCAGTAACGGGTTCTCGCCAACGTTGAATACGGCAGCATAGCGGGTGCCATCGGAGTGTTCGGCTGTCCAGACGATGAGGTCTCCCTGGCAGAGGGCTTCCCTGGCTCCGTGGCTCTCCCGGTGCATGCGCAGAACCTCGCGGTTGGTAAGCAACGAAAGTGTCCAGTCATCGTTGTCCCGCAGTTCACCACCAAAAATAAGCGGCGAGCGGAAGATGCTCCAGAGCGACATCATCGTCAGCTGCTCATCACGAGTGAACCGGGTCCAGCGGTCCGCTCCGCCGCCATCCACCGAGCGGATGCCGAGGTGACCGAGGGGCAGCATGTCGCAGTCCGGCCAGCAGCCGGCATGGGGCACGCCTTGCCATTTCCGGCAGCGGTCGAACATATCTAGTAGCAGCGGCCACAGATCCCAGAAGTCGTCCGTAACCCGCCACATGTTGGCATGTTCGGTAAAGAACTCTGCGTATTCCACCGGAGCGGGACCAGGAGAAAGGCTCAGCACCATGGGCCGGCCACAGCGCTCGATCGCCTTGGAGATCAGGGTTATCTCCGGCTGATGGGTGTCGTACAGCCTGGAAGCAGCGATGTCGTCTACCTTCACCAGGTCGACACCCCACTCTGCATACAATTTAAAAAGAGAATCGTAGTAGGACTGAGCCCCTTCCTTAGACGCATCTACGCCGTACATATCCGTGTTCCATGGACAGATGGAGTTCGTATGCGCAATATCGCGTGCTGTCACGGCTGTACCTATGATAGGGGTAGCGGCGTGAGCGGCTTGCCGCGGAATGCCTCGCATAATATGAATGCCGAATTGCAGTCCAAGACTATGGACATAATCGGCTAATGGCTTGAAGCCACGACCGCCGGCTGCGGAAGGAAACCGGTTCTCGGCAGGCATAAGCCGGGAATATTCATCCATCACCAGCGGAACGAATGGACGGTATTGTGAAGAATTCGCAAAGGGCTCGTACCATTGAATATCGACGGTAATGTAGCTCCAGCCGAAGCCTTTGAGATGTGCTGCCATGTATTCAGCATTGCCGCGGATTTCGTCTTCTGCTACGGCCGCACCGTAGCAATCCCAACTGTTCCAGCCAAGCGGCGGAGTTGGTGCTATAAGCTTATGATTCATTGTAATGCTCCTTTATTGATTAATTATTGCTCTTGCCATGTTCATCATAATAAAGGAGATTAGCAATATCTATAGTAATCTTAACGGAGTGATAGCACAATATTGCGGTTAATCGAAAAACAACTTGCGGTAGGCAAGGCTTTCGTCCCCGCTGCGGAAGTCTCCCGGTGTAAGCCCGGTCAAGCTGCGGAAAGCTTTAATAAAATAACTTCCGCTGGAGTAGCCAATCCGCTCGGCAATAGCTTCAATGCTAAGGCTGGTTCCCCGTAGCAGTTCCATGGCCTTCTCAATGCGCACGCGTGTCAAATAAGCGCCGGGTGTTAGGCCCGTACTAGCTGAAAACCGGCGGATCAGGTGGTATTTGGACAGGGAGACATGCTCAGAAAGCTGATCGATACTGATCATCCGAGAAAAGTTGTGCTCTATAAATTCGGCGGCACGCCTTACGTTCTCTGACCATTTTTCCCTGTCCCGTAGAGTTGTGACCTGCTTTCTGGCCAGTTCCGTCACGAACTGATAGACACAAGACGACGCGATCAGCGGATCTGAGATTCTGCCTGCTCCCGCATCGACCACAATCATCCGCGACAGCCGGACTGGCGCACAGTCTGCGGGCAAATGGGGGACTTCCCCCGCTTCACGTAGGAATTTTCGCCAATGGGGCAGAATCAGGTTGGGTCGGAACAGTAGGAACAGGAATTCCCAAGGTTCTTTTGATTCTGGGTGGTAGTAATAGCGGTGGGGTCCGGGAATTTCAGCAAGAAAAGCCTGTCCGGCAGTGACTCGGTGAGTCCGGTTCTCCGACTCAAACACACCTTCACCAGATATGGTGTATTGGAACAACAGAAGAGGCCCATCGTTCCGCTCCAGCCCATCCCAGAGGTAAGAGGGATCGGTGATAGAATCATAACCAGCCGCAAATAATACGCACAGCTGCAGCTCCTTATCTTCAGCGAACCGAAAGCCGTAGGTGCCTCTCGGAATGTCCATGGGTGTCCTCCTTGTATTATGTGAAGATGCTTCAACATATATCTTATCATACAACTTATTAGACGAGATGATACGAGCAGAATTGATAGACTTATTGAAAACAGAAAGTACCTTTGTTATTCTAACTGATATACAAGCTGCGAAGGAAGGTTCATTATGTCCCTAAAAACTCAAGTATTTAAAGCAACGGATAAACATGTGAAAAGCATCGGGCGGACCCACTATTACAACGATGTGCTGTGGCTGGCTCTCTCAGGCGGTGGTATAGAATTTTCATTCTATGGGACGAAAGCGGAGATCACAATAAAGGGAGATTCCATTGCAACAACGGGTGATAATCTGACCCGGATTGGCATTAATGTAAATGGAAAACGGATTATTGACGATCAAGTGGATAAATCGTTGAAATCGTATACTGTATTTGAAAGTGATACTGCGCAGAACGTCACCATAAGGCTCATAAAACTCTCAGAGGCGGCGATGTCAACGGTTGGGATTCAAGAGATTGCTGTCGATGCTGCAGATGGCATTATGCCAACCCCGCCAAAATTACATACAATTGAATTCATCGGTGATTCCATTACTTGCGGTTATGGAGTCGATGATGAGCATGAACTGCATTCTTTCTCCACAGCTACAGAAGATGTTACGAAAACCTATGCTTACCTAACAGCGCAGCAGCTCAATGCTGACTATAGCATGGTTTCGTACAGCGGATATGGCATCATTACAGGCTACACGGAAAATGACCACAAGCTTACCACGCATCTTCTTCCGAATTACTATGACAAAGTGGGTAAGTCTGACGGGAAATTTGACGACACTCTGCTGCCCCAAGACCTACCATGGGATTTCAATAAGTTTGTGCCCGGTCTGATCGTCATTAATCTTGGAACGAACGACGATTCATACACTAAAGAGGATACCGGCAAGCAGATGGAATATACTCAGAAATATGTTGAATTTCTGAAAATGGTCAGACGCAACAATCCCCATACTCCAATTCTGTGTACTCTGGGTATCATGGGGGATAGGCTGTATCCTTTTGTTAAGCAAGCAATAAAGCACTATACACATGAAACAGGCGATAGCAGTATTACCTCAATGAAGTTTGATGTGCAGCTGGCAGCTGACGGATACGCAGCCGACTTTCACCCGTCCCAGGTCACTCATAGCAAAGCGGCGAAAAAACTGACTGCTCATATCAAGGAATTTTTGAAGTGGTGATTTAGCGATGGAGAGCGGATATCTGGAGTGGTTTTCAAAAATATACCTGTGCTTTCCATTAGACGTTAGAATACATGCGGTAATGTTATCCTTATGAATATCCCAGCCATAGTAGCAGTATTGACGGATTCTAACCATTTTCATCATCTGTGGTGTGGCGCTTGCGCTGCATGCATGGCTAACGGGTAACGATAGTTAAATAATACACTTTGATGAGCAGGCGCTAAGGTAGCCTGCTTTTCTCATTGAGGTAACGGGAGATTAGTTCAGTGATTTATTAGGTGATCTAATAAAGGTAATTCAAAAGTGTTATACCTATTATTTCCAACAATATGGTACACTCTCAATAATACTAGTTTTCATACCGAATTAAGGGGGTAATGATTTGTTTCTATTCGAACGGTTACCATTAGCAGCAAGTTTGTTTTCTGATGCACCAGCACTTTTACGAAATGGGCAGACTATTACTTATGGGGAGCTTCATCGTCTCGCTGAAAAGCTCGGAATTGCCCTCTATGTTGAGGGTCTCCGGCCAGGAGATCGACTTGCTATTCTCGGGGATCCTGATCCCCAGATGGTTGTTGCGCTCTATGCTGCGGTTGGGATTGGTGTTATACCAACTGCTATTTCACCGTTGCTAAGCCCTGCAGAAATTGCAGCTATTCTTGATGACGCTGAACCGAACTTCCTAATCCATGACAATCGCCACGCCGAAACCGCTTACTCTGCTGTAAAACTTCTCTCGAGCTCTCCGACACTGTATAACACTGAAGAAGGTTCGAGTTCTAATTCGTTAAGATCTCTTTTGCAAAAGGATTTTGCATCACTACCAATTGGCATGTATGACCGTAAAATTGATGATATAGCCGTACTTATTTATACAGGAGGAACGACAGGCAGACCGAAGGGTGTAATGCATTCACATCGTGGAATGGCAGCTTGGAATCATTTTACTCCTTCCGCTGGGTTCGGATATGATATTGGTCGTCGAGTGCTAGTTCTTAACCTATCGCACCTAGTTGGGCAATTTCAACTGTGGGCGACCATGGCAGCTGGGGGATGTCTGGTTTTTCTCGACGAATATCCGGCTAACGTTCAGCGTATAGTTGAGGCTGTGGAACGCGAACAGATTACGCACCTCAGCACAGTCGGACAAATGCTTCGTGACCTGACCAGAGAGGTTTCCGCTACTGGTAGAGATTTGCAAAGCCTCAAGATAATTGGTTGTGGTGGCTCCGTCATCTCACCGGCTACTCTAGAGAGTGCGATTGCACAGTTCCCAGGAGCGTTGATCGTCAACAACTATTCTCAAGCGGAATGTGGGATGGCGATCAGTCGAATGCTACCCATACATCATGTAGATGATCCGATTCGTCTGCGATCTGTAGGTCGTCCAGCCGACCTATCCGCTCAGGGAGAACATGCCTTTCAGGTTCGAGTTATCACCGCTGAGGGACGGGAAGCAGTAGAAAATGAGCCTGGTGAAATCGTTGTTCGCGGTGCTCAAACGATGTTAGGGTATTGGCGCCAACCAGAGACTTCTTGTGAAACAATAACGAGCGAAGGGTGGATTCGAACAGGCGACGGGGGTTGTCTGGATGCTGACGGTTATCTATATGTATTAGACCGTCTGAAGGATATGGTCATCGTAGGTGGTTCTAACGTGTTCTGTCCTGAAGTGGAACAAGTGATCTTGGCCAATGAACAGGTAGCGGAAGTGGCTGTTATTGGACTTCCACTACCCATCGAAGGAGAAGAACTCGTGGCTTGTATAGTTCTGCGAGACGACGGTAGCTTAGAACTGGAACAGTTGTGGTCGTTTTGTGAACCTAGCCTTGCACGGTATAAATGGCCGACTAAGATATTTATGCTCGCTACTCTCCCTAGAACTGCCGTGGATAAGGTTGATAAAAAAAGTCTGCGCATGCAATTATCATTATTCGCTAAGAGTTAAACACATAGACTTAGAGTAATATTTCCATAATCATTGGAAGAACTCATTATTTTGAATATGAAATTAGTTAAAATTATATAAGCAGTTTAGTAAAAGATCAGCAAACATCATAAAATCACTTTATAAGCAATGATTATTTATTTATAGATACTATTCAACTATACGAACGGGCAGGATAATGTAACGCTTCATCAATGGTTTACATTGAATGGAGAAACAATAGCTGACTAAATACGTCACGAGACTGCGCATAATTTCTGTGTTCTGATAAGTCTCAATAATTTACCGCGAAGGCAGGATTCTTGTTTGTTACATGATAAGAGAACGTTAAAAAGGGGATTTATTATGAACAACAACTTTCCAATCGATAGCGATATAAATCGGAGTCTTACATTGAAGAAAACGAAACAAGCGGCGCTTAACGCTTTGCATGAATATGAGGTTGACTAGAGCTCCATTCACTTTATCCAAGTATCTGAGCATGTTACCTTCCGCATAGAGAGCGGTGATGGAGAGAAGTTCTTGCTCCGCATTCCCAATGAGCAAGTCGCGAGAGGAAACCGTATCCGAACTGGAATGGTTGGCGACTCTCAGGTCTAAGGATCTTGTCGTGCCTGAAGCCGTGCTGAACCGGGAAGGGGCTTTCGTCACAGATACTTCTACAGGCGGCGGGCAACGATATTATGCGACCTTGTTGAGATGGATCGAGGGTGAGCACTTGGATAAAAGGGTGCTTAAGGTTGAGAGCATCCGAAAAATGGGTACACTGATGACGCAACTTCACGAGGCAAGCTCCGATTTTTGTCCATACAAAGGTTTTACGCGCTCTTCTTGGGGTAGAGAGAGCTTTCAACGGGACTGGGAGCATTTGCAGAGTCATTACCGGCATTTCATTTCAGATGAAGCCTTTGAGTTATACACCACGGCTGCAGCTAAAGTGGCAAGTCATCTCGAAAGGTTGGAACCAGATGGAAGTAATTATGGAATGATTCATGCAGACTTACACAATGGCAATGTCGTTTTTCGCAACGACGAACCGTATGCCATCGATTCTGGTAGGTGTGGTTTTGGCTATCATCTCTATGACATGGCCCAGTCTATCATGGGGTTACTTCCTCCCCAGAGAGAGCTTTTCATAAAGGGGTATGAGCAGATCAGAAAAATGGACGAGAACTTCATCCCGAAATTGGAGTGCTTCTTCATCATGTCGATCATCGAGGCATACAGCTTCCATGCTGAGATTGCGCTCGAGACTGAAGGTCTGATCGAAGAGCAACCCTATGCACAAGCGATATTGAGAGCCTACATGAATGGGGTGCCGTTCATGTTTCAGCCACTTGATGAGATCATCTTAAGCTAGTCATTCATGGACCTATTAATTTAAAATACTTTCTTAGAGGAATGAAAGATACATATAATTGTAGAAACTGTATCATTTAAATATATCTTTAGAGTTTATCGTTCAGATAGAAGATATAAATCAGGATATCTTTTCAAGATTAGTATATGAGCACTCAAACCGAACCTAAAAAGCTAACTGTTACACCATTTAGATATGATATCGTTGGTAGCTTCCTTCGACCCCACGCGTTGAAAGATGCTAGATAAAATTCAAGAGCGGCGAAATTACCGCCGAGCAATTGAAGGAAGTAGATACATCCCACGCAATAATTCTTCTACTATATAGATACCTTTAGCCGGCCCGAGCATCCATGTAATATCCCACATCCAAACTTGATTTGGACCCGTTTCACAATGTGTAGAGATTGGTTTAGAACTGGATTTACTTCTTCCGCGACACTGCCATTGGCTTGCATACAAGCATTACGCCAAGCTTGGATTTGTTCAACAGACAGACCTTTACTGCGGCAGTATCCTGCTAGTTCAATTTCACTAAGCGTTGCAGTCTCAACAACAATGGAAAACTTGTCCTGTGTGCTCCAACGTTCTGATTCTGTCTCTCCACCAGGAACAGCCATTCCTTTTGATTTAGCATTCTTCTTCCAATTGTATAATGTAGCTTCTGTAAGTCCCGTTTCCCTTGCTATTGTTTGAACCGATTCATTCTTCGGCGGCATCATTCTTGTAACTATTGAGTATTTAAATTCTTCGTTAAACCTTGCCATAGATTTACTCCTCCGCTAGAACTTCTATTCTAACTCTATTAATTATAGAGGTCTATGACAACTAGCCTAACACAGGGGGGAGCCAGCAAGCTGAAGAAGTTTAGACAGTTGTCGTAATATCGGCGGACCCCGGTGCGCAGCGGTGTATCCCAGAACAGCTTGACGAAATGCGGCTACTTCCCAGAAATCGTTGTCCTGTTCATCCGTCTGCAGGGTAAATAATTCATTGAAATGCGGAAGATCGTAGAAGGGATCACTGAAAGGAGTTTCAGGATGAATTTGATCAGCTTGGTCACCGGGTCCCACATCGGATTACATCTTCCGACATTCCGTTCTCCCGGAAAAGGTTTCAGTATTCTCCCGTATAAAAGGAGCCTTTATTAAAGAAATTCTTAACAATCCTCGAATGGATATAATTTTGCCAAAGTATAACATAACTAGAAGTGTAGAAATTAAAGCGTTTACTTTGAAATTTATAGGTGTTTCGGACCAGGTTCTTCCGCACCGTAATTCATTCGCGGAAAATCACCTATGATCTAAGAATAGATCAATGTTAAGTGGTTATATGTCATGGACTTCGGTAGGCCGCTTCACTATACTGTAAGGGACAAACCGTGAAGCAAAAATTAATCATGACAAAGGTGAAAATTCGATGATAAAAAAACAAGGATTAAATCCATATCTCCCGTCTTGGGAATATATCCCTGACGGTGAACCATATGTTTTCGAAGGAAGAGTTTATGTGTATGGCTCACATGACCGTTTTAACGGACATGCTTTTTGCTTGAATGACTATGCCTGCTGGTCTGCGCCGGAGGACAATCTGGGAGATTGGCGTTATGAGGGTGTAATCTATGAGACTACGGATGATCCGCTTAATCGTGATGGAAGCATGTGTCTTTATGCTCCTGATGTCACCGTTGGACCGGATGGGCGGTACTATCTCTACTATGTGCTAGACAAGGTTCCCGTAGTATCGGTGGCTGTCTGCGACAAGCCGGGTGGTAAGTATGAGTTCTACGGATATGTAAAATATGGCGATGGAACACGCTTGGGGGAAAGAGAAGGTGACGAGCCGCAGTTTGACCCAGGTGTGATGACTGAAGGTGAGAACACCTATCTTTACACCGGATTCTGTTCCTTCGGGGATAAATCTAGACACGGCGCAATGGCAACGGTGCTTGGACCGGATATGCTCACGATTATCGAAGAGCCTGTATTTGTTGCACCGAGTAAGCCTTACAGCGAGGGGAGTGGCTTCGAAGGATATGAGTTCTTCGAGGCCCCTTCCATCCGTAAAAAGGGAGATACCTATTACCTTATCTATTCCTCGATTTCCATGCATGAACTGTGCTATGCGACCAGCCAGCATCCGACCAGAGACTTCACCTATCAAGGAGTCATTGTAAGCAATTGCGATCTTCACATTGATACGTACAAGCCGGCGGACCAACCGATGTATTATGGCGGCAATAACCATGGCAGCATTGTTGAAATTAATGGTGAATGGTACATCTTTTATCATAGGCACACCAATGGAACGGCATTCTGCCGGCAGGGATGTATCGAGCGAATCGAATTCCGCGAGGATGGCACTATTCCCCAGGTGGAGATTACCTCCTGCGGTTCGAACGGAGGACCACTGGAGGGCCGGGGAGAATATCCGGCATACCTGGCCTGCCATTTGTTCTGCAAAGATCAGGAAATGTATACGGGAGGCTTTGGCCCTACCGGAGCATGGATGGACAGCCGGTTTCCGAAGATTACCCAGGGCGGCAGGGATGGCGACGAGGAAATTGGCTATATCGCTAATATGACGGATTCGGCTACCGCCGGTTTTAAATATTTCGCATGCGAGGGAATCACCAAAGTCAAAATCAAGGTGCACGGATATTGTCAGGGTGAGTTTGAAGTCAAAACATCATGGGATGGACCGGTACTCGGACGGATACCGGTAGGCTTTACGAATATCTGGAAGGAATACTCTACTGATCTGGCTTTACTAGACGGTGTACAAGCTCTGTATTTTACGTATACCGGTAATGGTGGTGCCAATCTGGCTTCATTTACTCTGGAATAACATACGGCATATTTTGATGTAAGAGATAGTAGAAGATTAAAGGAGTATACCATTATGATAAACACGGGATACAGGCAGCGATTGTGGTACAACCAACCTGCGGAAGAGTGGAACGAGGCTTTGCCGATAGGAAACGGGCGGCTCGGTGCCATGATTTTTGGAGGTACGGCCGAAGAGAAACTGCAGCTAAATGAGGATTCCGTGTGGTACGGCGGTCCGCGTGACCGCAATAATGAGGATGCTCTGCCTCATTTACCCGAAATTCGTAAGCTGATTATAGAGGGAAGGCTTAGGGAGGCAGAAGAACTGGCAGCGATGTCGATGGCGGGACTGCCTGAAGCGCAGCGGCATTATTTGCCACTGGGCGAATTACTGCTATCCTTTGGCGACCATGAGCAGTCTGCTGAAGACTATAGGAGAGAGCTGGATTTGGAGCAAGGTGTTTCCCGAATTAAGTACCGAATCGGGGATGTGAGTTATAGCCGCGAAATGTTTGCTAGCTATCCGGATCAGGCCATTGTCATACGAATTTCCACCGACAATAAGGATGGAATATCCTTAAAGGCGAGGTTTACCCGCAATAACTGGCGATATCTGGAGAAAACAAAAAAATGGTTGAATAACGGTCTGATTATGAACGGTGATTGCGGAGGCAAAGGGGGCAGCACCTTTGCCGCTGTCTTGAAGGCAGTCACAGAAGATGGTCTCTGCCGAACCGTCGGCGAGTATTTGCTTGTGGATGGGGCAAGCTCAGTTACGCTGCTGCTTGCTGCAGGAACCTCGTTCCGCCATTCCGATCCGGACCTCTACGCCAAAAGACGGCTGGAAGAACTGAGCCAGGTTCCTTATGAAGAGCTGCTGGCTCGGCATACCGCAGATTACCGTGGGCTGTATGGACGGGTTAAGCTGATGCTACCAGAGAATCCAAACCAGAGTGGACTGCCGACTGACGAGCGGCTGAAACGGTTTCAAAAGGGGGAGGAGGATAATGGTCTGATTGTGACCTATTTCCAGTATGGCCGTTATCTGCTGATTTCTTCCAGCCGTCAAGGCTCCTTGCCCGCAAATTTGCAGGGTATCTGGAATGATAGCTTTACTCCGGCATGGGACAGTAAGTTCACGATTAATATCAATGCGCAAATGAATTATTGGCCTGTAGAAATCTGCAACCTGGCTGAATGCCATGAGCCTTTGTTTGATCTGGTTGAGCGGATGAAGGAACCGGGGAGGGTCACGGCCAGGGTCATGTACGGTTGTCGGGGATTCACGGCGCATCACAATACGGATATCTGGGCAGACACGGCGCCGCAGGATACCTACTTGCCAGCTTCCTTTTGGCCGTTGGGTGCCGCCTGGCTGTGCCTGCATTTATGGGAGCATTATCGGTTCAGTCAGGACCGTTATTTCCTGGCAAAGGCGTATGAGACGATGAAGGAGGCGGCACAGTTCCTGCTTGATTATTTAATAGAAGATGCGGAAGGCCGACTGATTACCTGCCCTTCCGTCTCTCCAGAGAATACCTACAAGTTACCTAACGGTGAGTCTGGAGTGCTCTGTGTTGGGGCTTCGATGGATTTTCAAATTATAGAAGCGCTGTTTGGTGCCTGCATCCGCAGTACTGAGATTATCGGCGTGGACGAGGCGTTTCGCGAAGAACTAGCTGCCGCTCTGGAGCGTCTTCCCAAACCACAAATTGGAAAGTATGGCCAGATACAAGAATGGATGGAGGATTATGAAGAGCTGGAGCCGGGACATCGCCACATCTCTCATCTTTTTGCGCTTTATCCCGGCGACGCTTTCAGCTTGGAGCATACACCGGAATTGGCTGAAGCTGCGCGTAGAACACTGGAACGAAGGCTTGCGAACGGCGGTGGTCACACCGGCTGGAGCCGGGCCTGGATTATTAACTTTTGGGCCAGATTGAAGGATCAGGACAAGGCCTATGCCAATGTCCGATCTCTTTTACAGCATTCAACGCTGCCTAACCTGTTTGACAACCACCCTCCGTTTCAGATTGACGGTAACTTTGGAGGAACGGCGGGGATTGCCGAGATGCTGCTGCAAAGCCACGCCGAAGGAATCAAGCTGTTACCAGCATTGCCGCAAAGCTGGGGCGAGGGAAGCGTCAAGGGGCTGCGGGCAAGGGGAGGATATACCCTCGATTTTGCCTGGGAAGAGGGGCTTGTTACTGAAGCGGTTGTGACTTGTACAGTTTCTGGCCCTTGTCGCTTAGATGCTCCCGGCCTTGTCCCCGTTTCGTTCACAGGACAAGCCGGGTGCTCCTATACATTTACACCAAAGGGATAAATATGATCCGAACACTTAGACTGTTCAATAGAACCCTTGGCCTAATGAAGTTCAAAAATTTAAAAAAATGGAGGAAATCAAATGACATTTCAATTGAATCAAGCAATCGGAAAGGTTCCATCTAATGGTAATCCCGTGGTTGCGAATAGATATGGGGCCGACCCGTATGCCCTGATATTCGGAGACCGAGTCTATCTGTACATGACCAATGACGCGCTGGAGTACGACGGGAACGGCGTGGTAAAGGAAAACACTTACAGCAGTATCAATAAAATTGCGGTAATTTCCTCCAGTGATTTGGTCAACTGGACCGATCATGGCGAGATTGCGGTTGCAGGACCGGACGGGGCGGCTAAGTGGGCTACCCAATCATGGGCGCCTGCAGCGGTCCATAAGGTGATCGACGGCAAGGATACATTCTTTCTGTATTTCGCCAATAATGCAAGCGGCATTGGCGTTCTGTCGAGTGACAGCCCGGTGGGACCATGGGTTGACCCTATCGGTGAGGCACTCATTTTGCGTTCAACTCCGGGAGTTGAGGACGTCACTTGGCTTTTTGACCCGGCGGTTCTGGTTGATGATGACGGCAAGGGTTACATCTATTTCGGAGGCGGAGTTCCGGAGGAAGAATACGCGGAACCAGGTACAGCACGGGTGATGAAGCTTGGAGATGACATGACCAGCGTAGTGGGTACTGCTGAGGTTATTCCTGCCCCGTTCATGTTCGAGGATGCCGGCATACATAAGCGGGAAGGAGTCTACTATTATACCTACTGTTCGAATTTCTATGATGGGGAACGTCCGGAGGGTAGTCCTCCTGCTGGAGAGATTGCATATATGACGAGCGACAAACCGATGGGTCCCTGGACATATCATGAGACGATATTAAAGAATCCGGGATATTTTTTCGGAGTGTCAGGCAATAACCATCATGCGATTTTTGAATTTCATGATGTATGGTACATCGCCTATCACGCACAAACCTTGTCCAAAGCACAGGGAATTGCGAACGGCTACCGTTCGACACACCTCAACCGTCTTATCCATAACGAGGATGGTTCCATTCAAAATATTGAAGCGGACTATAAAGGTGTGCAGCAAATCAAATTCTTAAGCCCTTATCAACGTATACAAGCGGAAACGATAGGGTGGAGTGCAGGCGTAAATACGGAAACTGGCGCAGCCTTGGGAGAAAGAAGAGTATCAGGAATTGACAATGGTGACTGGATTGGGTTATCAGGGGTAGATTTCAATAAAGGTGCCGTGGCATTTAGTGCTTCTGTCATAAGCTTAGAGGGCGGCGGGACCATTGAACTGCATCTGGACGATCCGGCAGGTCTATTAATTGGCGAACTGCTGGTTCCCGCTGCGAATGGGACGGAAAAACAGATGGAGTTAAAGACGGAGGTTAGCGGAGCAGAAGGGACACGTGACCTGTATCTAGTGTTTACGGGTAAGACTAGGTCTGAATTGTTTAAGCTTGTCTCATGGCAGTTTATGGAGTAGAGGAATTTATCCTAAGGGGGAAATACAGTGAATACCGCTACAATAACCAATCCTATCATGTGGGCAGATATTCCAGATGTTGACGTAATTCGGGTTGGTCCTATATTCTACATGGTCAGTACGAGTATGCATTCTATGCCGGGCTGCCCGATTATGAAATCGGTTAACTTGAAAGATTGGGAACTTGTGAATTATGTATATGATACCTTTGAGGATAACGATGCCCACCGGTTGCTGGACAGTAAAGGTATTTACGGAAAGGGTTCTTGGGCGGCATCCCTCCGCTACAAGGACGGGGTATTCTATGTTTGCTTTTCCTCTAATGACATGGACCGTTTATATATCTACCGCACAGAGGATATTGAACATGGAGTATGGGAGCGTTCGGTGATCCCGGGGCTTCACCATGATCCTGGTTTATTATTGGATGACGATAACCGCAATTATATGATTTACGGTAACGGTGATATTCGTATTAAGGAGCTGACGGAAGATCTTACGGCTGTGAAGCCCGATGGAACTGATCAACTGTTGCTCGAAGGCGAACGGACAGACATAGGTCTGCGCATCGAGGGCTGTCATGCCTACAAGCTGTACGGTTATTACTATTTGTTCTTTATTGAATGGCCGAGAACCGGAAATAAGCGCAGACGTCAGATATGCTATCGTTCGCGCGAGCTTCTGGGCCCCTATGAACGGAAAATTATTCTGGACGATGATCTGGGCTATCATAATAACGGTGTAGCGCAAGGCGGTCTTGTTGATAGCCCGTCTCAGGATTGGTATGCTGTACTGTTTCAGGATCATGATGCTGTCGGGCGGATTCCCTGCGTGCTTCCTGTAAGGTGGGAGAATGATTGGCCAGTCATCGGAGATAACGGTTCGTCACCTCAAATTTTTGAGACAAAGCTTCCTGTTGCGGAGCCGAAGCCGCTTGTAATCAGTGATGAGTTCGATTATGAGACCAATCAGCTGGCTCTGAACTGGCAGTGGAATCATAATCCGGATAATAGTCTATGGTCTGTCACAGAGCGGCCGGGATATCTGCGGCTCCGTACCGGTCAACCCGCAGACAGCATCCTATTGGCGCGAAATACACTGACGCAACGTACGGAAGGGCCGTCTTGCAGCGCGGAGACATTGCTAGAACTCTCAGGAATGCAGCCCGGCGAACGTGCAGGAATGGTGGCGCTGCAGAATGAGTATGGCATTGTAGGAATCTCAGCGGGGGAGCCAGGACAGTTCAGCATTAATATGTGTGTGAACGGCGGTGACGGCTGGGAGGAGACGGTGGAGAGTGTTGTGTTCACCGGTGAATACATTTATTTTAAAATTGAATTCAATTTTGAGGATAGCCTGGATCAGGCAAGGTTCTTCTATTCGGAAGACGGAACAGCCTGGAAGCCGATCGGCCGGACGCTGCATATGAAATATACGCTGGATCATTTTATGGGGTACAGAATTGGACTATTCAATTATGCGACCGATCATTCGGGCGGTTATGCTGATTTCAATTATTTCCATTATATTAGGCAAAATTAAATCAAGGCTTGCGATATGTACAGTGCAAGATTATGTGACAATTTTACAACACAAAGGGCGGCCCTAACGTGGCCGCTCTTTGTGTTGTGATACAAAATACTTGTCCCTATTAATATCTGTTTAGATTCGTTGTTGAAACAGCTGATGGCAATAGTTGGAGGCCGAAGCGAAAAGGGAGTACGCAGATGGAGTGAGCACCAGAAGTTATGCATTCAGGCCACCGGGTATCCTTCTTCTTTCTTCGGATAGATCAATTAATGGTCAGTAAATATCATTGTCTGAATCTCAGGATTTCTCTATAATTTATATTGTAAATAAGGAGATTTGGGCAAAATCCCGTAGGGTGTCACTGAGATATGAATTTATTATTATTAGAAATTATCAATAAAGAAGGGTGGTAATTTATTCATAATACAACAATAAGTAAATAAGAAATTTCATTGTTTTTGAGTAAATAAAAAAGAAAGCGCTTTTATTGAGGGAGGAGTAAAGGGATGTTAAGAGTAGTGCATGTTGAAAATGGTATGGTCCAAGGACTGCCGGCGGCTGATCCTCGTATTACCAGCTTCAAGGGAATTCCGTTTGCCGCCCCACCTGTGGGGGAGAATCGCTGGCGTGCTCCCCAGCCTGTGCAAGATTGGGAAGGGGAATTGAAAGCATATGATTTTGCCCCTATTTCGTTGCAGGCCCCGACCGTCATAGATGTGAATAATATTTATACCCGCGAATGGTCGGTTGATCCGGATCTTCCGATGGATGAGGACTGCCTTTACCTGAATGTCTGGACACCGGCCGTCAGCACCGATGAGAAGCTTCCCGTTTTTGTATGGTATTTTGGCGGGGGACTTCAGGTCGGCCATACAGCCGAAATGGAGTTTGACGGTGAACGCATTGCTCGCCGGGGGATTGTCGTAGTAACCGTGAATTACCGCTTGAACGCGTTTGGTTTTCTGAGCCATCCTGAAATTACTGCGGAATCGCCTGATGCTCCCGCGAATTTCGGACATTTGGACCAGCAGGCGGGTACTCAGTGGGTGAAACGCAATATCGCTGCTTTTGGCGGAGATCCTGACCAAATCACGATAGGAGGACAGTCTGCAGGTGGCGGAAGTGTGCTGAGCCAGCTGACTTCGCCGCAGAATGATGAGTTGTTTCAACGGGCCGTCATTATGAGCGGGATCTTTAACCCCTTGTACCCGAACAGTCCGGTCCCTCCGCACAACCGGACCCTTAAAGAGGCCGAAGAGGAGGGAGCAGCATTCTTTGAATATTTAGGAGTGTCGACTTTGAAAGAGGCACGTAAGTTGGACGCAGTATATCTCCGCGATAAAATGCTAGAATACGGGAAATTCTGGGGAACAGTCATGGATCAGTTGTATTGTACGGGCAATCCGTATAACCTTTTTCTGAAGGGACAGTACCATAAGGTACCGGTCATGCTGGGAAATACCTCGTCTGAATTTTTTAGTGTTCCTGACGCCAGCAGTGTGGATGAATTCAAGGCAAATGCTGTTGAATTGTTCGGCGCGGAAGCGGAAAAGTACCTTAATCTATGCACCGTTGATTCAGGAAATCTGGAGGAAATGATCCAGAAAGCTTCCGTGAATAACATTGAATATGCATCCCGTGTTGTCGTTAAGGCAAACAGCGATTCCGGCAGCCGCGTCCCGATGTATTATTACAGTTTTGATGCTGATATTCCGGGCTGGGATAATCCTGGAACCTTTCATTCGGTGGATCTGTGGTTTCATTTCGAGACACTGGCCAAATGCTGGCGGCCTTTTGTAGGCAAGCATTATGATCTAGCTCGCCAAATGTGCAATTATCTTGCCTATTTCATTGGCACGGGCAATCCGAACGGCAAAGATTCTACCGGTGAGGAGTTGCCTCTCTGGGAACCATGTACGCAGGAAGCGCCTTACGGCATGGTTTTTGCAGACAAGGCAGAATTTGTGGAGGAGCCGCCGGGTGAGGTTATGCAATTTCTGGTCGAGCAATATTTCGAGCGGCAGTCTATTCATAGATAAGAGAGGAATGAGCTTCAATGAACGAGAGTCAGCAGAATTATAAGATGCAAATGGTACCGTCTGGATATGACAAGGAAAGGGAAGACATTGTCCAGGGGGAGATCCATACCATAGAGTATCCCTCCACGACACTAGGCAATTCCCGGAAGGCAAGAGTATATACGCCGCCAGGTTATTCCGATAGGCAGGAATACAGCGTTTTGTATCTGCTGCACGGGATTGGCGGAGATGAGAATGAGTGGTACACTCACGGCAAGCCCCAGATCATTCTGGATAATCTGTATGCTGATCAAATGCTGAAGCCCATGATCGTCGTTCTTCCCAACGGCCGAGCGATGTTGAACGACCGGGCAGAAGGAGACATTTTTGCTCCGGACAAGGTGCAGGCGTTCGAAACATTTGAGTCGGATTTGTTCCATGATCTTATCCCCTATATCGAAGCGAATTATTCGGTCCGGACAGACCGAATGCACCGCGCCATTGCCGGATTATCCATGGGCGGAGGACAGTCCCTGAATATCGGTCTGAACAATCTGGACCGCTTCGCTTGAATTGGGGCATTTTCCCCGGCTCCCAATACGAAGTTACCCGAGTTGTTAGTCCCGGAACCACAGAAGACCACAGAAATGCTGAGTCTGCTCTGGCTATCGTGCGGTGATCTGGACAGTCTCAAGAATGTCAGCGACCGGACGTATGCCTATTTGACGCAGCATTCCGTACCACATATCTGGGTAGAGGAAAACGGCGATCATGATTGGCCGGTCTGGAAGAACGGCTTATATCAGTTCTCCAAGCTCATCTTTTAGCTGACTGCTCCAAGGTTACTCGCTGCATGCAGCCTTATAAGACAAAAAAGGGACGTTCCACACAGACCTGATCAGGCTGTTTGGAACGTCCCTTATCTTTGATTAAATCACGATATTGCAATCGCTTGTTGTAACCATGATTTATTTGCTCGCGACTGCATCAGCACGCAGTTTAACGATTTTTTGAGCTCTTTCCGTATCCACGGCAATGACATCATCCCAACCGAGACCGACCACATCAGTCTTCAGCTTTGTCCAGAGCTGATCGAACTCTGATTGATTCTTAGCGAATATCATTTTCCATGAGGTATTCTTAACATAATCTGAGATCTGGCTTCGTTTATTCTTAATGTCCGACGAATCCGACCCGAGACTTGTATTGATATTTGGCACGATATCGATCATATTGTTGTTCTGATAGTACTCTGTCGGGGTGCTTGCATTATAAGTATTCTGCCATTCCGTAGTTAGAGCTGTCTTATTCGCCTCGATGGTTGAGCTCCAATAATTGTTGTTGTAAAATTCACCTGTTTCCGGATCTACTACAAAATCGCTCATAATCATAGTGTTGATCTTGCTCTGCCCGTCTTGATATCCTCCGCCTCCGTACTGTTCAGGAACGGGGGTATTTTCTTGGAAAGCGATTTGACCTACTTCAGTCAGCTTAAACTTGCCGTTTGCCGTTTTTTCATAATTGAAGCCTTCAAATCCATTGGTATAGTAGCGAAGACCTTCAGGAGAGGCCAGCCAATCCATGAATTCAATGATTCTTTCAGGATTTTTCGCTTTTGAACCAACAGCAAATACTCTTCCGTTTCCGAAGTAGGCATCGCTATTCTGGATAATGTGAGTATCGGCGATCGGAATGGCAACATTCCCATCACCTTTAGTGCCTCTTTCAATGGTGTTATAGAAGCCTCTTTGCCAGGAATACCATAAGAGAAGAACCTGTTTATTGGTCAGCTTTTCAGAGACTTTATTCCAATCCTGGGATGGTGAGTCAGGGTCAACCAACCCCATCTGATTGGCGTCATAATAGAATTGGAGGATTTTCTTATACATACTGTTGTCGTCAACGAGCGGAACGATATCGCCTTTTGCATTCAACTGAATGGTCGAGGTTCCATCAGGTTGTTCATAGCCGTACCAGTTGCTCAACCAACGAACGTTCTCCATACTTCCATTGTCCCAGTCCTTCCAAAGGGTGATCGGAACGATCGCCTTTCCGTCCGGTGTCTTGGGATATTTCTCCTGCATCTGCTTCAGTACATTCAGCAGATCAGTCAGATTGTTCAGCTTGGGAGATCCGATTCCCTTGTAATAATCCCAAGGCATAATCGGACTGGAGTAAGGGATTTCTTCCGAGAATGTCGTTGGGGAAGTGTCCGATACAAAAGTCGGCAAGGCATAAATTTTACCTTCAGGATTTATACTTTCGAACGCAGCATTAAAGGGCTTAAAGTGATTGTCCACGTATTTGGACAGGTGTTCTGTATTCTTGATCTTATCCGTGATATCCATAATCATACCCGCTGGAATTAATTCCTCCAGCTGACTGTTGTCAATAATTAGGAGGTCACCCAAATCTCCCGATGCCGACCTTGTCTTGTATATCTGATCGCCCGCAACCTGCGGAGACAGAATATTTAGGGTGATGTTGAACTTATCCTTAATTAGCTTTCCGTACCATCCGGTCTGCTCTCCCTGGTAATTTGCTGCGTTATTGAACACGGTAATGGTCAGCGGTTTGCTGTGATCGATTCCTGCTCCAGGATCAGCTGACTCGGTTGATGTACCTGCTGCATTGTTGGAATTGCCGCTGCATCCGCTTAATACCATCGTTCCCAGAAGAAGAGTGGTGCCAAAGAGCAACATAGATTTTCTCGCCAGCTTACTGTATTTATTCATTTACAGCCCCCCAAATGATTAATTTATCATAACCGTGCAAATTAACCTTTCACTGCACCAATCATAATTCCTTTTACAAAAAATCTTTGAAAAGTCGGATAAACAAGCAAAATAGGTGCGACAACGATAATCGTAACTGTCATACGAATGGATGTGGTGGTTTGCTTGGTGGATAGACTGGCCATGGCGGTTGATCCGGCATTTTGCAGATTGACCATGGTGGATAAGGAGCTGGCTTGATTGATGTAGTTATAAAGAATAAACTGCAAACTGTACAATTTGCTGTCTGTAACCAGCAGCAGCGTATCCTGAAAGGAGTTCCACTGGTTCACCGCCGAGAATATGGCGACTGTAGCTAGTATCGGTTTGCTGATGGGCAAGATAATCTTGAAAAAGGTAGTTAGAGTCCCGGCACCGTCAATGCTAGCCGCCTGCTGCAATTCCTTCGGCGTGGATTCCACAAACGTTTTTACAAGAATGATGAAAAATGGAGCAACGATGGAGGGCAGGATGTATGCCAGGAAATTGTTGGTCAGATGCAAGGATCTCATGGTTAAATACCAAGGGATAATTCCGGCATTAAAAAACATCGTAATAATGGTAAACCGGTACCAGAATTTTTTCCCCCACATATCCTCCTGGGCAAACATGAATCCCAAAAAGGCAGAGGCCCCGACTGTCAAAAGTGTGCCTATTACCGTTCTCCCCAAAGAAATAACAAATGCATTCCATAACCCCGGGATCTTAAATACGTCAATATAATTCTGGAAGTGGATCCCCTTGGGCCAAAACACAATTGCACCTTTGGCACTGAGGTCGTTGGCGCTTATGGTATTGATAATGATCGAGTAAAAAGGATATACACAAATAAATGCAAAGAGAGAAAATAGGACATAGATCGTAACCGAAATTATTTTGTCGGTTGTACTCATCTGCATTTTGATTTTTTTGGAGACGCGGCTGTTATTTTTTTTGGCATTTGACGCTAGTTCTGTTTGGTTGTCACTCATACAATGCCCTCTCCTCTTAACAATTTGGATAGCCCGTTTACGGAAAAGAGAAGCACAACACTTATAAGGCTTTTCAGCATACTGATCGCGACGGAAACGGAATAACTACCGCCCCCCATGGCGAGGTTGTACACATATAGATCCAACACCTGTATGGTGTCTTTGTTGAATGCATTCTGGAAAACGAAATATTGCTCCAATCCATTGTTTAGGAATCCGGCAATTTGAAGCATCAATAGCACAAAATAAGTCGGCAGCATACTTGGCAAAACCACATGCCGGATGACCTGCATTCTTGTTGCACCGTCTACATAAGCTGCTTCATATAGGGATTCATCAATGCTCATAATCGCCGCTATATACAAAATGGCCGACCAACCCAATGACTTCCATGTCTCCCATATCCACATCGTAATCCAGACATGGTCCGATTTCTGAAGAAGGAGTACAGGAGTCTCGATAAGCCCCATCTGGTTCAAAAAGCCGTTGAAGATACCTTCACTTGAGAACATGGAAAATGCCAGTGAATATACCAATACCCAACTGATAAAGTTTGGAAGAGTGGTTACAGTCTGAATAAATTTACGAAAACGCACAGCTTTGATCTCCGTCAAGAAGATTGCAAAAACCATAGGAAGCCAAGAGAAAAGTAAACTCATTCCGCTTATGCCGAACGTGTTCTTGATTACCTGAAGCAGTTGATCGACCTTCACCTGGTTTTCTACTAAGGAACGAAACCATTTGAAACCAACAAATGGCGCTTGTGACAGCGGAATCGGCGGCATGTAGTCAAAGAACGCATAAACCCATCCATAGAGTGGGTAGTATGCAAAGACAGCAAGTAAAGCCATAAAGGGCGAAATATAAAGAAATTTTTTGATAGAATTGCTTCTTATGCTTTGACTACGCATCGTGTCACTCCTTTTTGTGAAATCAAAGCTTTCAAACGACCAACTTCGAGGTTCTCCCCCTTTCATAAACTAGACATACTTCAATTTGAAGATGGCTCCTGATGAACATCGAATACTTTAACCCCTTTAATTGACAACGCTTACACACTACGAAACTATAATAAATTATCAGTTCCTTTCAAACAATGACCTATCCTCACTAGTTATTGATCTATTGTTAGATGTAACTCAAAAAAGTTAAAATTTATATATTTTAATATCTAATTTATATTTTTGACAATCTCTGAGCGAAAATTTCGAAGGACGCGCTGTCCAGTGAAGGAGCTTTCTTTCTTCAGGAGAAAAGCAACATAAGTCGATGTGAAAGCAACGTCAAGCTATAGATCCAAAGAGTCGTGTATGGTTAAATACATAAAGATATTGCTTCTGCTCTTCTTACACCTAATCTTTAAGGATACGCGAAAGGATGATAATTGATATGTACGAACAACAACTCGGCTTGAAGCCGCCCATGGGATGGAACTCATGGAACACTTTTACTTGGGACATTAATGAGCAACTTATTCGGGAAGCTGCTGATACTATTGTCGCAGGGGGTTACAAGGATGCAGGGTATGAATATATCGTTATTGACGACTGCTGGAGCTTGAAAGATAGGGACGATGATGGCAAATTAGTCGCCGATCCTATTAAATTCCCAAATGGAATGAAGGCGCTTGCAGATTATATTCATTCGAAGGGGCTGAAATTTGGGATGTACTCTTGTGTAGGAACACATACATGCGCAGGGTATCCGGGGAGTTTTGAACATGAATTTCAGGATGCGGAATTACTGGCAGAATGGGGCGTAGATTTTCTTAAATATGATTATTGTTTTAAACCGAGACATATTTCAGGGGAACTGCTGTACAAACGCATGAGTTTAGCGCTTAAAAACTGTGGAAGAGATATTTTGTTTTCAGCATGTAATTGGGGCGAAGATAATGTATATCAATGGATTCGTGAGTCCGGGGCGCATATGTATCGCTCTACGGGAGATATTCAAGATAGCTGGGATTCCATCAAGAGTCTAACCTTGTCACAGCTTGATAAAGCGAGCTTTACAGGATCATACTGCCACAATGATATGGATATGCTTGTGGTGGGCATGTACGGAGGCAGCAACAGCGACTTTATCGGAAGTCAAATTGGCGGTTGCAATGATGTGGAGTACAAGACCCATTTTTCTTTATGGAGCATGATGGGATCTCCGCTTATGATCGGCAGCGACATCCGCAAAGCAAACCAGCCCACCAGGGATATTCTGATGAACCGGGATCTGATTGCCATCAATCAGGATGTGGAAGGCCGTGGTGCTTATCGTATCAAGCCGGAACCGCAGTGGTTTCATGCTGATGATGTGTTTATGTTGGTAAAAGTGTTAACTGACGGAGACGTTGCTATAGGCTTCTTCAATCTGAGCGATGGTCAAAGGGAAATGTCGCTGCAATTCTGGGATATCGGACTTCCCTATGCTTCCGGAAAATCGCTGTCGTTGTATGACTGCTGGGAGCATAAAGAAATCGGCGTATTCAGAGAAAGATACGCGCCTGTAGTTCCGGCTCATGATTGTCTAATTGTGCGGGCTAAACTGGTGTAAAGAAGAGCGTGAACATGAATAGAACATGCAAAAAATGCGGAGTACCCCTTATGACGGATGATGTGGCGATTTACCTCAAGCTTGTAACACGAAATGCTCAAGAATTCCTATGTATAGACTGTCTTGGCGAGCAATTGAAATGCGGACGCGAGCCCATTGAGCAATTGATTAAATACTTTCGTGAATCCGGGAAATGTGTGCTATTTCGCTAAAGCACTGTAAGCTTTTCTATATTGCGACGGAGTATACGAAGTTACTTTTTTGAATATCTTTGAAAAATACAACGGGTCCTGATAGCCGACGGAATAAGCCAATGACTTGATAGATAACTGAGAATTTGCTAATAATTCGCAGGCACGTTGAATCCTGAAAACGGTCAGATAGCCGGAAATGGATATCCCGTTTTCTTCCTTGAATAACCGAAACAAGTAGCTACGCTCAATCTTCACAAATCCCACTACATCCAGTACAGATAATGAAGATTTCCAAAAGTTGCTTTCAATGTATTCCCTTGCTGATAATACGTAGTCTTTTTTGAGAAAAGCTTGTTCACTAGGGTAGTACTCCATGTAATATGACAATAAAAGATGTAGTCCTGCATCAGAACGTTCTCGTTCAAAAGGCTCTATTCCAGCGGCCTTGATGATATGGAATAATGGTTTGAAATCTTGTGGAGATGCCTCCACGACCGGATGATCAGGCGCAATATTAATCATCGATACTAGACGTGAGGCCTCCGCTCCGTTAAATTCAATCCAATAATACTCCCACGGGTCCTGCGGATCAGGATAATAATACACTTCCGTATGCGGAAAAATAATGAAGCTTTCGCCTGTTTTCAGAGAGAAAGTAGTATGACATGTCTTCAAATATCCCTTTCCGCTTACAATATAGTGAACGGCATAAACGTCGCGGACACCCGGTCCCCATTGGTGTGAATTAGGAGGTTTATAACCGTTCCCTTTAAGAATTGAACGCTCACTGAAACTGTAACTCATTGAATTCATAGTCAGCTCCTGTATCCTTTGCATCAAGTTTTATGTTTGCTCGCATCGCCTAATTCTACGACATAATCAGTGCTACAAAATTATAATTCGGTATTAACCTTTTGCATACTTCTGAAAATTTCTGGGTGTTTGCCCAGTTATTTGTTTGAATTGCCTACAGAAGTGTTCCACATTTTGATATCCGCACTGGGAAGCCACTTCAGCAATGCTTTGAGCGTTGTGAATTAAGTATTCTTTTGCCATACGAATTCGGCTGTTGATAACGTCATCCATGCAGGAGATTCCAAACGTTTTTTTGTAGATGTTCTGGAGATAGCCTGGACTGATTTGAAGAAAATCCGCCATTTTTGAAACTGTCCAATAATCGTCCGGGTTGGTTTGAATAGCCGTGCGCAGTTTCAGTAATTTGTAGTATTGAGGTGTAATATCATCTTGGAAGTAGGATTCCCATAGTTTGTTGAACAGTGTCCGGAGCAAATAATCGATGGAAGATTTTTTGTAATCCCGGTTAAAATTATGCTCGATGACAAGCAATTCAAACAGCTTGTGGCAGTATTCTGGGTCACCCAGGGCAAAGGGAACCCCGAGTGGAAGTGGAGATTCCGTAATATAAGGTTCATTGGATTCGAAACGGATCCAGTCATTGATGAAATGATCGGTGCAAGCACGATAATAGACTTTCTGCGATGGACTATAGAGGATTGCGCTGTGAGCAGGATATTCCTTGAGCCCGCCATTTACCCAGAATTGCGCTGGGGTCTTGGTGATTACAAGTAGCCAGTGATAGCCCACGGGGACATCAATAACAAAATTGCTCGCGTGCGTAGTATTACTCTCAATATAGTGAATATGGGCCATCTTTTCCCCTCCTAGCGGTCATATCTATATTATATCATAGCGAGGATAATAGAATTGAATACAGCGAAAGTAGAGCCGTACACCCAAAAGCAACTGTTTCAGCATTCAAAAGCTTAGCTATAGCTAATAACTATAACCTGTCATAGCTTATTGGTAGATCGGTATAGCCAATCGGGCATGCTATACTAATTTTATAAATTATTTTACGAGGAGATTAGTATATGAGCACCCAAACCGAACCTAAAAAGCGAATTGTTACACCATTTAGATATGATATCGTTGGTAGCTTCCTACGCCCCCTCGCGTTGAAAGATGCTAGATTAAAATTTAAGAGCGGTGAAATTACCGCTGAGCAACTGAAAGAAGTAGAGAACGACGAAATCGTTAAACTCGTGCAGAAACAAAAAGAGGTTGGTCTTCAAGCTGTAACAGACGGCGAATTCCGCCGCTCTTGGTGGCATCTTGACTTCTTCTGGGGATTTGACGGTGTAGAACGGACAATTATTGATCAAGGCTATCAATTTACCGGCGCGGAATCCAGACCCGAAACAACTCAATTGACAGGCAAAATAAGTTACAGCAGCCATCCTTTTGTTGCAGATTATGCATTTTTAAAAGAAGTTGCAGGTGAGGACGTCATTGCGCGTCAATCGATTCCAGCGGCCGCGCAATTCTTGTTCGAACTGGACCGGACAGAAAATAAGGAAAGCACAAAGATCATATACCCGAATCGGGCTGAGCTTGTTTCGGATATTGCCAAAGCTTATAAATCGTCGATACTTGCTTTCTATGCAGCGGGCTGCCGCAGCATCCAAATCGACGATTGTACGTGGGGAGCGCTTTGCGACGAACAGTTTATAGCAATTATGAAGCAGATCGGCGTGAATGTAGAAGAATATGCGAAAGAATTTGCGAAATTGAACGAGGAAGTAGTATCCGGTCTGCCGGATGATCTCGTTGTAACCACACATGTATGCCGAGGCAATTATGTTTCGACTTATGCTGGAGTAGGCGGAGGTTATGAGCCTATCGTGCAAACGCTTCTGGGTATCAATAACTACTCCGGCTACTATCTGGAGTTTGATACCGAACGGGCAGGCGATTTCAAGCCACTGCGCTTCCTGAAAGACAATCAGCAGGTCGTGCTTGGCCTATTTTCCTCCAAATTTGGCGAGCTTGAAAGCAAGGAAGATATTCTGAATCGTATCGAGGAAGCAAAGCAGTACGTCGATTTAAACCGGATTTGCCTGAGCCCGCAATGCGGCTTCGCTTCCACGGAAGAAGGCAACCACCTGACAGAGGAGCAGCAATGGCGCAAGATTGCGTATATAAAAGAAATTGCTGACGAGATCTGGAATTAATAATAAGTCAAAAGTAGAAAAAAGATCCTTTAGCCGCCCGGATGATCATCCGTATGGCTAAAGGGCTTTTTTGATAAAAAGGATTTACATGTAAATATTAACAACACAAAAAAACATGTTACTATATTACCGACAGATAGTCGGTCTTTAGTGAAAGAGAATATTATGGACGCGCTGATTGAGGAATATAATTTATTAAGTAACTTGTTTGGCATGAGTCCGGTACTGTACCGGGCTCATGCCTTTTAATTTTGCCTTAATTCGCCAATCAAATTGAGATTATGAGTAGATTTAATCTATTGACATGAATTAATGATCTAGTGTACTATAACATTAATACAATTTATATGGCTTATTTTAACAAGAAAGGAGAGATCTACTTGATGGCTTGGGCGGCTTTATTCAAAAAAGATTTTCGATTAACAAGAACTATTTTTTTAGTAGGACTAGTAATAAATTTTCTAGTACTCTTATTATCGCTGTATTTAGTCATGAGAATGGGTGATTCCTTTTTTATTTTTGCACCCTTACTAATCATTATTTTATTCCATATTTTTTATTTTCCAATCATGTTGTTTATCAGTCTGAAAACAGAAGCCAATCAGATGCATCTGTTTCTGCATAATCCACAATCTGCTACGACCTTACTCCTAAGTAAAGTATTGAATGGGCTCATTATGATGGTTGTATCTTTAGTCGTTCTATATATGATGGCGAGTTTGTTGATCATTCCCAGGTTCAACCTCATTGAACAATATTGGACTGATACTTGGATATCAGGTTTGTTAATATTTGTTCATATTATGATTGTCTCAATGCAGATTGGAGTTTTGGTGTTATTTCTCTGGTCTTTATACCACTCGATAAAACATAGAATCGGACGTTGGAGTTGGTTAGCACTTCTTGGGGCAGTCATTATCAAATTTAGAATAGATGCCTATTTCGTTTCATTTAATCTAACGCAATGGGGAGACTTGAGGATGAGTTTTCCGACTTTTCAAATAGAGCCTATACAAGTATATGTAGGTGAATATCTGTACCACTTCATGTGTTTCATTGGATTATTTTACTTGAGCGTATGGCTCGTTGATAGGAAGGTTGAGAAGTAACAATGGATGAATTTAATACATCAAAACCAATTTATCTACAATTAGCGGATCGGGTCAAACGGATGATTGTTAGCAATGAGTTGAAATCAGGTCAGAAACTTCCTTCAGTCCGCGACATGGGGGTCACATACAGTGTCAATCCAAACACAATTCAACGTACGTATAGTGAATTGGAGCGGGAGGGGATTCTTGAAACGAGAAGAGGCCAAGGAACATACGTTACGGAACAAGAAGAACGATTGGTTCGACTACGTGATATTTTACGAAAAGAGCAGATTCAAACGTTCGCCCAGATCATGCGGGAAATGGGATACAGCTCACAAGAAATCATCACAGGGTTACAAGATTACTTAAATAAATTGGAGAAAGGAGAAGAATGAAATGATTCAATTAACTAACGTTACTAAAAAATTTGTCCAACAGACAGCAGTTAAGAATATATCACTCACACTTCCCATAGGTAAAATATTTGGCATTGTCGGTGAGAACGGGAGCGGGAAGTCTACACTATTGAAGCTTATTGCCGGATTAACTCTACCGACGAGTGGGTCTGTAACTGTTAATGGAATGACTGCTAATCGAAAAATTAGCAAGATCGTTTCTTATTTGTCGGAGCAAGATTCTTTCTATTCCATATTCACAGTAAGAGAAGCAATGGGTTTCCAGGCATCACAATTTCCTGATTTTAATATAGCTAAGGCCGAAGCAATCATGAAGTTTATGCAACTAGATCCGAATAAGAAAATTAAAGATCTTTCCAAAGGAAATCGTGGTCGATTAAAAATCGTATTCTCCCTGGCCAGAGAATCTCCATACATTTTAATGGATGAACCGTTGTCTGGACTTGATCCTATGGTACGAAAATCCATTGTGAAAGGAATGATTTCTTTTGTTGACCTGGAATCCCAGACATTAATAATGACGAGCCATGAAATTACGGAAATTGAATCGATTCTAGACAGCTTCATAGCAATCAAAGATGGATCGCTGATTACAATGTCTGATGTGGCAGAATTACATGAATCAGAGGGACTTGGAATTAAGGATTGGATGGAAAAAACGTATGTTTGAGCAAAGAAATGGTTTGATTAAATCTATTCATAAAAAAGGAGATTAAAAATGAATTTTTCAAACAAAGTTGCTGCGAAAATTGTGGGAGTACTGTTTTTACTTGCAGCCGTTACGGCGGTAATAGGTCTTCTATTATACGATCCTATCCTAAACGGCCCTGATTACCTGATTAAAGGTTCCGAACATGCCAACCAGATCATATTAGGAGCATTGATGGAGTTATTTCTTGTCGTCTCAGCAATTGGTACTGCAACTACAATGTTCCCAATCTTAAGAAAATATAATGAGACTATTGCTCTATGGCATGTGTGCTTCAGGTTTCTTGAAGCGATTGTCATTACTGTGGGTATAATCAGCGTACTGTCCCTATTGACCCTAAGCAGGGAATTTGTAGCAGCAGGAGCCCCGGATACCATCTCTTTTCAAGCTTCAGGTATAATATTAAAAGCAATACATGACTGGACCTTTATGCTTGGGCCTCTGTTCTTGTTAGGTATTAATACAATAATGTACAGCTATATATTTTATAAAACCAAGCTCGTACCCAGATTTATTTCCATCTTGGGGATGACAGGTGCAACGCTCGTTTTTATTTCAGCCTTGTTAGTAATGTTCGGTGTATTTCAACAAGTTTCTACTTGGGGTGGTATTTTTGCGATCGCAGTAGCAGCTAATGAAATGATTCTAGCGGTGTGGCTCATCTTTAAAGGATTTAATGAATCTGTGCTTACTTCCGATTTTCAATCTGTTTAGGTTCCACAAATAAAAAGCACCTTCAAGGTGCTTTTTAAGCTCTGAAACGGTAACCGGCAAGCATGAACACACGTAGTGAAGATAAATGTATATGAATACAACGTTGCCTAGGCAATTAACCTATTTACAACATCACGCGCACTTTAAATTCTTGTTTGCAGGTGGGACATTTAACGGTATGCTTTCCTGATTTTCGCGGTAAACGAAGTACGGTTTTACAATGTGGACATCTGCGAAACCGATGTGTTTTCATTTCTTTGATTCTGCGTATATTCAACGACCCTTTGGCTTTAATAGGGTTCCAAATCCTCATAAACTTTTCGTTTTCCATACGCCTTTTGTAAATATTACGAGACAATGTTCTGAAAATCATCCAAATCAGAATAACCCAAACTAGGAAATTAAGAAAACTAGAGCCGATGATAGTATTGAAGATAGTCACAATAAAAAATGCTACAAATGAGGCATAATACAGTTGATCTATTCCATATCTTCCATACATAAAACTTGTCAATTTTTCTTTGAAATTTCTCATATCACATTTAAATCTCCTAAACTCGATTTTTAATTGCTGCCTTCTGTATCAAATCGTTATATTCAGGTGTCACCCATAAAACAGCGTCTGCTACTTTTACTTGTGCTTTGAAGTCATCAACCACCAGCTAACTGCTCCATAAATAATAAGAAGTAACACACCCATCTCAATAGCGTGGTCGGCGATGTTAAGAACTCCCTTGGTGCGAATGATAAAGTCTGTCACTTGCCCAAACAAAAGCCGATCAATGCCATTTCCAATGGCTCCTCCGACAAGGAATCCGAAGCTACTATCGATGAGGGCACCCTTCATTTCACCAGTTCTCCGAATATAAAAAACACCTATCACGAATAAAACAGCCACAACGCCGAAAATCACTCCATAGCCTTGAAATAAACCTCCGGCCATCCCACTATTTTCGATATGTGTGAGTTGCAACCCCCACAATGTAAAGTCTTCATCAATGGCAATATAAGTGCGAATTAAATATTTAGAAAGTTGGTCAGATATAACAACGAGAATTGCAATGATATAAAATAAAATAGTTAACCCTTCTTTCTTGACGAAGCTAGCAAGTTTACGTAGTCAATCATTTGGGCAGATCCCATCCTCCTCCAAATGTCCAGAACGTTGAATCTTAGTATTCAAATAGTTCTCATTAAATTCTGATTTGTCGCCCCATATAGATTCTCTTCCAGATAGGACCAACCCGGCATTCTTCATTGCTGCTAGCTTTTTAGGGTTATTTGTCATGAGCGTAACAGGTTTTGTTCGTAGAATTTTTAGAACGTTGATTGCATCCCCGTAATTTCTGGAATCATCGACAAATCCAAGGCTCTCGTTCGCTTCTACTGTATCGTAGCCATTCTCTTGAAGCACATATGCCATCGCCTTACTGAATAACCCGATGCCACGTCCTTCATGATTCGCCAAATAAAACAACGCACCCGTCCCATGATCTAGAATGTTCTTCATCGATTGCTTTAACTGATAGCCACAATCGCATCTTTTGCTACCAAATATGTCGCCAGTATGGCAAATGGAATGCATACGAATAAGTGCATCATCCGCGTTTGCAAAATCTCCATATACGAGAACACTCGACTGTTGGAATTCTGCCAAATTCGCAGATGATAGCTGATCAATGATTTCCTGGTAATTTTCCGTCAAATGGCAGCCACTGAGCCAACAATACCATTGAAAAATAACTGTCTCTCCGTATAGATTTACAGGGAGTCGGATGGGACCAACAAGATATATCGCTCCTTCGTCAGTCTTAATCAATTGAATTTTATCTTGTAAAACGTCTAGTACTTTGGGTTCAAGTTTGGAGTGTGTCATAACATCATTCCTTTTTTGTGAGATTCTGTTTAGTGTAGGTAGCCTCCAAATATGATAGCTACCAAGCTCATATATATTAATATTGGGCTCATACATATATAATAATACTTAGGGCTTCTAATAGGAAATTAAGGACTATTAAATGCTGAGATGATTGAATATTCGATCATATTTTTCATTGATAGTAATGAGGAGGTATCACATTGAAAAGGAGATGGAGGACGTTCATCGGACTGTTCTTCATGATGATTCTGCTAACTGGTTGTGCTAAAGGGGCAGCGCATATAACGGTTAACATGAACGGAAGTATCGATCTAAGCATGAATTTACAATTAGATGACCGGGTACAAGGACTTGTAGGTGAGCAATTGGATCACTTGCTTGAGACTTCATTGAGTGACTTAGGGATTATGGTTGAGAAAATCCAATCAGGTGATAATACCGAGTATCAGTTGTTGAAATCTTATGCCTCGTTTCAAGAGATGGCAGAGATGCAGAGTGACTTTGATTTTAAGGGGATAAAGATAGATAGGTCTGAGACCGACCATCTTTTATATACAACTTATGATATTGTTGCTCAACTTGATCATGACGTTTATGATTCATACCTAATGCAAAATATAGGTGCTTTAGAGCTACCTGAACAGCTTACTCGATTTTTTCTTCGTCAGTTTTCTTTTGACTTTGGGATTACGCTACCACTCGATTTATTTGGAGACAATAATGCAAGTGTAGAAGAGGGGAAGGCTCTTACTTGGCGTATTGCTCTAGATGATCCTAAACCAATCGAGCTTGTGATTAATGTTCCTAAGATAAAAAATATTAGTATTCTGATCGTTTCAATCATACTTATACTAATATTGGTCATTTTGTATTTTATTATTAGGAGAAGGAAATTAAATAAGAAGATATAATGAAATGGCAGTCCAAAGGGTAATAATCACCTTCAGGACTGCCATTATTGAGTATTAGTTATGAAATTCCTTAGTGTTCTAAACGGTATCCACCATGGAAGACTGGCCCTACATATTCATTAAACTCAAAACCATTTCGAATCGCAGCTAAGACGAAATCTTTAGCTTTAGCAACCGCCTTATCGACTGATAGACCATTTGCAAGACCACCTGCTATCGCTGCAGCGAAAGTGCAGCCGGCTCCATGATTGGTTGCAGGCTCAATTTTGTCCGCTGTAAAGACAGTATATTCAGTGCCATTATAGTAGACATCTATAGCTTGTTCACCATCTAATGCTTTGCCGCCTTTGACAACGACATGACGAGCACCGAGATTATGAATGAGACGAGCAGCTTCCTTCATATCGTCGATCGATGAGAGTTTACCAAGACCTGATAGCACGCCAGCTTCAAATAGATTAGGTGTTACTACTGTTGCCAATGGAAGCAATAAATCGCGGATGGCTTGAGCACTCTCGGGATTTAAGACTTCGTCTTCCCCTTTACATACCATGACAGGATCGATGACGACATTACTTTGGTTATTATTCTTAATCGCTTGCTCAACTACGTGCACAATCTCCACACTACCCAGCATACCCGTTTTCATAGCATCAACCGGTCCACCTGCGAACACGGTCTTCAACTGTTCAGCGACAAGTGTTGCTTCGATCGGATATACACTGTGATGCCATCCGTTATCAGGATCCATCGTTACAATGGTAGTTAAAGCGCTGAATCCATATGTGCCATATTCTTCAAAAGTTTTCAAGTCCGCTTGAAGACCTGCTCCACCACTGGAGTCACTTCCGGCAATAGTTAATGTTTTAATGATCTTTGACAATTCAAACGTCCCCTTCTTCTATATCTAGATTATTTAAAATGTGAATTGAATTGATTATAACAAAAATCCATGAAAGTTCCATAAACAGATTGAAAAAAACATGAAAATTCTGTTAGTATGTTAGAGTTCGGTCTAATTGTAAACAACAAGGTCAATTCATGAAGGGAACTTCTACTATAATGAAATTCATACGAATTATTGCTCAGGTCGTACTGTTATATCTATTTTATTTAGCAGGAGAGTTTGTTCAAAAGCTTCTTGATCTTCCCATACCGGGAAGTATTGTAGGAATGCTACTGCTCTTCGTTCTGCTATTGTTCAAGACAGTCCCAGTAAGTTGGATTGAGGATGGATCGAGTACCATCATCTTATATCTTCCGTTATTCTTTATTCCGTCCACTGTAGGGATTGTGAATCACTTAAATATATTTAGTGGCAGAGGATTGGTAATGATCCTTATTCTTGTGGTTAGTTCAGCAATAACGATTGGTGCGGCAGCCCATACCAGTCAATGGTTAGCACGTAGGAAGCATACTGGACAAGGGGAAATAAGCGGGCATAAAGAAAGGAGAACTGAAAATTAATGATCTTAACTGCAGTGGCAATTGTTCTGATCACGGTATGTATTTATATTGTCATGTCCTTAATATATAGTCGTTTTCATACTCCTTTACTCATGCCTGCACTTACAGCTTCTCTTGCTGTTGTGCTCTTGATATTGTTTTTACATATTCCTTATGATACGTATATGATTGGTGGCCAATGGATTAACCAATTGTTAGGACCCGCCGTAGTTTCCTTAGCTTATCCATTATATAAACAGCGGTATGTGCTACGTCATAATTTACTGGCGATCCTTGGCGGGACAATTATTGGACTTTTTGTAGGGATGTTCAGTGGAATATTGATGGCTATAAGTTTAGGATTTCCTAAATTATATATTCTCTCCGTTTTACCTAAATCAATTACGACAGCGGTGGCGATTGAAATATCAAGTAATCTGGGAGGGGATCCATCCTTAACCTCTGTATTTGTAATGGTCGCAGGATTTACAGGAGCTATCGCTGGACCTTTAATCATAAAGTTATTCCGTATAAAAGGTGAGGTTGGAATCGGGATTGGGCTAGGTACAGCCTCCCACGCACTAGGTACAGCGAAGGCGCTTGAATATGGCGAGAAGTCGGTCTCGATGAGTTCTGTTGCAATGAGTGTGTCTGCAATTGCAGGGTCCATAGTTGCGCCGGTAGTTGTGTGGTTGTTGTATTCCTTATAAGTATATATTGAAGTGGGAGGTTCAAAAGGATATGAGTACTACAATATCTGATATCTTACAAGCTTTGAAGGAACCAGTGGATCGTATAGAGGCTGGTGTGGATGTTCTATGTTACGGAGATCCGAATGACATCGTGACAGGTATTGCAACGGCATTTGTTGCGAGTCATGATGTGATCGTAAGAGCGAAATCCTTAGGTGTTAATCTGCTCATTACACATGAAGGTTTATTCTATAGTCACTTTGGAAATAAGCAACTATCAGCAGAGGATCCAGTGGTTCGGGAGAAACAAAAGTTTATTGAAGAAAGCGGGATGGCTATTTTCCGATATCATGATCATATTCATAAGTATCAACCAGATGGTATTATGACGGGATTACTACAGGAATTGGAATGGAATGGTAATGTGGAGAAGCATACTTCTTTCGTTACCATTCTGAATTTTGATAACATGACCGTTCATGAAGTAGCGAATCATCTGAAGAATAAATTGAATATTCAGCAGGTTCGTGTTGTTGGAGATACCTCAATGCCATGTAGACGTGTAGGGTTATTGGTTGGGTATAGAGGAGGTGGTGAACAGGTCATTCCATTGTATGAAAGGGAGAATCTCGATTTAATCATATATGGAGAGGGTCCTGAATGGGAAACACCTGAGTATGTACGAGATGCTGTTTTTCAAAAAAGAAAAAAAGCACTTATAGTATTGGGTCATGCAGAGAGCGAATGGCCTGGTATGAAATATCTGGTGAACTGGATCCAAAGTGAATTTCCGAGTATACCTGTTCATTTTATCTCCGAAAAGCCGGTATTTCAAATCCTTTAGCTTGTAATACGAAACTATACATAACTAAATTGTTAAATATTGCATATCCCTGGAAAATGATGAGCATAATAATGGATACATTTAAAGGAGGGTATGCGGAGTGAGTGACAAAGGAACAAGCGGAAGTAGTAAGTGGGAAAAAAAAGCTCTGGAAAAGTCAGTTCAAGGAGTGGGAAGCCCAACAGATCCACGAATGGCTCAAGGTGAAGATAAAATGACATTGACTAATCGTCAGGGACATCCCGTTGATAATAACCAGAGTATGCGGACGGTTGGTAGACGGGGTCCCACAACGATGGAAAATTACGACTTTATCGAGAAGATCACTCATTTTGATCGGGAAAGAATTCCCGAAAGGGTTGTTCACGCACGTGGTGCAGGGGCTCATGGGTTCTTCGAGACATACGGGACGGTTGGCGACGAGCCTATCACGAAGTATACACGAGCCAAACTTTTTCAACAGAAAGGAACGCAGACGCCTGTTTTTGTTCGATTTTCAACTGTCACTCATGGCAATCACTCTCCAGAGACATTACGAGATCCGAGAGGTTTTGCAGTTAAGTTTTATACAGAGGATGGTAATTGGGATCTAGTTGGCAACAATTTGAAAGTGTTCTTTATAAGAGATGCAATCAAATTTCCAGATCTCATACATGCCTTTAAACCTGATCCAGTTACGAATATCCAGGATGGAGTACGTATTTTTGATTTCATTATGAATACACCCGAAGCATTAATGATGATTACATTCTTGTTCTCACCTTGGGGAATTCCAGCTAATTATAGGCAAATGCAAGGCTCGGGAGTAAATACTTATAAATGGGTGAATGAGCAGGGAGAAGCGGTTATAGTGAAATACCATTGGGAACCTAAACAAGGGATCAAGAACTTGACGCAACAAGAAGCAGAGGATATCCAAGGTAAGAATTTCAATCATGCTACGCAAGATTTATATGAGGCTATCGAATCCGGTGAATTTCCAGAATGGGAATTTTGTGTCCAGATCATGAGTGATGATGATCATCCAGAACTTGATTTCGATCCTCTGGATGATACGAAGCTGTGGCCTACGGATAAATTTCCGTTTCTTCCTGTCGGACGTATGGTTCTGAACCGGAACCCAATCGATTATTTTGCTGAAGTGGAACAAGTAGCTTTCGGTACCGGAGTGCTTGTGGATGGGCTTGATTTCTCGGATGACAAAATGCTTCAAGGGCGTACACTATCGTATTCGGACACTCAGAGATATCGGGTAGGGCCTAATTACTTACAATTGCCTATTAATGCTCCCAAAAAGCATGTAGCTACGAACCAACGTGGTGGTCAAATGGATTATCGTGTAGACATTGCGCCAGGACAGAATCCACATATCAATTACGAACCTTCAACCCTAGGTGGGTTGCATGAGGCAACGAAGATAGGTAAAGAGTACACACCTCACGTGGAGGGTGAATTAGTTCGGCAAGTCATTGATCGTACGAATAACTTCAAATATGCAGGTGAGCAATATCGGAAGTTCGAAGATTGGGAACGTGACGATCTCATTACCAATCTAGTGAATACACTGAAACCTGCTCTCCAACATATTCAACAAGGAATGACGGATTTGTTCACCAAGTGTGATCCGGATTATGGTCGTAGAGTAGGTGAAGGGTTAGGGATAGGGATAAAAAATGGGATACAGTCAAATAAATCGGATACCGAATTTGGTGGTCGACCTATAGGAACTAGCCATACCGATGAGGGTGTGCAAGATGCAGAAAATAAAGGACATTCAGCTGATCCTTATTAAAATAAGAAAATAAATGTAAAAGATAAATAGAGCCTGTCTACTAGAGATTTCTGGGTGGCAGGTTCTATTTTATTCGGAAAAGAACATCTTAAAATAGAAACTTCACTAAAATATGGTAATAATGTATAATGGGTGATATTGTGAATTTTTATTATTTCCTCATAAAAGGAGAACATGCCGTTGTCTACCATTACTATGAAACCTAATTTATTCATTGGATCAGCGAGGGAATCAATAAGATATGCTAGCGCGATACAATCTCAAATCGGAAGATCGGTTCAGGTTACGCCTTGGTTTGCAGGGGCATTTAGTGCCAATGAGTATACGATGGAATCATTAGAACGTATTCTAGATCAAAGTGATTATGGAATATTTGTATTTTCACCAGATGATGTTGCACTAATTCGAGGAAAACATGTGTTTATTACAAGGGATAATACAATCTTTGAAATGGGTCTGTTTTGGGGAAAACTAAGAAGGAATCGTGTGTTTTGCATTGTTCCACAAGAAGTATCCCAAAGAGATGATCTTGTTATGGGCGTCAATGTTGCTCAATTTCATTTACTTTCAGATCTTGCAGGTTTAACAATTTTGGAATATGAGTGTCGTAATGATCGTAATTATGAAGCAGCGGTTACTGCGGCTTGCATAAAGATTCTGGATATTATTGAACGAGAGAAACATTTTATCGATCCGATGCTCCTTCTTAAGAAGAAAGAGGAAGAACTACAACAAAAGCAGAGTATTCTTCACTTCTTTTGGGAGTTCAATCGTAATGTGACAGTTCCAGAAGATCAGAAATATCATGCATTAAGTGAAGCAGTACGTAACTCATTCATCTCACCAGTGAATTGTCGTGTAACTGGTGCAGCCTTTTGGCAGAAAAGTGGAAGCGAGGGTATCCGACAAGTTGGCGGGAATGTTGGAAGGGGGAAATTTTATCCATTTAATGTTAATGAATTGGATCAAATGTCACAAACGATTTATGTGATCGACGTATATAATAGTGGTAAGTGGACGTTCTTCAAACGAAAGGAAGTTGCGGACGTATATGTGCTATGTTATCCTTTAGGTAGGGAGCATGTCCTATCTGTTCACATATCAGGTGTTGAAATGATACCTGAAGGTAATCTAGAGGATATAGTCTCATATAATGATGAACTACTTCGTACCATAAGGCATTTAGTTGGAGGGGAAACCAAATGAATAACAACGACAACGTTAGGCAATCTCGGCATAATTTACCCGCCAAAGGACCTTGGGTAGCGAAGGATGAGACAACAATTATTAGAAGTACATCTATACCTAGAGGAAGATCAGTATCTAGAGCAAATCGTATGAGTGTTAAAACTCCTAAGTCACAAGGGAAAATATTATTTGTCGGGCCATCAATAGAAGGAAGCGATAAAGAGTATATAAAAGTTCTTAGTGGAACGGTTAATGATCACAAACCTTCATTCGCATAATTAAATATATTGTTAAAATTTAACAAAACTCTAATACAAGAACAAGGTGGATGTTAGTAACAACCATCTTGTTTTTTTGTTCGTCCATTAATTATCATCGTGATCTCCGAATCCAATTAATTTAGGCTGGCGAAGTAGACCAGAGTCTGTAAATTCTAGGGCTGTTACTTTACATGGGAAATGCACACTTAACCATACGATTTTAGATTTTTTCATGCCTTGCGATAGTGAAGGAAAAGGGCATTCTCCAGGATGGTCTTGCATAAAACTTTGTAGTACTTTTTTTGTTGCGTTATCCAATCCGGATACATGTCCTATGTACCGATCTTCGTATTTCAATACAAGACTAGATATTTGCCCATTTCTTAATTTAATTCCGACCACATCTCCTACGAGACGAACCTCTTTCCTCTTTTTGAACCAATCTTTGTGTTTTTTACCTTCGGTATATGGACTGTCTAAGCGTTTCGATATAATCCCTTCCCATTCACGTTCATTAAGCCAATCCCATAATGCTTGTCCATCTTCAAATAGATCCGTTACGAATAGACGTGGATCTTTCGTTGGAAATTTTGCTAATAGTCGACGATATCGCTCATGAAACGGTAGGTTACGTACATCGACGTAATTATCGTATAGTATATCGAACATAACAAAAATAAGCGATTCATCGTAAGTGCGTTTCCGCACCCCTAGACGTACTCGTTGAAAATTGGGTCTAGTTCCATCAAAGTAAGCTATCTCACCATCAAGTACACACGGTCCAATCTTTAATGGTTCTAACAAGGTTACAATTTCAGGAAAGGTAACGTTTCGTGGTTCTAGGCGTCGCGAGAAAAGTTCTACTGCACCGTTACCATCTAATCGAACTAACGTTCGAACTCCGTCCCATTTGATTTGATATCCCCATTCAGATCCTGTTGGTATATTGGGAGAAGTAATGGGGGCCATGGGTATAGAGGGAAGTGACATGTGATTCATGATACGTTATCCTTAGGCTTTTTACGTGTAGATGTTCTTTTTCTCTTGGGTGACGATATGCCTGATGGGTTTTTAGTCGCATCAAGACTTGCTTGTAAAGCGGCCATAAGGTCTATTACATTGCTTCGGGCAGAAGCGGGTGCAGCTACAATATCCTCTATGCTCTCACCAGCAATCTTCTGCTCAATTAATTCAATTAATTGAATCCGGTAATCATCTGTGTATTTTGTTGGGTCAAATGTTTCTTTTAGCTGTTCTATAAGCATTTTGGCCATAGAAAGCTCTTTATCATTAACCGTTGTTTGTTCTGGTAAATTGGGGACTTGGGATATATTGCGAATTTCATCAGGGAAGAACATCGTCTCTAGACAAAGACAATTACCCACGACTCGTATCGCTGCTAGACTGCTTTTATTTCGAATGGATATTTTTGCAATGCCAATTTTTCCAGTTTGATTAATGGCCTCTACTAAAAGGCTATAAGCACTAGAACCAGCCATATAACAAAATCAAGTATTTTTATTGTTTTAGCGGATTCTGTCTTGATATGCTCAAGCTCATCTTCTTTGACGATAACGAATTTATCTTTTTCATATTCAAAGCCTTTCACGATATCTACTGATGCAATTTCCTTATCGCAATGTTGACATTTCTTAGCATATGAAATCGGCATTCCACATTCTTTGTGTAAACTACGGAAATGAATATCCTTATCCTCTGTAGCAGAGTGCATTTTTACGGGTACATGAACGAGTCCGAAGCTGATTGCGCCTTTCCAAACAGTATGCATATAGATCGCCCACCTTCTTATTTTCGATTAAGGTGCACTAAAGAATCGTTTTTAATACAGGAACTTCACAAGGACATAAGTAATAGAGGTAGAGCAAATATCTTATTGATACATACACGATAGAACTGTTATACTAAAAGGTTTGATGAGTTGATTTAATAATATAAGGTTATATGATAATATCCACTTAAAAATATATAGGTTAAAGATAAAGGAGATTTTATGACATTTACAGATTTAGGGATGATACCATCCATTATAAAAGCGCTAGAAGAAGAGAACTACTCAACCCCAACACCGATTCAAGAGCAAGCGATTCCATCAGTTTTAGCGGGAAGAGATTTATTAGGATGTGCTCAGACCGGAACAGGAAAAACAGCAGCTTTTGCACTCCCAATAATACAACGACTAAGCGAACAACAAGGTGCGGGGAATGTTCCACACCGTATTCGTTCTTTAATCCTAACTCCGACTAGGGAGCTTGCACTTCAAATTCATGAGAATATTGAAGCATATGCTCGTTATACCCGTTTACGGTGTTGTGCTATATTTGGTGGGGTTTCACAAAAGGTGCAGGAGAGATCTTTACAACAGGGAGTCGATATTCTTGTAGCTACACCAGGGCGACTTATAGATTTAATGAATCAAAAATGTATTGATTTACAGCATGTCCAAATATTCGTACTAGATGAGGCAGATCGGATGTTAGATATGGGGTTTATTCATGATGTGAAGAAAATAATCGCCAAAATTCCATTAAAGAAACAGACATTATTGTTCTCAGCAACCATGCCTCCAGAAATATCCAAGATGGTGAAGTCACTTTTAGTTGATCCAGTGAAAGTGGAGATCACACCTGTGTCCTCAACTGCTAACCGTATAGAACAGTCCGTTTACTTTGTAGATAAAGGAAACAAACAAAAGTTATTAACTTATCTTTTAGAAAATAAATCAATCACTTCCGCTCTTGTGTTCACTCGGACAAAGCATGGTGCGAACCGTGTAGTACGAGAGTTAGTTAAAGGTGATATTCAAGCTCAAGCCATCCATGGTGATAAGTCACAAACGGCTCGTCAACTTGCTTTAAGTAATTTCAAAGAGGGTACAACTAGAGTACTTGTTGCAACGGATATCGCCGCAAGAGGGATTGATATTGATGAATTGTCCCATGTCATTAACTTCAACCTACCTAATATTCCAGAAACGTATGTACATCGGATTGGTCGTACAGGTAGAGCGGGAATGAGTGGGATCGCGATCTCATTCTGTGAGTTTGAAGAGAAGTCTTACTTCAGTGATATAGAGAAATTGATTGGAAAGCGTATTCCAGTAGTTAAGGATCATCCGTATCCAATGTTGATTACAACAGAACCGATTAAACCGGTAGTTTCAAAAAATAAGCAACCAAGTAAAACATTTAATAAACAAAATTCTAAATCTGGCTCAAGTCAATATAGAGGGAAATTCTCAACATAATCTCGTTTGCGATAACTTTAACAGACAAGTTTTTTGGTGTAGAGTAAAGTAGATGATTTTATTGAATGAATATTCGTAAAGGGGTTGGAATGTGTATGTTGTCGATCGGAAATAATGAAACTGTTCTATTTATAGGGGATAGTGTAACAGATTGTGGGAGAGACTATTCTAATGACAGTAGCCTAGGTTCTGGATATGCTTTTCTTGTAGCGGCAGAATTAGGTCGAAAATATCCAAAAAAGAATCTTAATTTTATTAATCGTGGAATAAACGGTAACCGAGTTGTTGATCTTGAAACCAGATGGGAAGAAGATTGTATACAATTAAATCCAGCATGGATATCGATCTACATAGGTATAAATGATGTATGGCGCCACTATGATAATAATGATGAGACTTCGGTAGAAAAGTTCTATAAAGGTTATCGTCAATTGATTGAACGTACGAATGAACATACAGATGCCAAGATTATTCTGGTGGAACCTTTTTGCTTACCAGTACCAGAAGATCGCAAGAGTTGGAGAGAGGATCTTGATCCTAAAATTCAAGCGATACGTGAGCTGGCAAGTGAATTCAAATCGTTATATGTACCATTGGATGGGCTATTCGCGTCGGCCAGCACGCAAGTTGATCCAGCTTATTGGGCAGGGGATGGTGTGCATCCAACAGTAGCAGGTCATGCACTCATTGCAAAGGCTTGGTTAGAAACGGTTCAAGCATAAAGTGTAGTTGAAACGATCACATGAGGGGCGACGCAATCATGAGTAAGTTTAAAGTAGGTATTATAGGTTGTGGTAATATTTTTCCGATGCATGCTAGTTCGATTCAGCTATCAGATACCGCTGAACTTGTTGCAATATGTGATAACAAGGAAGAGCGAGCTAAACAAGCTGCTGAGAAATATAATTGTAATTTCTATACAAATTATGAGGAAATGTTAGATAAAGAAGAGATTGATGTTGTTCATATTTGTACACCACATTATTTGCATGCATCAATGACGAAATATGTTGCTAGCAAAGGTAAACATATCCTTACAGAGAAGCCCATGAGTATAACGACAGAAGAAGCACGGGAAATGGTAGATGTATGTGAAAGTAACGGAGTTACACTAGGCGTTATTTTTCAGAATAGATATAATCCAGGTTCGCAGTTAATTAAAGATGCCATTATGAATGGAAGCCTCGGTCAAGTACTTGGAGCAAAGTGTTCGGTTACATGGAACCGTTCTGACGAATATTATAGCCAAAGTGATTGGAAAGGAACATGGGAAAAAGAAGGTGGCGGGGTACTTATAGACCAAGCTATTCATACCATGGATCTGATGCGTTGGTTTGTAGGTGAAGAGATCGAGTACGTTGATGCCCAAATCGGAAATCGAGCACATGAGATTATAGAAGTTGAAGATAGCGTAGAAGGAGTCATCAAATTTAAGAATGGTATATTTGGAGGTTTCTTTGCTATCAATTATTATAGTTATGATGCCCCAGTAGAGATTGAAGTACATTGTGTGAAGGGTATAGCTAAGATGGTTGCTGATAAGGCGACGATTAAATATAGTGATGGCAAAGAAGTTACAGTAGATAAGAATCCCAATGAAGTGATCGATTACGGCGAAGGTGTGAAGATCTACTGGGGAGTCAGTCATATGAAACAAATTCGTGATTACTATGAAGCGTTGAAGAATGGTGAAACTCCTTTTATTGATGGTAAAGAAGCACTTAAGACACAGGAAATGATCTCAGGTATTTACCAATCTGGTAAGGAACATCAACGAATATATTTGTAATATCACAAGGACCTACTCTACATGTCGTCAGAGAATAGGTCTTTTTTGTTGTTGGTTATGAATAATTTGCAGAATCAAGATGTGTGCAATCCGTGTGATTTCTTAAATTGTTCAGGGGTCATACCCTCTAGTCGTTTAAATATCGTACAAAAATAACTGGGATGCTCATACCCGGATTCTTTGGCGATGAGATGCATTTTTGTAGAAGGGTTTAGCAGCATCAACTCTTTACTTCTCGTAATTCGTTCCCGATTGATATATTCCATAGGTCGAATATGTAATGTTTTTTTGAATAGCTGGCATAAATATTGTGGAGAGATTCCTGCATAGGCTGCAATTTGATCGATAGTAATAGATTGATGACAATTCTCCTTCATGTATTGCATAACAGGCTGTAATCGGAGGACATTCTGTTGAGCATGATCATTATGGGTATAAACATATTTAGTTAAATCAAGTAGTAGAGCATATAGAATTTTTGAGCATTCTACACTAATGTAGGATAGCTCTGAACTAGCCAAGGTTAGTAAATGTGCTAAATGCACCATAGTAATTTCACTATCGGTTAATGAGTAAATACCTGATTGAATGATTCCGGCTTGTTGTAGCAGTGAGTGACAAAGACTACCGTCAAAAGATATAAAATTTAATTCCCATGACTCTGATGTGGCTTGATATTGATGTGGTATATCGGGATATAGACAAATGGCTTGACCGGGATTGACTGGATAGTTGTGCCCATCTAATATCAACTGCCCCTCACCTGAGATTACTTGTAACCACTGATAACAATCAAAGCCTTCAGGACGAGAAACAGGATTCTGGTGATCCCAGTGTCCTACACTTGTTAGAAATAGTGGAAGTTGAGTATCAGAAGTAGTGACGATAGGAAAAGCAATGGAATCCATGTTGAGTCATCCTTTAGTTTCATATTTTGATATGGATGTGAAGATTGTTAAATAGATATATAGCAGTATCATTATTATAATGTGAATATAATGATATTATATATCAAATATACGATTTGGAGTGACTTATATGACGAAACAGAAATATAGTTATTCACCACCTGCAAATGGATATCCAGAATGGAATAATAACCCTGATATTTTTCAATTAAATCGGATGGATGCCCACGCCTCTTTAACGACATTTCATTCATTGGAAGAAGCTTTGTCCGGGAAGTCAGATGAATCAGCAAGTATCCATTCTTTGAATGGGACATGGAAATTCGCTTGGGCAAGTAATCCTGAGAAGCGAATCGTCGATTTCTATAAACAAAATGTAGATTGCAGTAAATGGGATGATATATCCGTTCCTTCCCATTGGCAACTCCAAGGTTATGATTATCCGCAGTATACGAACGTTCGATATCCCTGGTCTGAAAGAGAAGATATTAAAGCGCCATTTGCACCAACGGAGTATAATCCTGTAGGGTCTTATGTACGTACCTTTACTGTACCTGAAGCTTGGGAAGATAGTCCTGTATTTATTAGTTTTCAAGGAGTTGAGTCTGCTTTTTACGTATGGGTTAATGGTGAATTGGTTGGGTATAGTGAGGATTCTTTCACACCCGCAGAATTTGACCTAACACCCTATTTAGTATCAGGTGAGAATAAGTTAGCTGTTGAAGTATATCGCTGGAGTGATGCTAGTTGGTTGGAGGATCAAGATTTTTGGCGGATGAGTGGTATCTTTCGCGATGTGTATCTATTTACAACACCGAATATCCATATCTATGATTTCTTCGCACTAGCTGATCTAAAGGATGATTTATTGGATGGGCAACTGTCCGTCACAGCAACAGTCAATAACTATAATGAAAGTCATGCTGCATCAATAAGTATCGAAGCAACTTTATATGATTCCATGCAACAGCCAATATTACAGCAACCTCTACATTTAGATGGGACTCTTAATGGTACTCCTTCAACACAATTTCATGGATCTGTCCATGTTAAACGTCCAATGAAGTGGAGTGCGGAGAAACCTCATTTATATACATTGGTTCTGCAGTTGAAGGATGCTGAGGGAAATTCGTTACAGTTCATTAGTTGTAAGGTCGGTTTCCGTAAATTCGGGATAGAAGATGGCTTGATGAAGATTAATGGTGAAGTCGTCGTATTCAAAGGTGTGAATCGCCATGAATTCTCACCGCTTACAGGACGTGCTGTTGGTGTTGAGGATATGATCACAGATATTCAATTGATGAAATCTCACAATATTAACGCAGTTCGTACCTCTCATTATCCGAATCATCCGAAATGGTATGAATTGTGTAACGAGTATGGTCTGTATGTCATTGATGAGACGAATCTTGAAACGCATGGTAGCTGGACTTATGGTCAGAGTGATTTGGGAGATGCGCTTCCAGGAAGTAAGCCAGAATGGAAGGCGAATGTTCTTGATCGATGTAACGCTATGTTCCAAAGAGATAAGAATCATCCTTCAATCGTAATTTGGTCGCTTGGTAATGAATCTTTTGGCGGGGATAACTTTATTGCCATGCATGATTTTTTACGGGAAGTAGATCCATCACGAATTGTGCATTATGAGGGGATATTCCATCATCGTCAATTTGATGCAGCTTCTGATATTGAAAGTCATATGTATTCTGATATCAAAGTTATTGAACAATATGCACGTAATAACCCGGAAAAACCATTTATTCTCTGTGAATATAGTCATGCAATGGGGAATTCCTGTGGTGGGTTAAATGAATATTGGGAGTTATTTGATCGTTATGATGTTCTTCAAGGAGGATTTATTTGGGATTGGATCGACCAAGCGATCTTAACGAAAACCGAAGATGGTGTGCCTTATCTAGCTTACGGTGGTGATTTTGGAGAATCCCCGCATGACGGGACATTTTGTGGAGATGGGCTAATTTTTGCTGATCGAACCATATCCCCTAAGTTACTCGAAACGAAAAAGTGCTATCAGAACGTGAAATTCGCCATCGAAGATATATTACAAGGACGGATAAAGATTACGAATCAGTATTTGTTTACAAATCTATCTGAATATGAACTTGTGTGGCAATTAACGAATAATGGAATTCAGGAGAAAGAAGGACGGGTAACGATATCTGTAGAACCTAGTTCATCAGTCATTATTGATCTGAAAGAAGCAATTCCTGTACAGGTTCAAGTTGATTCAGAGTATATTCTAACTCTAAGCTTTGTATTGAAAAAGGATACAGAATGGGCGAAACAAGGATATGAATTAGCCTTTGATCAATTTATTGTACCAGCATCTCATGGAGTTGTAACAATGACTAAGATGAAGGATCTTCCTATAGTGCAGGTTACGGATCATGAGAAGGTATTGTCTGTGAGTGGGGAACATTTCGGCATACAATTCGATAAGGCTACTGGAGTGATGTCTTCCTATAAATATCAAGAGAAAGAATTAATTCAACATGCTCCAATTCCAAACTTCTGGCGTGCGCTAACGGATAATGATAGAGGTAATGGTCACGAGCAACGTAGTGGAACATGGCGTGATGCAGGTGTGAATAGAAGACTTGATCATATTACCTATGAAATCCAAGATACAATGGTTAAGTTTGAGGTGACGTACTCACTACCTACTACAACGGTGTCATTATGTCGGTTGACATACACGGTTCATGGGGATGGAGAAGTGATCTTAGATATGTTATTAGATCCAGGCGAAGGTTCGCCAGAGATTCCTGAGATTGGGTTACTATTTACGATGGATGCATCTTATGAGACTTTAAATTGGTATGGTAAAGGGCCACATGAGAATCAATGGGATCGGAATAAGGGAGCGGCAATAGGATTGTATAATGGTAAAGTGCAGGGGCAATGGGTACCTTATTTACGACCGCAGGAATGTGGGAATAAGACGGAAGTTCGTTATGCTTCTATAGTGAATGATCAAGGAGTAGGACTTCTTATTCAAGGTACACCACGCTTCGAACTGAATGTACTTCCATATACTCCTATAGAGATTGAGGCTCATGATCATGCCTATAAATTACCGAAGTCTGATAAATCTGTCGTTCGAGTGAATTATAAGCAAATGGGTGTTGGTGGAGATGATAGCTGGGGATCAAGACCACATCCGGAATATCGGTTACCTGGGAATCGAATTTATAACTTCAGTGTTTCCCTGAAGGGTCATCAGATTTAGTAGAAGACAAATAGCAGATCAAGGATATCCGCCTTGAGCTGCTATTTTTTGTGTGTAATAGGGTTAGTCTGAGTTCTCCTGAACTGTGAAATCAATGGTATTCTTCGCTTGGGGATTTCTCCCAATTAAATAATCAATAGATACTTGGAAAACATCAGCCAATTGTGTGAGTGTTGTGAAGTCCGGTTTTCTACGAGATTTCTCGTAATGTGATAATGCTGCTCGGCTGATCCCTATCGTATTAGATAATTCCTCTTGTGTCCAACCTCTCTGCTCTCGTAATTCTGCAATTCGATTCTCTACCTTCATTCATCTTCCTCCCTGAACACACTACTCTAAAAACAGCTTGACTTGATACAAAATGTATCGTAAATTAACGATATAGAAAAATGATACATTATGTATCAGTATACCGTCAAACTAATTCATTTTACAACCATTTATGAACACTAAGATTCATGGTTCAGTATGAATACTTGATTTAAAGATGAGGTGTTTGAAATGAATCAAAGCAAGGGAGTAGCGGAACCATCGTATTTCCCTTATCGTTACTCTAATGTAGGACGCGATTTCTATGAGTGGCTGGAGAAATTAGAGGGTCTGAGGGATATGGACTACGAGCAGATTCGTGAAGCACAATTTAGATCATTCGCAAGTATTGTTAAGCTGGCGTATGAACATACAATTTTTTATCACCAATTGTATGATGAACATGGATTTCACCCCAATCATTTGAAGGATCTATCCGATATTCAGCGAATTCCTAAGATTACGAAAGCGATGGTGAAAGAGAGTGGTCTTGGCATTCTCGTCTCTAAATATAACCCCAAAATGTTGTCTGTAAGTTCGACAAGTGGTTCAACAGGTAATTCTTTAATGGTATATTCTAATCGGCGGATCGAAGAACGGGAATGGGCAACTACTTGTTATCTTTGGTCTTCTGTTGGATATCGCCCAGGTGATGGTCGGGTAGAGTTCATGGGATACTTCCCAGGTGGTGCAGAGTATACGAATGATCTGTATCATCGCGTTCTTCGCATTAATGTTTCTAAGATCACAATTACCAATATTCGAAAAATATGGAATCTAATTCATGAACTAGGCTATGAATTTATTCATGGATATCCGTCATCTCTAAGTCTTGTTTCTAAATTAGTGTTAGAGAATAATATGGTTAATCAATACCATCCAAAAGCGATTCTCCTTGTTTCAGAAAATATATATGAGCATCAGTATCACACGATAACTTCAGCTTTCCCTCATACCAAATTGCACGCACTTTACGGTCAGTCTGAGCGAACTGTCATGGCAGCTTGGACCGATGATTCACTAGCATATAGCTTCGTGCCTAACTACGGATATGTTGAAATAGATGATTGTACTAACGAGATGATTGGAACATCCTTTATTAATGTTGTGATGCCACTAATTCGATATGAGCTTATGGATATTTCATCAGGAATCATTCCTTCTTCAAGTCACTCTAACTATCTGTTCCCAACCATTCCATCTATTGATGGTAGAGTTGGAGAAATCATGTATAAACCTAATGGGGACATGGTATCATCCGCATTAATAGCTACAACTATACGTGGAACCCAATCTATTTCAGCATATAAATTAATTCAGCATCAACCTAATAAAATCGATATATTAGTAGAAACATTTCAATCCAAAGAACAGGTCATGGACGAACTCAAATTAGTCATAGAGAAGCTTAAATCTATTTTTACAGAATCGATGATGTTTAAGGTTCATATTGTGGATTATATTCCAAGAGAAGTATCAGGAAAGCTAAAAACAGTGGAAGTAGCTAATCATGTCATGTACTCATTGAGAAGAAATGGGGAATAGCCTCTAGACATGTTGTCCAGAAGCTATAAGGATAAACGCCGGTCTCTAGTAAGCACCCCGTATATGTTCTTTCACTTCATGATCATAGAAGGAACGTAAACGGTCCAATTCCTCAGAGCTAAATGCAGGTACATTTATCGTACCTAAATTATCTTCAATCTGACGGACGTTCTTGAATCCAGGGATTACACATGTAATATTCGGGTTCTCAAGAATCCAGCGCATGGATGCACGAGCCATATCTCCCCTGCCTTCTGCGATCCAGGATAGCTCTCTTGCAAGTTCAACGCCTTTAGTGAAAGGGAGCCCTGCGAATGTCTCACCTACATTAAACTGCTCACCATTCGCGTTAAAGTTACGATGATCATCTGCAGCAAATGTACTGTGTTCATTGAATTTACCTGTTAATAGTCCGCTCGCCAGGGGTAATCTTACGAGAATCCCTACACCCGCTGCTTTAGCCTTTGGAAATAGATCTTCAGCTGGCTTTTGCCGAAATAGATTGAATATGACTTGTAAGGATTTGACACCTGGAACTCCTAGACAGAATGAACCTTCCTCGACGGTCTCTACACTCACACCGTAATGACGGATTTTTCCCTCTTGCTGTAGCTTTTCTAATACTTCAAACACTTTACCATCTTTGAGAATAGCAGGTGGTGGACAATGAATCTGATATAAATCAATTCTTTCGCGTTGTAATCGTTTCAGACTGTTCTCACAATACTGACGAACGGCTTCTTCTGTGTAATTGGCAGGATCGTGAATATCACCAGCACGGCAAAATTTCGTGGCAATATGTATATCGTCTTCTTTGCCTTTCGTGGCTTGAGATAGCAACTCTTCCGCATGACCGGATCCATAAACATCCGCTGTATCAAAGAAGTTCACACCCTCATCCATTGCTCGTTGAAGACCAGATAAGGCTTCCTGATCATTAGAGTTACCCCAATCACCACCAATGGCCCACGTGCCAAAGCTAACTTCACTAATCTTCAAGTCTGTATCTCCTAGTAAACGATACCTCATAAGTTCTCCTCCTCAAGTCGTCATATGTTCACAGTATACAATATTGAAATCGTTTGCAACTCTATACTAAATTCATTTATCTTACCGCCATATTATACAAATATCCACGCCGTATGGCTCTAAGGTTAACGTTCCTTCATGGATAACTCCATCGTAGAGAACGCTCTTGTACGAATGTTCTAAGTTAATCATCCGTGTCTCTCTACTTAAATTAAGTAGGAAGAAATAGGTTTGAGATTCTTGCACTCGTACCGATATTTGCACACCTTCTGGTAATTCAGTGAAATGTAGAATTTTCTGATCTACCACTAATTCATGTAGAAGGGATTTCATATAGCTTTCTTCAGGGTGGGTACCTAAATAATATACCTTCCCTTGACCAAATGAATTGACGGTAATTGCTGCTTGTCCAGCATAGAAATCATCATGATAAGAAGCTACTATCTCTGCTGTAGTTGGGTGTAATATATCACACCACTGTGTCGTGGAGAAGGTTCGTTCATCAGTTGTAATGATATGATGGTTGTCATTTGCAATCGGATCATATTCCTTGACATGCACGCCAGTACAATGAGATAACATACCAGGCAAAGGTTCCATCAGACATATATTATTCAAATTCTTCACACCACTTCGATGGGTGATGATTAATGTTCCTCCTGCTGAAGCAAATTCCTCTAATCTATTAGCAATTGTTGTGTCCATTAAGTAAAGACTTGGGGCAATGACAATCTTGTATCCATCAAGCCGCTCAGTCCAATTGATTACGTCAGTGCCAATTCCTAATTTAGTTAATGCTCTGTGCCATTGCTTGATGTTCTCATAATAATTCATTCCTTCTACTTGTGGCTGGATATCTAGCGCAACAAGTTGATCATGAGAGAAGAGAATAGCCACCTCATTGCGGACACTCGTTCCCTCCAACAGATAAGAGAGGGTATTTACTTCCTTACATACTTGAGTAAATTCTTCAAATCTACGTCCAGTAACATTGCTATGATCAATCAGCCCATGCCAGAATTGTTCGGCTCCCATCGTTGCACTTCTCCAGCGGAATTGGACAACGGTATCAGCACCTCTTGCAATGGTCTGCCATATATAGGCACGAATGAAACCAGGATAAGGTGTACGCCACATCGGACCCCAACCCCCAGGAGGTCCACTTAATTGTTCCATGATCCAGAAATTACGTCGTTTAATTCCTCTCGTAACATCCAAAGACAATGCACCACTGTAAGGACCTGTAGTAGTTTTATCTGGTGATGTATTGGGATAATAGTCAAATGCTGCAACATCCAATGGTTCTCCAATTGGATATAAATCTAGTTTTTGTGGATAGCTATGAAAGTTATGTGTAATGAAATGGACTGGGCAATTTCTACGAATGATATCGATTTGTGTCTGTTGATATTGCTGAACAGAAGTAGATTGAAAACGATAGAAATCTAGTTGATAGGATGGATTCTGATGTGGTGACCCACCATATGGTGTCGTTACAAGACTCCAGTCATTGTATTCGCCACTCCAAACTACGGTCCCCCATTCCTGATTTAACTGCTCAAGTGAACCATATTTCAATTGGAGCCATTCGCGAAAACGGATATTACAGGCTTCACAATGACAATAGACTAAGCTAAACTCATTGTCGGTCTGCCACCCGATAACCGCAGGGTGATTTTTATAATGAAGTGTTAATTCCTCTATTATGCGTGATCCGTAAGCTTCTAATGACGTGCTGTTGAAGCAACGATGTCCTCGAACCCCTGCATGATAAGTCTGTCCGTTAGCTTGAATGGGCAGAATATCAGGGCATTTCGCTGTCAACCATCTAGGTGGCGTGTGAGTAGGGGTTCCTATAACAATCTGAATACCTTGCTGGTGAAATAGATCCAATGCCCGATCAAGCCACTCGAAATGAAATTTACCTTCTTCGGGTTCGAATCTACTCCATGCAAATTCACCAACTCGAACGATCTTAACGCCAACTTCTTTCATTTTCATTATATCCTGTTCCCAAAGGGATGGATCCCAATGTTCTGGATAATAATCTACACCCATTTGTATCTTGGAGAAGTTATTCATTAGTTATGGTATCCCTTCGACCATCATATTATATTGAAAACTTGATATTACTAATGATATAAGAATATTGTGATAAAGTCATTTCGGATGACAATAAAAAACAAGCTGCGACTATTTAATCCGCAACTTGATAGATTTCTTATATAGTGGATATAACCATTTCACACCTTGTGGTGTTAAAGTATCCGCAAGCAAATGTGAAAGATAGCTAGTTGTAGCCACAGCCATTAACCCATCCACTTGTAGCTGTTGTTCCATACTATAGCTAATGACTCCCCAGATACACAGAGCCCATATCGTGTGCGTCATTCCTCGATGTTTCAACCAAGGAGCTATAAGCACGAATAACCCTAAGCCGATAATCCAATTCATCTGGAAATGCCAACCACTTACCATCATTAATCCACCGATAACACTCACAAGGGCATTGCGAATGATACCAACTTTGGTAATGAAACCAAATAAGAGAGCTATTAGGCAGATGATAGAATATTCGGGGTAGAATTTCTGTTCGGCAAGAAATAAGAACGTTAACACTGTTGTAAGAATAAGGCCAAGCCAGACAAGAATTTGGCGGATCTGTTTGGATGCTTTTCCTAGACTAGAGCTTAAAATACTGGGACCATCAAGATCAGCACTTAAAGCAGAGAAAGCAGAGACTGCGATATAGAGAGCTGCGTTCTTAACGGTAAATGGTTGAATTAATGTGGCGGCGATACCAATTACCGTTCCAATGGCAAGATGTGTGGAACCTTTCATAAAAACCTCCTGTGACTGACTTCGATGTTAGAATAAAATGCGAATATACAAACGTATGTTTGGATTATTATTATACACTTAAATAATGTACGCAGACAAGAAAAGTATTGTTATTATGCAACCTTCCAAGTATTGTAAGCGTCTTATTTATATGACTTGTAGTCGATATCAATAAACAGGAGGAATGAGCATGCGTAAACGGGGGTTTATCTGCATTCTGCTACTAACATTATTGTTAAGTAGCTGCTCGGCATCAAATTCAGATCAAGCGGTTAGTTCTAACGATTCTTCGGCTAGTGCAGCTAATATGGCAGACACTAGTATGGCAAATGTGGAAACTACAACGGCATTTTCTGAGAAGAAAGATTCAGGTGCAGAGACGGTTATATCAGCAGAACAAGAAAGTCCAGCCTTGCAGACCGGGGAGAGTTTAACAAAGGGAGCAACTTCTACACAACCCGCTGGATTCAACAATGTTGGATCTGCAGAGGCTTTAAACAAAAAGTTGATCTACACAGCCAATCTTGTGATGCGTGTTAAGGAATATGCTACAGCGCAATCCCAAGTGAGGGACTTAGTATCACTATCAGGCGGTTATATTGTGGAATTCACGGAGAATCAATCGACACATGAAGTAGGCGGCACATTTATACTTAAAGTTCCAGCAAATGGCTTCTCAACCTTATTGGGTGAAATTGAACAAATAAAACATGAATCACTTCAACAAAGTATAAAGGGCCAGGATGTGTCCGAAGAGTATGTTGATTTGGAATCTCGACTGAAAGTGAAAGAACTAATGGAAACACAGTATACAGAGTTTATGAAGAAAGCAACCAAAACAACGGAACTAGTAACTTTTGCGAATGAACTGGGTCAGATTCAAGAAGATATTGAATTAATCAAAGGTAGAATGCGCTACATCAATAACAATGTGTCCTATTCGACAGTAGAAATTCGATTGTATCAACAAGAGGGGATTGTGGATAAAGCATTAGTTCCAGAGGAAAAAGCTCCTTTGTTCGAAAGAGCTAACGATGCACTTAAAGGCACAATCAATGTACTGACACTGTTATTCCAGTGGATCGTTGTTATTCTATTCGGGGCTTTACCCGTGATACTTGTTGGTGGCGTAATATTGTTAGTATTATGGATAGCACGGAGAAAGATGAAACAGCGGAATGTGAATGATCAAGGGAATAAGCATGTTTCAAATGATCGAGATGATCAGAATTAATATCAGCAATTATATCTTAAGAATGAACTGATTCACATGCTTCTCTGCCTCATTAATTTCATAAGCATCAGTAATTTTCTACCTTTATAACACGAAAATAGGCATCATGCGTATGATGCCTGAAAACTAAAATAATCGATTAAGTTCGAAGTAGCGAAGAGAACGGAATTGTCCTGTAGCGGCTACCCACGACTGTTTGCAGCTTTTTTCAGAGGCCCATTTCAAATGGGCCTCTTTCGCAATGATTTAGAATTTGAAAATATGAATGGTCTTCTGAAGTTGGAAAACAGCCTTATTCATCGTTTCTGCCTCATCAACAACCATTTGAATGGAAGAAATCTGTTCATTCATCGAAGCAGACACTTGCTGTGTACCAGCTGCTGATTCTTCCGTAATTGCTGAAATGTTCTGAATGGAAGAAGAGATTTTGTGTGCACTTTCCAACATCACATCACTTTCGTTAGAGAAGGAAGCAATTTGTTCGGAGATGTACTGAACACTTTGAACAATCTGGGTGAATATTTCTTCTGCTTCACGAATCATATCATTCTGCTCACGAACAATTTCTTCATTGACATGGATGTGATGGATCGCTTGTTGAACATCTTGCTCAATACTTTTTACTAAGTTGAACACGCCTTGGGTTGATGCAGCGGATTCTTCAGCTAATTTACGAACTTCTGAAGCTACAACAGCAAATCCTCGGCCATGTTCCCCAGCACGTGCAGCTTCTATGGATGCATTCAATGATAATAAATTGGTCTGTTCTGCTAATTCAGATATAGATTTAGTTATTGTGCTGATTCCTTTTGCATTAACAGATAGGGCTTCGATGGTACTAGCAACTTGTTGTGTAGCATGTATATTCTTTTTCATTCCTTCTGATTGATTCTCAACGGACTGACGGCCACTTTCAACAAGTTTCAGAGTATGTAGTGAACGATCATTCATAGCTTTTGTTGAATTTGTGTAATTAGATACCTTTTCCTCGATATCCTGTATGGATTCAGTCATCCCAGCGATATCCTGAGAGATTTCATTGGCACCGATAGCTAATTCATTCGAAGATATTGCTACTTGTGTCATAACTTGTTTAAGTTCCTGATTCTTATCGGTAATACCACGGCTAGTTCCCATAACTTGCTTTGTAATTCCGGATGCTTCAGTTAATATTTTGGTGAGTTTATCGATCATACTGTTGAAAGATTGGTTTAATTGGCTCATGGAGCCGGATTCGTTGGCACGTTCCGTAAAATCACCCTGGGCAATTCTGGCAGTAACGATAGATATTTCATCAAAAGTTGATGAAAGCGTTCTCTCAATAAAGCGTGAAAGAGGATAAGTTAAGCCAAGAAGTAGTAGAATGAGTACAATTCCGATGAGAATTTTACCAATCACGATAAAGGTTACAAGGACGGGGATGGAAAATAAAGCAGCTACGAGGTAGCAACCAGCGATAACCTGTTGTGAAAATGGAAGTTTAAAAAACCATGACATATTATGTATCCTCCTTATATTTGGAAACTACTTGTACACATAATACCATCATGTAGGATATATAGTCTACATAAATAGTCCTATAAATGATGATTAGTAGGATAAATGGACTGAATTTGTCGAAATATTGTTTGTTTATTTTTGATTTATAGATCTATTCAAATACAAACAAATGTAATACAATATAAAAAAATAAAACAATAACATTTATTGGAGATGGTTATTTCAAATGGTGCTTAACAATTGGAATGAGTTGAAAGCGGTTCAATGTGCGACAGGATTAGATGAACTAGTGTATCGTTCGAATATCATTGGAGAGGATCGCCAAGTATGTAATTGGGGTGGGGGTAACACATCTACGAAGACCTTTGTGAAGGATTTCCGTGGTCGTGATGTTGAAGTGATGTGGGTAAAAGGAAGTGGCTCTGATCTTGCGACGATGAATGCGAGTCATTTCACAGGGTTACGATTGGAGGATATCCGGCCTTTATACGAGAAATCAGATATGACAGATGATGAAATGGTTCAGTATTTGAATCATTGTATGATTGATGCGAAACATCCTCGGGCATCCATTGAGACATTATTACATGCTTTTCTCCCATTTAATCATGTTGATCATACACATCCTGATGCGATCATAAGCTTATGTTGTGCAGATAATGGTAAGGATATTGCCCAAGAAATATATGGAGACCGATTCGTATGGGTGCCATATATTAGACCAGGGTTTACTCTTTCTCAAATGATTGCTAGAGGTGTATTAGCCAATCCTAATGCTGAATTAGTACTGATGGAGAAGCATGGTCTAGTCACTTGGGGCGACACTTCAGAGGCATGTTATGCCAGAACAATTGAAGTTATTAATGAGGCTGAACAATATATTGAGAATAAGGTAGATACAGAGAACTTATTTGGCGGACTTATTTCGGAAGCGCTCACTCAACAAGAACGTAAACATATCGTTGCGAAGATTTCTCCGTTAATCAGAGGGCTAGTGAGCCAGGAGACAAGAATGATTCTGACCTTCGATGATGCAGAAGATGTATTGCAATTTGTGAATAGCCGTGATTCTGCTACGCTTTCACAGATTGGTGCAGCTTGTCCAGATCATTTGGTGCACACGAAAGTTGTACCGCTATTTCTGGATTGGACACCGAATGTTAATGATTTGGATGGTTTAAAAAATACACTGATTGAGGGAATCCATGCTTTTAAAAAGAAATATATTTCCTATTTCGATGAGAACAAGCATGAAGGCGATGTCATGTTCGAGCCTGCACCACGAGTCATTCTTATTCCTGGGATTGGGATGATCAATACAGGTAAAAGCTGGTCAAATTCTAAAGTGAGTGGAGCTTTATACCATCGTGCCATTGCTGTAATGAGAGGGGCTCCATCTATAGGAAACTTCGTATCTCTTAGTGAAAATGAATCCTATAACGTTGAGTATTGGCCTCTTGAATTATATAAATTATCTCTTGCTCCAGCTGAAGCGGAATTCTCTAGAAAAATAGCCTTTATTACAGGTGGTGCTGGTGGTATTGGAAGTGAAACTGCGCGAAGATTAGTGTCTGAAGGAGCACATGTTGTGCTTGCAGATCTCAATTTGGAAGGCGCACAGAAAATAGCTATGGAGATTAATACAAGGTACGGAGCAAACAGAGCGCTGGCTGTGCAAATGGATGTCACGAAGGAAGATGATATTGCAAATGCTTATGAAGAAGCAGCGATCATGTACGGCGGTATTGATATTATTGTGAATAATGCGGGTCTGGCAACATCTAGCCCATTTGATGAGACTTCTTTGAAGGAATGGAATCTCAATATTTCTGTTCTTGGAACAGGCTACTTCTTGGTAGCACGTGAAGCATTTAAGCTGATGAAAGAGCAAGCGATTGGAGGGAATATGGTATTTATAGGATCCAAAAATTCAATTTACGCTGGGAAAAATGCAGCAGCATACAGTTCTGCTAAAGCCCTCGAAGCACATCTAGCTCGGTGCATAGCCGTAGAGGGTGGTGAATTTGGAATTCGTGTAAATACAATTCTTCCAGATGCTATATTACAAGGCTCTGCTATCTGGAACTCTAATTGGCGGAATGAACGTGCAGCTGCATACGGAATCGAACCTCATGAGCTAGATGAACACTATCGTAAACGGACGACGCTATTGGTTAATATTTACCCGAAAGATATTGCCGAAGGCATCGCATTCTTTGCATCTTCCAAGTCGGATAAGACAACAGGATGTATGTTAACGATTGATGGCGGTGTTCCTGCCGCTTTTACTAGATAGATGTTATTAAAGTGAACTCAGAGAGGATGCGAAATATGATAGATCGGGCTTATGCATTATTCGAAGAGCAACAACAGGCGAGAGGAATTAATCTTGATCTCGTGAAGCAGAAATTACAACAACTTCGTATTGAGACGCCTTCTTGGGGATATGGGGATTCAGGAACGCGATTTAAAGTCTATCAGAAGAATGGTGTACCCCGTACCCCTTTAGAGAAAATGGAGGATGCTGCTCAAGTACATGCATTGACAGGTCTGGCACCTTCGGTAGCTATTCATATTCCATGGGATAAAGTTGAGGATTACGGCAAACTACGATCTCATGCTGAGAGTCTTGGACTTCGCATTGGAGCGGTGAACCCGAATCTTTTTCAAGACGATGATTATATGCTTGGTAGTGTGACGAACTCTGATGCGATAATTCGCCGAAAGGCGACAAATCACCTATTAGAATGTGTGGATATTGCTAAAGAGACTGGTTCTCGAGATATTAGTCTATGGTTCGCTGATGGAACGAACTATCCAGGTCAAGGGCATATTCGTAAACGAAAGGCTTGGATGTACGAGGCTTTGGAGGAATTATATAAGAAATTAATTCCACAAATGAGAATGTTAATTGAATATAAGTCGTTCGAACCAGCATTCTATCATACCGATCTAGCAGATTGGGGAATGGCTTATCAAATGGCTATGAAGTTGGGTCCGCAAGCGGAGGTGCTCGTAGATACGGGACATCATGCACAAGGAACGAACGTAGAGCATATTGTTGCTTACTTGATTGATGAGAAAAGATTGGGTGGTTTCCATTTCAATGCTCGTAAATATGCAGATGATGATCTGATCGTAGGGTCTATGAATCCGTATGAATTATTCCTAATATTCTATCAAATCATAAGTGCTTCTGAAGATCAGGATGCAAGTATTGTACAGACGGTTAATAACATCGCGTATATGATCGATCAAAGCCATAATATTGAACAGAAGATTCCTGCAATGATCCGTTCTGTTCTAAATGTCCAGACTCAATTCGCGAAGGCACTTCTAGTCAATCATGCGGAAGTAGAAGCTGCACAAGCTCGTAATGACGTTCTAGGTGCTGAAGATGCCGTTCGCCAAGCGTACGAATGTGACGTGACACCGCTACTTCATATGATTCGTGAAGAGCAACACTTACCATTGAATCCGATGAAGGCCTATCTGGAGGGCAGTTATGATCAAGCAATACAGGTAAGGGGTAAGGGTGGTGCAAGCTGGTGAATGTACTGGCCTATGATCTGGGAGCAAGCAGTGGGAGAGCAGTAATCGGCCACTTGAAGGATTCAAAGATGGAAGTTGAAGAAATTCATCGTTTCTCAAATGATCCAGTGCATGTGGGTGATCGCTTACACTGGGATATCCTTCGACTAATACATGAGATTAAGCAGGGGTTACTGATCACAAAAGTTCAGAAGTTGACGATTAAGAGTCTCGCGATTGATTCTTGGGCTGTAGATTTCGGGATGATCGGTCAACATGGTGAGCTTATCGGAAATCCTTATCATTATCGTGATCAACATACAGATGGAATGATGGAGAAAGTTCTTGCAAAACTGCCAATGAAGGAAATATTCAGCAGAACGGGAATTCAGTTCTTATCGATAAATACACTGTACCAATTAGCATCACTTCAGCAAGCAGGTTCTCCTCTTTTAAAAGAAGGAAAGCATTTACTGATGATCCCAGATCTTCTTCGTTATTTCTTAAGTGGGGAAGCCGTTCATGAATTTACGAATGCTACTACGACACAAATGTATAATCCAGTAGAGGGTCAATGGGATTCTACCATTATTCAACGAATGGGATTTCAGGAATCTTGGTTCGGTCGAGTGGTTCAGCCAGGAACGCATGTAGGTCAGTTAAGTTCAGGGATACGACATGAGCTTGGGTTAGCATCCATTCCGATCTATACTGCAGCTGAACATGATACAGCTTCGGCGGTAGTAGCTGTTCCTGCTACGGAAAGGTCTTTTGCTTATTTAATATGTGGTACTTGGTCATTGATGGGTACTGAGGTGCAGGAGCCTATATTAAGTGATCTGGTACTTGAATTAAATTTCACGAACGAAGGGGGTGCCTATGGCACTTACCGCTTATTGAAGAACATTATGGGATTATGGATATTACAAGAATGTAGAAGAGAATGGGAACGTGCAGGGCTTGTGTATTCTTTTCCAGAACTAGTCCAGCTGGCACAACAGGCAACACCGTTCTATTCACTGATTGATCCTGATGATCTCGTATTTATGCCTTCAGGGGATATGTCAGAACGAATTCGAAATTATGCGGTACAGACAGGACAGAAATCACCTGAAGGGATTGGCGCAGTCGTAAGGTGCATTTTGGAGAGTCTTGCTTTAAAATATCGATATGTATTGGAATTGACGGAACGGTTATCTGGTCAGAACTTTCAAGGCCTTCATATGGTTGGAGGTGGCATCCATAATACGCTTCTATGTCAATGGACAGCGAACGCAGTAGGGAAGCCGGTATGGGCAGGGCCAGCAGAAGGAAGTGCCATCGGTAATTTGACTGTTCAATGGATTGCGCATGGAGATTTCCTAGATGTATGGGAAGCAAGACGTGTCATTCGGGATTCTTTCCCGATCACGATTTATGAGCCGGAACAATTTGATATGTGGGAAGAGGCATATGGTCAATTTCGCAGGATAACATGTATAACGAAATGATTGTTCTAGCTTAAATAAAGGCAGAGAAAGAGGTAAGTTATGTTAGTTGCAGAGCGTTACGAGAAAATTGTTGGATTAGTGAATGATCGAGGAAGTATCCGGGTATCGGAACTCAGTGAGTTATGTCATGTGACAGAAGAGACGATCCGCCGAGATCTTGATCGATTGGAGAAGTCTGGACGTCTGCGTCGTTCTCATGGTGGGGCAGTTCATATCAAGGAACATCATCCTGAGACGCCTTATGGGGAACGGGAGATTATGCATGCAGAGGAGAAGCGAAGTATTGCAAAGGAAGCAGTGAAGAGGATTCAACCCAATGACCGGATTCTCTTGGATGCTAGTACAACGGCATGGTATATGGCAGCGAATTTACCGGATATTCCACTCACAGTTCTTACCAATTCTATCAAGGTCGTTCTAGAACTAAGCGGAAAAGAAAAGATTCAGGTCATTTCAACAGGGGGATTGCTTTCTCAGAGATCCTTGTCGTTTGTGGGACCATTGGCTGAACGAACCTTGGAGACCTATCATGTGGATAAATGTTTTTTCTCTTGTAAAGGTGTTCACTTGGAACGTGGGGTTAGTGAATCTAATGAATTACAGGCACAGGTGAAACAGCGAATGATAGGAATTGCCGATCAGGTATTCCTGCTAGCCGATTCTAGTAAATTCGGTCTGCAATCTTTTACACATGTATCTGAGCTTAATGGAGTGAGCGAGATTATTACGGATCACCATCTTGATCAGCTTATACAACAGCAATTACAAGAGCGTTCTATTAAAGTAACCATGGTTTAAGAAGGTCTAAAAGTGAGGTGCGATGATGAAAGTAAGTATGTTCATAACCTGTATAAGTGATGCTGTCTATCCTCGAGTTGGAGAAGCTATGGCTCGATTGTTAGCTAGATACGGTATTGCACTTGACTTCCCTTCTATTCAGACTTGTTGTGGACAACCAGCATTTAATAGTGGTTATTGGAAGGAAGCACGAGCGTCAGCTCTTACGATTCTGGAAGCGTTTGAGGAAAGTGACTTCGTAATTGCACCTTCAGGTTCCTGTATCGGTATGATTCATCATTATCCAAAATTATTTGAAGATGATTCCGTCTTATTAGCTAGAGCAAAGCGATTGCAGCAAAAGTCCTATGAGTTCACACAGTTTCTCGTACAAGTGTTAGGTGTAACAGATGTAGGGGCAACCTTCCCCCATAAAGTCACTTATCATCCATCCTGTCACGGAAGCCGAATCCTCGGGGTTAAGGAAGAGCCTATGGCTTTGATGCGAAATGTTAAGGACATGGAGCTTATTCCGCTTCCTTTCGCCGAAGATTGCTGTGGATTCGGTGGAACTTTTGCTGTCAAGATGTCGGATATTTCAGGTGCGATGGTGATGGAGAAGACCGAGCATGTGCTAGAAAGTGAAGCAGAGGTACTTGTTGGACTGGACATGGCCTGTCTGATGAATATTGCTGGGAATTTACGCTATCGGAATAAGCCGATTAGGGTGATGCATTTAGCAGAATTGTTAGTTGAAGGGGTGAAGCATGCATGAGTAAGGTAGCGGATGTCAAAAGCTCTACTGTCAAAGAGCGTGCTGAACTGGCTTTACATGATGATTTTCTAAGGAAAGCTGTGAAGTTTACGACTGAACGATTACGTGATGGTAAAAAAAAGGCCTCGGACGATCTCGGAAATTGGGAGGAATGGCGTGAGCGTGGTCGGCAGATCAGATTGCATACGATTGCTCATCTAGATTATTATCTGAATCAATTCGCTAATCAGGCTAGATTGAATGGCGTGCATGTTCATTTTGCGGACACAGCCGAGGATGCTGTGAAGATTACACTTGCCATTGCGAAGCAGAAACAAGCATCATCTGTCGTGAAATCGAAGTCTATGGTCACCGAAGAACTACATTTGAATCAGGCGCTTGAATCAATCGATGTAGAAGTTGTTGAGAGTGATTTGGGTGAATATATTATCCAACTGGCTGGAGAGACACCTTCGCATATAATCATTCCGGCCATTCATAAGAATCGTTACCAGATTGCTGAGCTATTATCTAAGGAAGCTGGAGAGGTATTACCTCCCGATACTGCGATTCTCGCTGGATTTGTGCGTAAGAAACTAAGGGAGAAATTCCTTGAAGCAGATATTGGGATGACCGGATGTAATTTTGCGATTGCAGAGACCGGATCTATCGTATTATTTGAGAATGAAGGTAATGCACGGATGGTATCGACCGTACCTTCTACGCAAATCACATTAATGGGCATGGAACGAATTATTCCTTCGTGGAGTGACCTAGAAGTCATGGCGACGCTACTACCCAGGTCTGCAACAGGGCAGAAAATAACGGTATATATGTCTGGCATAACCGGACCTCGTAGACTAGAAGATGCGGATGGTCCAGATGAAATGCATATTATCATTCTGGATAATGGACGTTCTTTACAACTAGGTGATCCAGAATTTCAGGAATTACTTAACTGTATTCGCTGTGGTGCTTGTTTAAATGCTTGTCCTGTTTATCGGCATATTGGAGGTCATGCATATGGTGGAACATACAGTGGCCCAATTGGGGCGGTATTAACACCTGCACTGAACAAGAATATTGACCAATGGGATGATATTGCCAGTGCGTCAACCCTTTGTGGCGCTTGTTATGAAGCTTGTCCTGTCAAAATACCATTACATGAGATGTTGATCTACTTACGTAGACGGAAGGTTGAACGGGGCTTAGGAGATAAGATGGAATCTATCGGGATGCGTGGGTTCGCGGCGATCATGTCTAATTCGAAATATTATGATAGCGCTTTAAAAGTTGGGAGAATAGCGCAGAAACTAGTTGTTAAAGATGGGGAAATCACCTCGAAGATAGGTCCACTTAAAGGATGGAATAACTATCGAATTGCTCCTAGCTTGTCTAAGAAATCATTTCGAGATCAATGGAGTACATTGGAAAAAGAGATTAGAGATGGGTTACTTGAGATGGATCCTGCGGTTTCCAGTCGAATGGAAGAGATCGTCAAGATTCGGAAAGCGGGAGGAAATGACCATGACTGAGGCACATCAAGCGTGGTTGGCACAAATGGAATCAGAATCTCGCGTGAAGCAGGAACAATTCATGAAAGGAATCGCTGAGAGATTGCGGCGTCCGCGTCTCACGAATGCTCCACCACATCCTTTTGAAGGAGCACCGGAATTCTGGAGATCCTTTGAATGGTCTGTTGAAGAAAGAGTTCAATACTTCACAGAAAATATGGTGGCTGCTGGTGGACATGTGCACAGACTACCTACTATGGAAGAAGTGCAATCTTTCATCTGCGAGAAAGTGGAAGAATTATCTGCACGAACGATTATTCGTCAGAATGAAGATGAATTGAATGAGCTTCTCTTGGAAGAACATCTAGCACAAGTCGATATGTCTCTGTGGAATAGCAGCGATGATGAAGATTGGATAGCACGTGCTGCTGGAGCAGATATCGGGATTGTCATGGCGGATTATGCCGTGTCACATACGGGGTCCATCGTCGTGCTTTCATCTAAAGATAAAGGGAGATCGGTCAGCCTCTTGCCTACAGTACTGATTGCCATTATCCCCATAGAACGATTAAAGACTCGGTTAGGTGAAGTGTTGATCGATTTCGATCAAAGTGGACGCGACCAACTCCCATCCGGAATCCACTTCATCTCCGGCCCCAGCAGATCCGCAGATATTGAGAATGATCTTACCATTGGCGTGCATGGACCAGGCGTCGTGTTTGCGATAATTGTGGGATGAGTTGGCAGAGGGTGTTAGGATAGTTCATGAGACTCTCAACCCAGAGTTAATGGAAAGTAAAGAACCGTAATTAAGCTTTATCTAGGGAGTTTTCAACTGCTAGTTTCGCGGATTTTATATCATTTTGGGTCGGAGAACACTATCACTTATACTATTTAATCATTACCTTTTCATGGCACGCTTCATATACTTTAGTGTTAGCCAACATTAGAGGAGTGTGTAGTGATGAAAAAGAAGCTTACGATACCGGTTCCCAGAAATCGATATTTTGTTAGAGGCTATATTAAACCCAGTGCTGCATCTATCACACAAACTAGGCCAGTTTTTCTGTATGCTTATAATGTACAGAGGAACGCTAATTTTAGAGCTAGATGTGGGTGTAGCCCCATTGGAACCTGTAACTCTTTAAATCGGGGAACTTCATTCTGTACTGTTGATTACAATGCTGGAGTTCCAGCAGCAGCTAAGTACAGAATCAAAGTATATATTAAACATTACGGACGGGAGTACTATAATCGTGGTGATACAAATTTTGAAACGATTTGGAGAAGATTCATTAATGCACCTAGCTCCTATAACCATTTTACAACAGCTATACTCGATGGTCCGGGAAGCCCTGGTCGTGCTGGGTATTTTCAAAATGATAATAACGATACCCCAGGGCCAAATACAGGAACGCTAGGGCTTCAAGTTTTTGATAGAACCACTAATCCTCCCGTTACCGTATACAGAGCTTTATGGTATTTCGACCAGGGATTTGCGAATTTTGGTCGGGAGTGGCTAAGATGTGGGCATGATTACGCATTTTTATTTAGAGATACCCCGTAATAGTTACTCATTTTGAGAAAAAAATGGATGCTTCGTTTTCAAATAGAGTATTGTTAATGCTTTTGTTACGCCAAGAAGAGGCTGCTGGTGATGAGGCAGCCTCTTTTCAGTTAACGGAACAGATTTGTTTAATTGAGCGAACTTTGTACCTATAGTTTCCTGATGAATATTGCGTTAAAGTTTTCCGTTAGCGCAATTTAGGATATCTAATAGATCACATAGCAATGTATCGATGCATAAGATTTAGTGATAGATTTAGAAAGGAGAATGTCTATTGAAAAAGAAAATTGTTATCAAAAGAAAACTACGTTCTTTAAAAATCTTCCGACGGTCCGCATCTGCCTCTCAGGTCGATTATATCTTTGAAGCCAGTGCTAGACGAAATCCTAACTTTAGAAACAGGTGCAATTGTAGTATCGATTTTCCTTGTAGCTCCGAAGATGATGGGCAATCTTATATGACGATCCGTAACCAAACTAGTAAGAGAATCATAGTTCGTCTTAATGCATTAGGAAGAGAGAAATGGGATCGCGGTACTACTTTTGATGAAAGATGGAACAACTTCATCATTGATGATGAATTCCGTCTGCTTAATTCAGGCATAATTGAGCCTGGCGCAAATCGTGGTAAGTATTTCAGAAACTTTGTCAGACCAGCGGAAGGTGGTCGCGTTGGTAATAATAAAGGAACATTAGGGCTTGAAGTTTTTGACCCTCGTACGAATCAACGATTATACAGAGCCTTATGGTATGAGCAAAATTGGGCGGTTTGGGGTAATAAGTGGCTAAGATGCGGTCATGATTACACCTTTTCGTTCTTCGAGGCTTTAATTCAGGCGAAGTATAAATAGTTATTGATAAATCAGAATATTATGCCATCACTCTTAATTGGATAAATGGACTGAAGAAATAGTGGTGGCATAATATAGAAGTAATGATTTTTATTTCAAAAATATCCCTCCTGTAACGAATACGTTAAATGGACAATACTGCTGCTATTTTGGTTTTCACTCCAATCGGTATATGCCAGTTCTCTGCCCGAAGGGCTCCAAGAGGTTGTCAGATTTTCGATATCTACCGCGATCTGGTTAACAAATCGTATTGTTTGGTATTCAGATGATACAGATACAGGCTTTTGGGATAGGAATCCGACAGCTCTTCGAGGCTCATTTTGCCCAAATCTTCGTTTTCTTTTGAAATAATGATCGTTTCTTTATCCATCCAATCGGAAATGGCTATATTCTCATAGTGATCAATTTTTCCCACGGTAACATCGGGCTCGCCTGATTCTTTGCTGGCATCGTCAATGACTGTTGTGGTATTCCCGGGCACTTGAATGACAGGTTAGTTACGACCTGATCCGTTTTGCAGGCAGTGAGAGTCATTAGTAACGCCGGAACAATTGGCATCATGATTATTGGGGTTTTCTTCATTTGGAACGTCTCCTCGAATTATGATCACAATCAGGAATGTACAACACTAAAATAAATATCGCTAAATTTGTCCATATATTACCAATTATCAAATTACATTAATGACGTAAATTGGAATCGAATTGTTGTACTATCCTTTCCGTTAGCTATTCATACAGCAAAAGCGTTGCACTTCAGAAGATGAAAACTATTATTATCAATATTTATGGTCAAGACACAAACATTTCACCTAACAAAGCGTTGTATAATATATGTTGTGAGTAGGATTAAGAAGTTAGCTGAAATTGACCAAGACTTAGAAATAAGAACTATCATAAAAATTTTAATGATCAGAATCTATTTAGATTTGGGGGCACTAATGAAGGTTAATAAAAGATTATTAATTGAATCAATAATGATCTCAATTTTAATTGTTCTAGCATTTCTTGGGTGGGGAATAGTTCGAGGTATGTATTTAACTAAGAACTATGTACCCGACATAGTTGGTAGTTATGAGGCAATTGATTATTTACAACATGAAATTTCTTTTGGGATAGTAAAAGACAGAAGTAGCTGGATAACAGTACTCATAAGTTTTAGTGGATTTTTGTTTATGATAGCAGCATATTATGGAAGTCGGGTATTTCTAAATCAGATGATAAAGAAGAATAGAGTCAATAAATGACTTGATTTAAATCATAAGAAAGACACTGAATACTTGTGGGATGTACTAGTAGTGCTGAAGTTACTGAAATTGAAGATAGTTTTGAATTCCAAAAGGTGAAGTAGATGATGAGGTTTTAGTAAAAATTAAATATGATTCAAGAATTATGGAGACAATGATTAAATCTAACCAGAAAAGAGCGAGCAAATTTATGGAAAGTGCGGGCTTTTGGATTAGAATCGGAGCAACATTATTAGATGCAATCATTGTCAGTATACCGTTAGCATTTTTCTCCTTAATTATTACAGGTGGGGAAAACAATGAAGAATTAGTTACAGACATTTTATCATTTTTGTATTCATTACTACTACCTGTTGTATGGGGTGGATATACCATTGGAAAGCGTATTTGTGGGATAAAAATTAGAAGAGTAGATGATCATTCTTCACCTGGGATTGTGACAATGTTATTACGTAATTTAGTGGCAGGTGTTATCTATGGTCTGACATTTGGAATCGGTGTAATTATCAGCGCATTAATGGTTGGGCTTAGAGAAGATAAAAGATCAATTCATGATTTTATTGCGGGAACGGAAGTAGTATTTGACTCAGTTGATATGATAACAAGAAAGCATAATTAGAGTAACTCTTCTCTTCATTTCTACATTAATTATATAATTATCTTCAATGTTATCTAACAAAAACGTGGAGCTAGTAGGAGATATTTTATATGAAAAAGTTTTTGTGATTTAGCGTGGCTATGGTATTGGTGTGTAAAAAAATGGGAGTACTTTTGAAGATGAAACGATTAATAGCTTGTAGTAAATCAATTCCACAATCAGAAGAAACTGAAGAATATTATGGCAAGAGATTGAATATCGGAGTTATTGGTCAAACGCCTGAGGTGAGGGAAGAAGAGCGGGTGGAGTTTAAGGGAATACAGTTTTCTGATTTAGAAGATAAAAAATTAATTTCGCAATATGATGCAATTATTATTACAAAAAAAGATCTCTCCCATGAGGATGTACCTTATTTAATTGAACTGAAATACGCAATTGGAATTGTGTATAAAGATGAAAATTTTACGGGTTGGGGATACGGTTTATATAATGACATTGAAAATAAGGAGAATATATATGGCGCAAGTAAAGATTTTTGGTTTATATCACTCTTTGAAGCCAATCCAGAGTCAATTATCAGATATTTTACATTCTTGTTTAGTTGATTCAATGAATTTACCTGAGAACAAAAGATTTCATCGATTTTTCCATATGAATAAGGATGATTTTTACTATCCTAATGATCGATCCGAAAAGTATACAATAATTGAGATTAGTATGTTTGAAGGGAGATCGATTGATGTAAAGAAGAAATTGATTCTATTGATTTTCGAGAGATTTACTATTCTCGGAATTGAAGCCAATGATATTGAAATAACTATATATGAAACGCCAAAGAATAATTGGGGAATAAGAGGATTGCCAGGAGATGAATTGAATCTAAATTATAAAGTTGATATATAGTTGGACATGCAAATACACATCAAGTGTGAACAGAAGAGAGGTGAATCTAGTGCAAATTATATGGGAAAATATATTGATTACATTATTGATATTGGGATTTAGTTTGGGATTTATTATATTTCTTATAATAGGAGTTATTAGGCTCGTTAAAAAAAAGACTTCTTAGAAAAAACAAAACCACATAAAAGTGCCAAATAAGCATTTTGTGAGGAAATTCAAGCCAATGATTCAACTAACAATTAACTAACGATACTTTAAAAGTAGGTGAAGTTATGAAAATCAGAGAAGCCAAATTTGTTGATATTAATGGCATCTCCTATGTTCATGCGGAGAGTATAGGAGAGATTAGATGAACCTAGATGAGCAGAATGGAAAACTAGATTTAGACAGGGTTGTTTTTATTGGTCGTTCATTCGAAGAGTATATGAAGATTTTTTCTCTTTCACTAGAAGAAGTGCAGGGGAAGAAAATACTTGATTGTCCTTCAGGAGCATGTTCTTTTACAGCCATTGCCAATCAATTAGGTGTTGATGTAACCGCATGTGACCTTGCCTATTACCATGAAGCAGAAAACCTTAGACATAAAGGTATAGAGGATATTGAACATGCGATGGAACATGTGGAGAGCGTTAAAGATAATTATGTGCGGGATTATTTCGAAGACATAGAAGCATTAAAATTAGAACGTTTAAATGCACTAAATCATTGTTATGGAGATATGATTAAGTTCACGAATCGGTATGTTCCCGTTGTGCTACCAGTACTTCCTTTTAAGGACGAAGAATTTGATTTGATTTTGTCTGCTCATTTACTGTTTACGTATGCAGATCGATTGAACTATAACTTTCACGAATCCACGATTAATGAGTTACTAAGGGTTTCAAAAGAAGAACTTCGAATTTTTCCTTTGGTAGATGTAGAAGGCAAACGATATGTACATTTAGATGAAATAAAAAAATATCTTCAAGGTAAGGGATACACTACCGAAGAAGTAGAAGTTCCATATGAATTTCAACGGAATGCTAATTCAATGTTAATAGTGAAAAAGGGTAAGTAGAAAGGATTAATCATATGATTAATTTACGAGATATTATTAGGCTTGAATTTACATACTTAGAGACGTTTACGAATCGAATTGCAACTTCGTGGGGTTCAATATTTTGTAATGAAATCCACCCCAATTACTATGATGCGAATCATGCACACATAAGCGATCTATGTGATTTTCCAAAGTTAGTAGTTGATGAAGTAGTCGACTTTTATCGAACAAGAAATATCATCCCAAGATTCTATATCTACAACTTAGAAAATCAACAAAATCTCATTTCTGAATTGAAATCAAGGGATTTTAGATATGAAGAATTAATTAGTCCTGTTCAATTATGGGATGAAGTAATCATTGAAAATGTGAATCATAATAGGATAACTATTGAGAAAGTAACAGAGGAGAATTACCAAGAAGCACTAGAAATAGAGAGTAGAATTAAAGAGTTTGGAGGAATGGAATCTATCCAGACGGTTTATGAAGAACAATTCATTCATAGTTCGTTTACACATTATCTGCTTCGATACGATGGATTAGCTTGTTCGAGTGCATGTATTTTTGTAGATGGCAATCAGGCTCGAATGGAAAGTGTAGCTACCATTGAAGAATTCAGAGGAATGGGATTAATAGGTGCTATGATTCAGTTCATACAAAAAGAAGTATTGCATAGAGGGATCAAGAACCTTTGGGTGTTTCCAATAAATGAATCGGTAGAAAAAGTCTATCGTAAGTATGGATTTCAAACAGTCGATACAATGATTATGGGTCATGCATTTTTAGGTGGTAAAAGTATTAAGGAGATACGTGAAGAAGAGGAAGGTGACTGTAACGAATAAATTTCAATTAGTTCTTGATGTTGGTGGGGTATTAATATCAAATCTTTCCCCTACATGGGAGGGGATTTCTAGTGTATCTTCGTTATCGCCTAAAGAATTGAAAAAATATTTCAATGAAGAAATTCGACATGATTTTTGGACTGGAAATATTCCGGAAGAATATTTTTGGAGTTGGGTTATTAAACATTGTCCAACCCTTGATATTAAAAATGCACGGTCATTGTTACAAAAAAACCTTATGCCTCTAGCAGCATTTGATTGTATTGCTAATTGGAGTGAACTAGCAGATATTCATTTGCTTAGCAATCATCGTGAAGAATGGTTAGATCCTTTGATTCAACCTTTGAAGCCATACCTTAAGAGTTTTACAATATCAAGTTCAGTTGGATGCTGTAAACCTAATTCTGAGATATATAGTATAGTCCACTCACATTTTACGAATCAGCATGAAATTTGGTTTGTAGATGATCAGGAGAAGAATTTTGCACCTGCTAAAACCCTTGGATGGAACACCTTAATTGCCGATCAGAATGGGGAGTGGATAGGACAAATTGAAAAACTACTAAATAAGTAAAAATAAATGATCATGGAAAGGAATTGGAAAATGATAAGATTATGTAGAAGTCAAGATGTCGAAGTAATCAATCAAATTATTAATGATGCAGCCACTGCATATAAAGGTATTATTCCGGAGGACCGATATCAGGAACCTTATATGGATGTTGTCGAATTACAACATGAAATAAACGAAGGTGTGGTATTTTGGGGATATGTTGATGCCAATGATCAACTAGTAGGGGTCATGGGAATACAGGATAAAGGAGAAGTATCTTTAATAAGGCATGCGTATGTAAGAACGAATCAAAGAAATAGTGGAATTGGAAGTAAGTTATTAAACCATATAATATGCCGAAGAGAAAAGCCAATATTGATTGGAACTTGGGAATCTGCAGTATGGGCTATTAAATTTTATGAGAAGAATGGATTTAATCTTGCATCAGTCGAAGAGAAAGAAAGACTATTAAGAAAGCATTGGAATATACCTGAAAGACAGATTCAAACCTCAGTAGTCTTACATGGAAGTAAACTGGAAAATTAGTTCATTTGAAATTGAAATGAGGAGATAATCATGCCTATCGATTTTCACGATAGTAGGAATCAATCGACATACGCTTCACGGACTGCTGAAGATCAGTGGATAAAGACTATCAACAAGTACGTTGACATACAAGGGAAACACGTTCTAGATTTGGGCTGTGGTGGAGGAATCTACTCTAAAGTATTCGCTCAGTCAGGAGCAGAACAGGTTATCGCAATGGACTTTTCCACAGAAATGTTAAAGGGTGCAAAAGAATACTGTAGAGCTCTAGATAATATCACATTTGCACAAGGTAGTGCTCTAGATACAGGCTTAGAGGAAGGGCAATTTGATGTGTTATTAGAACGGGCATTGATTCATCATATACCGGATTTGAAATGTTGCTTTCAAGAAGTTAATAGAATATTAAAACCCGATGGGAAATTTATTATTCAAGATCGTACACCAGAAGATTGCACTTTACCTGGGGATAATACCCATATCAGAGGATACTTCTTTCAGAAATATCCTGAATTGATTGAAAAGGAAACTAGTAGAAGATATTCGAGTGATCAAGTCATTACAACCTTAACGCAAACAGGTTTTAAGCTAATTAAGGAACTGAAACTTTGGGAAACTCGAAGAATATATGATGAATTTGCACAACTCAAGTCCGATTTGCAGAATAGAACGGGTAGATCGATTCTATATGAGTTGTCAGATGAGGAGTTAGTAAATCTGGTGGAATTCATAGAAGGCGAAATTGGGAAACCTGAATCGATTATAGAAGAAGATCGATGGACTATATGGATTGCAGAGAAACAATAGTAGATTAGCTTATTATAGGATGTAACGGGGATTGAAGATGAAAAGAGCAACGAATACAAGCCATAAAATACATCGGAGGTTGTCGGACGAGATTTCTGATGAGCTAGGATTAACTATTAAAGTGAACAAAATCAAACCAGATCTATCACAATATGATCTCATATTTGTTCCAGGGGGTATGGGAACCAGAAAGCTTAGATTTGATGAAGAGTTTATCTCATGGTTGCGTACAGCAGAGCAAGTGAATACGATTGTATCTGTTTGTACAGGATCACTTTTACTTGGGGCAGCAGGATTCTTGAAGAACAAGAAAGCCACGACGAATCCCAATGCATATGAACTACTAGAATCCTATTGTGAAGAAGTTATTAAAACGAGGATTGTAAAAGATGGAAACCTGATCACTGCTGGGGGTGTATCGACATCTATTGACCTTGCCTTATATATTGTTGAGTTATTTGTAAACAAAGAAGCAGTTGAAATCATTAAGAAACAAATTGATTATCCATATGACGTGCAAGGGATTATTGAAGTGTAGATTTTTAGAAATCATTCATTAAATAGAGGAAGGAATTATGATAATCATGATTAATAGGGCAATTGGTGTAGGGAAAACGACTACTGCTTGGCTTCGGATGATACGATATACCAAAGACTAGCGTCTCGTGGGGATGCTGAAGGAGGGTGGACCTATCAACAAACCCAGAAATGTATAGATAATCTAGCAAAAGATATATATCATGAACATATTAATACAGATGATCTAAATACCAATGAAATTACAAATAAAATGCTGCTTAGAATGGGGTTAACCAAGTAATATAACTTCTGTTCTATAATTGTTGTATAATCATTATTTATCATAAAGGAGACTGATATAATCCATGAGAATATTGATAACAGGTGCTGGACGAGGATTAGGGTATGCGTTGGTGTGTGAAGCATTGCTTCGTGGACATGATGTTATAGCAGGTATAAGAGACATGGAGCGGGATAAGGAACACCTTCTTGACTTACAGTCTGGCAAGGGTTCACTATCACTAATTCAACTTGATGTAGCAAATGAGAATAAGATTGTACAAGCCAAAGCTTTAGTCGAGTCAGAAATAGACCATATAGATGTCATTATAAATAATGCAGGTATTTTAATCGCACGTGATAAATCTATTGAAACTTTAGATTTTGCAGATATGGAGCAGACGATGCTGACAAATGTATATGGACCGATGCAAATGATTAAACATTTCTTGCCATTACTTCGGGTTAGTAAATATCCTTGTATTGTAAACGTGAGTTCAGAAGCAGGTAGTTTCGCAAGCGCTTACGGTGGGGATTACCCCTATGCAATTTCCAAGAATGCTCTAACTTTCTTCACTGCTCAGTTAAAGAAATCTTTAATACCTGATGGGTTTAGTGTATTTGCAGTTCATCCTGGATGGATACAAACGTCAATGGGTGGAGAGCAGGCACCAGGTAATCCAGAGGATACAGCATGCGGAATATTAGATATGATCGAGCGGAAAATAAAGCTGCCAGATGATACCTGGATGGTTGACCATAAAGGCCAGCCGATGCCATTCTGATATGAAAAGAATTATGATTATTGGATCTGCCGGATCGGGAAAATCAACTTTCGCTAGAAAGATTGCGGATATAACGAAATTGCCCTTAATTTATTTAGATGCTTATTATTGGAAAGCTGGTTGGGTAGCGACATCGAATGATGATTGGGAAGTTTTTCAACAAGGAATTGTTCTTGATAATGAATGGATTATCGATGGAAATTATAATAGAACATTAGATATTAGAATGGCACGAGCGGATACAATCATTTTCTTCGATCTATCTCCTTGGGTAACAATGTACAGAGTGATTAAACGAAGAATTCAATTCCATGGACGAACTAGACCCGACTTGAATGAGGGATGCCCTGAGGCGTTGGATTGGGAATTCATTAGACTGGTATGGAATTTCAGAAAACTCAAAAGACCAGCTATCCTCGAGAAGCTAAAGATTTTTGAAAGAGATAAAAATATTATTATTCTTCGATCCCTGAGGGAAGTCATGAACTTACTAGACGATATGAAAAACAGTTCAGTTCAATGATTGAACTGAACTGTTTTTCAGAAAGATCAATTACCAGATTCTGATCTATATCCAATTCGATAGTAAGGAAAGGATTAGAAACACTCCCATAACGACACTTGCGACCATGGCTCTAGATTTATTGGTCTCTCTCGAATGATTACCAGTAGTAGTCTTTGCTCTAATGAGGGCTGAGCGAGCATAGAGGAAAGTTCCCAATACCACCAATATGGATTCCAATCCGGCACTTATCACTGGAGATTTCCATAATCCGAAGCCGAGTAATGCGAAATTTCCTAGGTTGCCCGGTAGAATGGGTAAATCACTGCGATGGACCAGAAGATCGAGAATCCAATGGCTGAAAACAATACCTCCTATAATGTACCCGATACGTTTCCCCCATGACCATCCGGCTAAAAGACCAGCAATGATTGCTATTAATAGAGCCCCTACTAACGAATGCGTATAATTAGCATGAATAATGGTTTCACCGTATCCCGTTCCACTACCAACAGGTTCCATTGTCTCAATTCCAGAAATGTACAAGGGAACAAAGAGTATATCTAATAATTGTGTGCTTATCAACAATGCCCAAGTGGGTACTTCTTGATATTTAGCTTTTACAATAGCAGCAATTCCAAAATGTCCTGCAAACATGTAGTAGTCCTCCTCATTTCTTCTCAATCTATTCATGTACTAAATCAACCATGATACTTCTTCTTATGACTTTAAATAGGTATCTAACTGATTCGCAGGTTGGAGAACCGATGAGCCATGACAGACTTCAAGACGTAGTGGTTTTATTTCACGCACTATAGAACTGCTTCGGATCGCTTCAGTCATATCGGCAGTAAACATCGCCATTGGTTTTCGAAGTTCCCCTTTTTTAGCAGTGAAAAGATCTCCAGCCAATAGAACTTGATCTTGTTGATGATAATATACGACATGACCGGGTGAGTGTCCGGGAGTTAAGTATGGTGTTAACCCTCCCATAGTTTGAAGCACACCTTGGTTTGTCTCCGGAAGGGCTTGAGTTATTTGTTTTGGAATAGAGATAGCTGCCTTTTTTCTACGAGGATAGGGAAGCTCGCCTTCGATATAAGGGATTTCAATTCTATGAGCGAATATAGGGACTTGTGTGACATTTAGTATTTTTAGGATTGCTCCAGTATGATCGCCATGCCCATGGGTTAACATAACTCTTTTTAGTGGGCCTGCATTTAATGTTTCGATAAATTGTTGAATACCTTTTGCCATGAAAGGTATTCCAGCATCGACCAAGGTTACGCCATCCTCATCTTTAACAATCCAGACGTGAATCGGAATTAACATCCATATCTTCAAACTCCAAATATGCTCTGAGATTTGTGTGATTTTAATTTTTGTTCACTCCCTTGATTTTTTCTGATATCCCGATGAATAGCACATCAAGTGATTCTTCAAAAGTGGGTAACAATCTCTCCATTAAGCTCACAATTGATTCTTCGGAATGAGTATATGTGTTTACGATGCCATGTAAGTTGAAAAAATAAATGCGGCTGTACATTAAGAGATGTTCGTCATTTTCAATAGCAAAACAAGTTCGAAGTGCCTTTTTTAATAGATTAAATATTGAAATCCGCATGGTGTTAATGCCATTCGCTGATTCTTCAAGATCCACACGTGATGCCTTTACGCCTATAAATGTCGTGTAAATGTTCCGATGTAATAAGCAAAATCGAATGAATTCAAGGCTTATCGTTCTAAGTCTTTCTTCTGGTGATAAGTCGATTTGTTGTAGAATACTCTCCATCTGAGTATTTAATGCTTGTAGTGGTGGCATAGCGAGTTGATGTAGAAGATCTTCCTTATCCTTGTAATAAATATATATCGTAGTATGAGAACAACCTGCCATCTTGGCGATCTCCCGCATCGTGACCGAATCAAATCCTTGCGAAGCGAAGAGTTGTCCGGCTGCTTTAATAATCTCTTTCTTGGTCTCTTGTGAGCGAAGTTCCTGTTTAGTTAACATGTTTGATAAACACTCCTATGTGAAAAACGAGATGGTATAACCATTGGTTAGTAACCGTTGGTTATATAATAACCGATGGTTACTTTTATTGTCAATAAAAATTAACCTAATATCCAGTTAACAGGTAGGATGTAGTCAACATCATGTTTAGGCGCGATATGTATGAGCAACGATTTGATTCGGCGATTACCCAGACTAACCTCATGATTAAGATTGATCCGCCGAATAACCTTGTATACCTGCTGAAAGTCCGGACAAATTCTAGAGAGTGTATTTATTTTTATGTCAGTAAAGAAAGATCAGAAGTTTAAGTATTATCCAGAGTCTCACAAAGTAGAAGCCAAGCTGACTTCTACAGAATACAGAAACCAGCAAAAAGTATGTTTTTACAATTTCTACTAAATGGAGTCCTAATCAATCTACAAACTTCTTTATTTTTTGAGTGTCCCCGTAGAATCTCTAAATATCGGCTTCGTTCTGACATGCGTGACTTGATAAGGTTTCAATGGGTCCTTTATCCTCGAAAGTAACATCTCAGCAGCTATGATACCCATTTCGTTATTAAATATATGCACTGTGGATAGATGTGGTTCCACAATGATTGACTCGGGTGTGTCATCAAAGCCGCAAATAACGATGTCATCGGGTATTTTAACATTTTTACTTTTTAAAGACTTCATTACACTAACGGCAATGAAATCATTTGCGCAGATGAATGCTGACGGCAAGTTTGTCATACCATCCAATAACTTATCTATCCAGTCAGGCTCAGAGAAAAAGTACTTATCCGGCACGACGATGCAGAGGGATAAGTCTAGTTGAAGTTTAGATTCTGTTAAAGCTCTATTAAACCCAATCCATCTCTCGTTAAAGCTCTTACAATGATTATAATCGCCAATAAATCCGATACTTGTAGATCCGTTATCAATTAACTTCTTAGTGATGTAGTAAGTACTATGTTCATTTTCCATTAATAATAAATCTGCATTGAATTCGGGGTAAAAGGAATTTGCCGCACAATCTATAAAGATAGTAGGGATTCTTAAATTATTGAGTAGTTCACTATAGTTCAAGTCAAACATTTCAATACAAATGATCCCATCAACCTTAGATATGTCAAAATTGTTAGGAAGAACTAGAGCCTTTATATCGGTATTCCGAACAATATGAATAGATAAATTGAAACCTTCATCACTTATTCTTTTCTCAAGTCCGCTTATTAGTAATGAACCGAAATGTGAACTGGTGGGCTGATTACATGTCAATAGTGCAATGTTACCAGCGTTTTTGGGAATGATATGATCACTTTCCACATAAGCGAATTGTTTATATTTCAATTCAATAGCTTTTTTAATAACCTTATTTCGTGTTTCTTCAGGAATGCTTTGATTACTATTGAGAGCCTTGGAGGCGGTATTCCGGGATATCCCTAGAGAATCAGCGATATCTTGTATCGTTATTTTTTCTTTGTGCATGTATATTTCCACCTTTGCTAATAATGGCTATAGGAGTTCTTAGGCGATCGTAAATTACCCATATGTAGCTAATTTTATGTTGAATATATGAAGTGTTTCTCGCTTCTATATTAAATGTATAATACTTCAGATCAAATAGCAATAAAAATGTTACAAATGCACAAATTATTCATATAAATATGATCAAATTTGCAAATGGAAATAACAAATCATCAATAGTTGAATCGCTTACATTTAGATTAATAAACTAATAGGTATCGAATAATCGCTGATATCAAAGGGTTTAATACGTAATTGTTGTATATGTACAAATGTATTTTACAAATGCACAATTTAAATTTTACAAAAGGGATTGACTAATGGTCTTAAAGTTTGATAAATTGTAAATGCAAAGAGGCAATTGAAACAAATGTAAGCCCTTTCTAATAGTCATATGTAAACTTTCATCAGAGATCGGAGGTTAAAGGATTGCAGAACTTAACGCAAGCCGAAAAAACAGACGCAAGACGCAGGAGTCAAAATCTTAATCATAGTAAATTTCATTTCATACGAAAGAACTACTTTCTTTATCTGCTGTTAGCTCCAGCATTAATTCTTACACTAGTTTTTAAGTACATCCCAATGTACGGAGCGATCATTGCATTCAAAGATTTCAACCCTATTCAGGGGATATGGGGAAGTGATTGGGTCGGGTTTAAATACTTTACGAAGTTCTTAACCTCGCCCAATTTCGGAGATATCTTTCTTAATACGCTGAAGATAAGTTTTTATGGACTCATCTTGGGCTTCCCAGTTCCCATTATCCTGGCAGTCATGCTTAATCAAATACGTAAGGCAGGAATTAAAAAGAATGTTCAGCTGGCATTATATGCGCCGAATTTCATCTCAGTAGTTGTCGTTGTAGGTATGATATTTATCTTTATGTCTCCAACTGGTCCAATCAACCAGATGATTTCTTCGATGACTGGAAAGCCCTTAATGTTTATGTCGGATCCGGCGTACTTCAGGTCTATCTATATTCTATCTGGTATTTGGCAGGCGGCTGGTTGGTCATCAATTATCTATGTAGCTGCACTGGCGAATGTTGATCCAGAGTTGCATAATGCAGCAAGCCTAGACGGTGCAAATATATTACAAAGAATCCGTCATATTGATTTGCCGACGATAAGACCAATCATGGCTATCGTATTTATACTAGCCGCAGGTGGAATCATGTCGGTTGGATTTGAGAAAGCCTATCTTATGCAGACTTCAATGAATCTACCAGCATCTGAAATTATACCAACCTATGTATATAAAGTAGGATTGCAATCTGGTGACTACGCCTATTCCGCTGCTGTGGGTCTCTTTAATTCCGTAATCAACGTTATATTAATGATTTCAGTCAATTTTGTTGTTAAGAAACTTAACGAGGGAGAAGGCCTCTACTAAGAAAGGAGTTGCCATATGTATATAAAACATTCTCGAATTGACCGCCTTTTCATAACAGTAAATACGATTCTGCTTACTCTGGCTGTACTAATTGTAGTGGTTCCATTGGTTTATGTCGTCATTGCCTCGTTTATGGATCCAACTGTGTTGTTGAGTAAGGGAATTTCATTTCATGTTTCCGATTGGAGTATGGAAGGCTATAACCTGATATTATCCAATCCAGCTATGGTTCGTGGATTTGCCAATGCGGTGTTCTACTCTGTAAGTTTTGCATTGATTACCTCAGCCGTCTCCATTTTCGCAGGTTATGCCCTGTCTGTGAGTGACTTAGTTGGACGAAATGCCTTCATGACGCTTTTCGTGATTACCATGTTCTTTAGTGGAGGGCTCATTCCTACTTACATGCTGGTGAAAAACTTAGGTATGCTAGATACCGTATGGGCTATTATCATTCCTGGTGTGGTAAACGTATGGAACATTATTCTAGCAAGGACATTCTTCAAAGGAATCCCGAACGAATTAAAAGAAGCAGCTAACGTAGATGGTGCTTCCGAGTTACTGATATTTTTCAAGATTGTATTGCCACTTTCTAAACCAATTGTATTCGTCATTGCGTTATATGCATTTGTCGGTCAGTGGAATTCTTATTTCGATGCGATGATTTATCTGGATAACGCCAAGTTGCATCCGTTGCAACTGGTTCTAAGATCGATACTTATCCAGAATCAAGCTCCTCCGGGTATGATTAGTGACCAATTAGCAATGAATGAACTGAAACGTCTCTCTGAAATGATTAAATATTCATCCATTGTCATCTCAAGTCTTCCGTTGATTGTAATGTATCCATTCTTCCAAAAGTATTTCGAGAAAGGTGTTATGGTCGGATCATTGAAATAATGGACGACTTTAATATAGTGCAGTTCATATTCTTACTATTATAAATGGGGGTCTAGTTATGAAGAATGTAAGAACAGTGTCAGTATCCGTTATTGCGGCTATGTTAATCTTGTCTGGTTGTGGTAGTAACAGTGGTTCGTCAAATGAAGGTAATTCTACAGCTACAGACGGAAAAGTGACGCTTAAGATCTTAACACAAAGTTCACCACTCGCTTCAGCGGATCCAAATGATAAGCTCATTAATAAAAGATTAGAGGAAAAGACTGGAATTCACATTGATTGGAAGAACTATACAAACGACGTATTTATAGAAAAGAGAAATTTGGCGGTTGCCAGTGGTGATCTGCCGGATGCCATATTTGATGCTGCTTATTCTGACTATGATCTGTTGAAGTTAGCAAAGAATGGCGTCATCGTTCCTGTAGAAGATTTGATTGAGCAACATATGCCGAATTTGAAAAAGGTGCTGGAACAAGCTCCACAATATAAAGCTATGATGACCGCACCCGATGGACATATTTATTCCTTTCCTTGGATTGAAGAGCTAGGTTCAGATAAGGAAAGTATCCATTCTGTAGATGACCTCCCTTGGATCAATGTGGAGTGGCTGAAGACATTAGGGTTGGATATGCCCAAGACAACCGAAGAACTGAAGCAGGTCTTGATCGCCTTTAAAACGAAGGACCCGAATGGTAACGGAGAAGCGGATGAAATTCCGATGTCTTTTATTAATAAACCAGGTGGAGAAGATCTGGCATTCTTATTCGGCTCATTCGGCCTTGGAGAGAACTGGGATCACACTGTTGTGACCGATGACGGGAAAGTGATATTCACGGCAGCAGAGGATGGATATAAAGATGCTGTAAATTATATCAACGAACTATATAAGGAAGATTTGATCGATATTGAAGCCTATACGCAGGATTGGAACACCTATCTTTCCAAAGGTAAAGATAATCGGTACGGCATGTACTTTACATGGGATAAAGCCAATATTACAGGTATGAATGACACATATGATGTAATGCCGGCATTAGCAGGTCCAGACGGACATGTGAATGTGACAAGAACGAACGGAATGGGCTTTGATCGAGGACGTATGGTCATCACAAGCAAGAACACTAAATTAGAGGATACTGCCAAATGGATTGATCAATTATATGATCCACTGCAGTCCGTTCAGAATAACTGGGGTACTTACGGAGATGAAACGCAACAAAACATCTTTGAATTGGACACATCTACGAATATGCTGAAGCATTTACCATTAGAAGGCGCAGCACCAGTTGAACTAAGACAAAAGACAAGTATTGCCGGGCCGTTAGCTATTCTTGATGGATATTACGGTACAGTTACGACGAAGCCAGACGACGCCGCATGGAGATTGAACTTACTGAAAGACGTGATGGTTCCTGATATGAAGGCGACCAATATATTCCCTAAAGTATTCTTCTCCATCGATGAGCTAGATCGCCTTTCCACGATTGAAACGGATTTATTTGCCTATGTGCTTAGAATGCGTACAGAATGGTACCAGAATGGAAAGGCTGAATCGGAATGGGCGGATTACTTGAAAGAATTGGATCGTCTAGGATTACAAGAATGGTTACAAATCAAACAAACAGGATATGACAGAAACACACAATAATAGATATAGAGCGTATCGAACAAAGATCGTGCCTAGCTACGGCAGGGCAGGGCCATTGTTAAGTATATCGCAAGGAGGAGAAAATATGACTAGCATTATTTCACAACAAAAATATCGTCCGGCTTATCATTTCTCGACAGAAGATAAATGGATGAATGATCCGAACGGTATGGTGTTTTTCGAGGGTGAATATCATTTGTTCTATCAATATGATAGTTTAGGAACGACAATGGGTGGGAATATGCACTGGGGACATGCAATCAGCACGGATCTAGTAACATGGGAGCGGTACCCGATTGCTTTAAATCCGGATGAGCACGGTGTGATTTTCTCGGGTAGCGCCGTTGTGGATTGGCAGGATACATCAGGTTTATGTGGGGGTAAACCTGGATTAGTAGCGATATTTACCCATCATGATCAGGCTCCTGGTACAAACCATGCAAGGCAACGACAAAGCCTTGCCTACAGTACAGATAGAGGAAGAAGCTGGATGAAATATGAGGGGAATCCGGTTCTTGAGAGTGAAAGATTCATAGACTTCCGAGATCCCAAGGTGTTCTGGCATCAACCGACAGAGAAGTGGGTGATGATTCTGGCTAGTGGTCAGACGGTTTCTATTTATAATTCCCCGAATCTGATAGATTGGACATTTGCAAGTGAATTTGGTCAAGGGATAGGCTCCCATGTTGGGGTCTGGGAATGTCCAGATTTGTTCCCACTACAGATTGATGGAGATCACTCTAAGGTGAAGTGGGTGATGTTTGTAAGCATCGGTAGTGAACCTGAATTTCCTGAAGGTTCTCGAACTCAGTACTTCACGGGGGAGTTCGATGGGGAGACATTCGTTAACGACGAGGCATCCAAGACCGTACGGTGGTTAGATTACGGCAGAGACAATTACGCAGGAGTCTCCTGGTCGGATATTCCAGAAGAAGATGGTCGTCGATTATATATTGGCTGGATGAGTAATTGGAAATATGCAAACCTCACGCCTACGCAAGGCTGGAGAGGTGCAATGACGATTGCTAGAGAGCTTTCGTTAGAGTCAAGAGACGGTGAAATAACCCTCATTCAACGACCTGTCCGGGAATTGGAGAAATTCCGGATTCCTGTCTTATCTTTGAAAGAAACAACAATGAAAGAAGCACAATCACGATTAACGGAACTGCAGCTGGATAGCTATGAGGTCGTTGCCGAGTTCGAAGCGACGACAGCGTTCGGCTTCAAGTTGCGAACTTCAACAGAGCAGGAGACCATTGTAGGTTATATCCCTGAGAGTTACGAATTGTATGTGGATCGTACACGATCCGGAGTAGTGGACATTCACAAGTATTTCTCTAGTAGGCATGCGGTGAAGGTAGAAACCACAGAGGGCAGATTAGAACTCCGCGTGTATGTGGACCGTTCATCGATTGAGGTCTTTGCCAGTGAAGGTAAAGCCGTAATGACAGATTTAATATTCCCTGATCCCGAGGCGAAGGGCTTAGAACTATTCGCTACCGATGTAAGTCTTAAGCTTCATTCACTTGAAATCTACGCTCTACCTTCACTCGGAAGGTAAACAGCAGGAAAGAGGGACAAAGAATGATGCGTATTGGTGCAATTGAAGCGGGCGGTACCAAATTCGTCTGTGGGATCGGCAATGAAGAAGGGGTAATCGAGGATAGTGTGAGCTTCCCGACGGAGCATCCGGAAGTAACGATGGCCCGAGTGATTGCCTATTTCCAAGAGAAGGATGTGGATGCGATTGGCATTGGTTCCTTCGGGCCACTCGATATTGGCCCCACGAGCCCAACTTATGGATATGTGACAACTACCCCGAAGCCTGGATGGGCCAACTACAATGTTTTAGGCGAGTTGAAACAATCGTTCCCTGTACCCTACGGGTGGGATACGGATGTAAACGCTGCGGCATTTGGTGAAGCCAAGTGGGGGGCGGCAAAGGGCCTGGATAGTTGTGTCTACTACACAGTCGGTACTGGCGTAGGTGTGGGTATCTATTCGGAAGGGAAGCTTGTTCATGGACTGGTTCATCCAGAAGGAGGGCATGTATTGACTAGACGCCACCCTAAGGATACTTATGCTGGTTCTTGTCCGTATCATGGTGACTGTCTAGAAGGAATGGCAGCGGGACCTGCGCTTGAGGCGCGTTGGCAGGTGAAAGGTCATGAACTTCCTGCCAACCATCCGGCATGGGAAATCGAGGCATTCTATATTGCTCAAGCCGTAACCAGCACGATCCTAATGATTTCACCGAAAAAGGTAATTTTAGGTGGAGGCGTCATGCAACAGTCACATCTATTCCCGATGATTCGCGAAGAGGTTCGCCGCAATCTCAATGGCTATGTAAGCGCAGAAGCGATTCTGAACCTTATTGAAACCTACATTGTTCCGCCTGAATTAGGAAATAGCGCTGGCTTGTGTGGTGCGCTAGCGCTGGGGATTGAAGCGTTACGAGATCTTTAATTCGATATTCTATAATATTTGAAATCAAGCAGTAACTTAAAAAAGACGTAAAACCATTTGGTTTTGCGTCTTTTACTTCATTATGACGATTGAAGTAGAATCCCTTTATCAGCAAGATCTCGCCCGTTTAATTGATCAGATTTTTTTTCGAAGCAAGATTGGGACAACGGGGCATTTTTAACAAAAAATGTTCTCTCGCACTTGACTTGATTATCTGTCAAATTTATAAACAATTAACCCATAAATGGTGAAGTAGATGAACGAGTGACAAGTGTTGGTTCTAGGTATACTGAGGGTAATGATACTTTTTGATCGATCATCAGAAGTAAAGTTTGTACTGTCGTATTAACAATCTCTGTAAGGTCAACCCCAACGGCCGTTATAGGAACTTCAAGTTCATCCATTTGTCGGATATTATCATAACTAACAACTGACAATTGTTCTGGAACTCTAATTTGCAACTCATTAGTAGCACGCAATATACCTTTGGTGAGATCATAACTTCCACTAATGATGGCGGATGGTCGATTTGGTAAGGTTAGCAATTGTTTAGTAGTGATATAACCTTCGTAGGTATCCAGACTTTTCATTGGCAAAAGAGATTCAGTTGTTAATTCTAGGTTATATTTGCTCATTTGCTCAATGAATGATGTAACCTTCTCAGATTGCAAAGGATCTTTAGATTTTATATTACCAACATAAGCAATTCGCTCGTGACCAAGTGCAACTAGATGTTCTACTGCTAACTCTATGGCTTTACTTCGAGTAGCATCAATCGTAGTAAAGGGTGTTAGTCCATTAACACCATAATAAAGGATAGGAACAGATTGTTGATCAGTAAAGGTCTGCACTCCTTCACCTTCACGATCATAGAACACTAGAATCGCATCACATTGCAGTCTCAAGAAAGTCTCGATCGCTTGTTCGGTCTGATTAATAGATAACAGCGTTGTATAATCATACTTGGCCAATTCATTGTTAATGCGAGTGATTAATGCAGATGGTGCAAAACGTTCTACGGAAGGCCACACAACACCAATTGTCCAACTCTTATTTGATACCAGTCTGCGAGCAGCGATATTAGGTCGATACCCTAATTCAAGAGCGATTTCTAATATCCTCTGTTTCGTTATTTCCTGAACCAACGGACTGTCACGAAGTGCTTTACTTACTGTAGAGAAGCTGACACCTGCACGCTCGGCAATATCTTTTATCGTCACTGACACTTCATAAATCCCTCCTACAAATAACAACGTTGTTATTGTAACATAAATGAACAAAAACGATAAGGGATGATTTCGTTTAAATTTGGTAGACAGTATAAATAAAGTATATTATTATTATGAATAACAACGTTGTTATTAACTGAATTGAGTATTTAACATGGAGGGACTATAAACATGAATTTATTTGATCTCACAGGTACAACTTCAATAGTCATAGGTGGAAATGGAGTGCTTGGAGGTGCGATGTCCGAGGCGCTAGCAGCTCAAGGTTCACGAGTAGCTATCGTAGGTCGTAACCTCGATAAGGCGAATGATGTGAAGCAACGTATTGAGAATGCCGGTGGTGAGTCACAAGTTTTTCAAGCAGATGTGACTGTAGAAGCTGATCTTAGAAGCGTGTTGGATCAAGTGATTGCATGGACAGGAAGTATTGATACTTTAGTTAACTGTTCAGGAACAAATAGTTCTACTCCATTTTTTGAACTAGGTATGGATGAATGGGATAACATTATGGACGTCAATCTTAAGAGTGTTGTTCTATCCAGCCAAATATTCGGTAAATATATGATTGAACAAGGTAAAGGCGGATCAATTGTCAATATTTCTTCTGTATCCTCTGATCCCCCATTATCCAAAGTGTTCACCTATTCTGCATCTAAAGCAGGAGTTAACAGTATAACAAAATTTCTAGCTCGTGAGCTTGCTCCGCATCAAATTAGAGTCAATGCCATTATTCCAGGATTCTTCCCTGCTGAGCAGAATCGTAAGATTCTATCTGCTGAACGGATTGAATCTATTATGACTCATACACCTATGAATCGCTTTGGTGATCCTGAGGAACTTCAAGGAGCGGTCGTATATTTAGCGTCTAAGAAAGCCTCCTCATTCGTTACAGGAACTTTTATCCGCGTAGATGGTGGATTTGGAGCGATGACGATATGAGTGATCTCTTAAGTCAAATGTTGAAAGATATTCCCTTACCTCGTATGGTAAAGATTCGACAACACTTCGATGATAGTAAACTTGAGGATCCTGTTGCAGAGTTGAAGATAAAGATGGATGAATCCGGATGTATTCCAACGATCGCCATAGGAAGTAAGGTAGCTGTCGCAGTTGGAAGTCGAGGAATATATAAAATAGCTGAATTAACAAAATGTGTTATTGATGAATTGAAACAAGCGGGAGCCGTACCATTTATCGTTCCCTGCATGGGAAGTCACGGTGGTGCGACAGATCAAGGACAAAGTGATGTGCTTGCACATCTTGGAATTGATGAACAGAGCATGGGCGTACCAGTACGCTCTTCCATGGAGGTTGTTATGATCGATAAACTTCCGAATGGATTGCCTGTGTATGTAGACAAAATCTCTGCTACGGAAGCGGATGCGATTGTCGTTATTAATCGAGTGAAGCCACATACGGCTTTTCGTGGATCCATTGAAAGTGGACTATTGAAGATGATTGCGATTGGTCTGGGTAAACAGAAGGGTGCTGAAGCAACTCATCAATTAGGATTTAAATATATGGCGGAGAATGTACCTGCTATGGCAAAGAGAATGATTGATAAGTTACCGATCGTATTCGGGGTGGCTCTTGTAGAGAATGCCTATGACCAGACTTGTAGAATAGAGGTTGTTCCAGCGGCTGAAATCGAGCAACGTGAACCAGAACTTCTTGTTGAGGCGAAAAGACGCTTACCGCAAATTTTATTCCCTAATTCAGATGTACTTGTGATTGATTATATTGGAAAAAATATCAGCGGGGATGGTATGGATCCCAATGTGACAGGACGTTACCCAACTCCATATGCACATGGTGGACCTGATATTAACAAGATGGTGGTATTAGATTTAACCGAAGAATCGCAAGGGAATGCGAATGGTGTAGGTACAGCTGATTTTACGACTCAAAGGCTGGTGGATCAAGCTGACTGGGTAGCTACTTACGCTAATGGCCTTACATCTACAGTATGTGCACCCACTAAACAGGCAACAACGCTTAGTAATGATCGCGACGCGATAAAAGCTGCTGTAAAAACCTGTAATATTCTAGACTTCCATGAATGTAAACTAATTAGAATTCGAGATACGCTACATCTTGGGGAGATTGAGATTTCGGAGACTCTTCTTGAAGAAGCGAGAAAGAATTCTCGAATAGAGATTATTAGTGAACCATTCGTTTGGGAGTTTGATCAGGAGGGTTATCTTAGCAAATGAATAATGAACAAAACGTTGTAATTGCTGTGGATATTGGAACTACAAGTGTAAAAACATTAGTAATTGATGTGGCTGGACAAGTAAAGGGCGTACATTCCATTGGTTACCCACTTGATGTTCCACAAGCAGATATGGCAGAACAGGATCCAGAGCATATTTTTCAAGCTGTAGTTGATGGGATCCAGGCTGTGATTCTATCAACAGGGGTGGAAAAGGATGATATCTTATGTGTGTCATTCAGTTCAGCTATGCATAGTCTCATCGTCATGGATGAACATCACCGGCCGTTGACGCCAAGTATCATTTGGGCAGATCAACGAAGTGTAGATGCAGCTGAAGAATTAATTACTAGTGGCATCGGACAGTCTATTTATCAGAGTACAGGAACACCGATCCATCCGATGTCACCACTAACGAAACTGATCTGGTTACAAAAGAACCGACCCGAGATTTATAAACAAGCTTCTAAATTTATTGGTATTAAAGAGTATATATTTTATCGATTATTTAACGAATATACAATTGACTACTCGATCGCAAGTGCGACAGGTATGTTCAATATTCATCAACTAGCGTGGGATGCTCAAGCGCTTCAAGTAACTGGAGTCGAATTACACCAATTATCTGAACCTGTTCCTACCACACATATAATAAAAGGAATGGTTCCCGAATATGCTTCAATGATAGGGATTAATGAGGGAACTCCGTTTGTTATAGGTGCCTCTGATGGTGTTCTTGCTAATCTTGGAATAGGCGTTATGGATTCAAGTGAAGTAGCTGTAACTATTGGTACCAGTAGTGCGGTTCGAGCCGTAGTTCGCAAACCAACACTTGATCCTGAAGGTCGATTGTTCTGTTATGCTTTGGCAGAAGATTATTGGATCATTGGTGGAGCTTCCAATAATGGTGGGGTGGCGTTGCGTTGGACAGTGGAGCAGTTGTTCTCGGATGGTGCAGCACCGTTAAGTCATCAACAATTGGAGCAATATACATCTTTTCTAGAAATCGCTAAACAGGCTCCAGCAGGCTCTAATGGGCTTCTCTTTCTCCCATTACTAACAGGTGAGAGAGCACCTTTCTGGGATGCAAAAGCAAGAGGTGTATACTTTGGATTATCAATAAGTCACCATAAGGCACATATGCTCAGAGCAGCTATGGAAGGGATCATTTTCCAGATTGGCTCGATTGTATCTTTAATGGAAGGTCTATCTGTGACACCTTCACTCATTAGAGCATCGGGTGGAGTTCTACGCTCGGAGATCATCTGTCAGATGATGGCTGATGTTCTAGGGATTCCAGTTGAAATTCCAGAAGTGATTGAGAGCTCGGGATTAGGTGCAGCGAAGTTAGGGCTCTATGCTATGGGAATGATTGATAGTCTAGTGGATTCATCTTCTTCATCTAAGAATTCATCTCAGGTTCGCTTTGAACCTAATGAACAGAATCATCAAATTTATCAACAATTATTACCGTTATATCAACAAGTCTATAATCAGTTAAAAGATAGTTTTAAGCAGATTGCCAAATTTCAAGTTTCAGATTCTTCAAATATTAAAGAAATGACTACTTAAATGATGAAATATGGCATTCGCTTCAATAGGAATGAAAGGGGTGATGAAATGTCGACACTTCAGCAGAAATATGACTATCTAAAGCAGATATTATCCGGAATGAAGCGTGTAGTGGTAGCGTTCTCCGGTGGTGTAGACAGCACTCTTTTACTAAAAGTTGCATTAGATACGCTTGGTCCTGCAAATGTATTGGCAGTAACGACAGATTCAGAAACATATCCATCACGTGAGTTGGAAGACGCCAAGAGGATTGCTCAGGAGCTTGGTGCACCTCATAAAGTGGTGTATACCTCAGAACTTTCGATACCAGGGTATGTCGAGAATACGGAGAATCGTTGTTATTTCTGTAAAAAGAATCTTTTCGAAGAGTTACTTCCTCATATCAATGATAGTGTTGAAGGATATAATCATTTATTATTTGGTCTCATTGCGGATGATATGAGTGAGCATCGACCAGGGGTTAAAGCAGCACGAGAATATGGTGTGCGTGGACCTTTACAAGAGGCAGATTTGTTTAAACCTGAGATACGAGAACTCTCTAGGGAACTTGGATTATCGAATTGGAATAAGCCTTCCTTCGCATGTTTATCATCACGTATCGCTTATGGAGAAACGATCACACTTCAAAAACTAAGCAAAGTAGATCAAGCAGAAGATTATCTTCTTTCCTTAGGATTCCGTCAGGTACGTGTACGAACTCATAATAATATTGCTCGAATTGAAGTTGAACAAAGTGAAATGACACGCTTAATTGAGTTGGGTAATGAAATAAGTAATCAATTGCGTAAGATTGGCTATGAATTCGTAACTATGGATCTCTCAGGGTATAAAAGTGGCAGTATGAATAGGGTATTGGAACGAGGAGGAAGTCATGAGCTCGTTTGAGGAATTGGGATTCTGTAAGTTAGATACAGATCGTGAACAAAGAACGGGATTTCCCGAGGTAGTATTTGGTGCTGGAAAGACAAAAGAACAAATTGCGGTGATTGTTACTAGACTAATTGAGAAACATGGCCGTGTCATGGTAACCCGGTTAGCTCCGAATATAGCTGATGAATTAATGCTATTATTTCCCGAAGCGGTCTATCAATCTATTCCTCGAATTTTCACATATGGAACAGCTAAACGTCTTTTCATAGGGAAAGTTACTGTGCTTAGTGGTGGAACTTCGGATATGCCTGTTGCTGAAGAGGCAGCGATCACAGCGGAGTGGATGGGATGCAAAGTAGAGCGTATTTACGATGTTGGTGTAGCTGGAATAGATCGATTACTCGCATTTCGCGAGAACATCCAAAGTGCTAATGTAGTCATCGTAGTGGCTGGTATGGAAGGTGCGTTAGCTAGTGTGGTTGGTGGTCTTGTAAGACGGCCAGTCATTGCAGTACCTACCTCAGTTGGATATGGTTGTCATTTCGAGGGACTAACACCTCTATTATCGATGATGACATCATGTGCAGCTGGCATTTCAGTAGTTAATATTGATAATGGTTTCGGTGCAGGATACAATGCCGCCATCATTCAACAATTAGTAGCGGAGGCGAGTCAGTCATGAGTAGAGTACTATATTTCGATTGTTTTGCAGGAATTGCGGGTGACATGGCGTTGTCCGCGCTGATTGATCTAGGAGCTGATATCGAATATATTCGTGAACAATTGAAATCGCTTCCCTTTGATCCCTTTGAGCTGCAAGTTGAAACTGTTGTTAAGCAAGGAATGTCAGCTAAGAAATTAGTTCTTCAATTTGGAAAAGATGCTGACAATGCAGTACAAATCCATAGTCATGAACACAGTCATGATCACGGACATAGTCACAGTCATGACCACGAACATGATCACGGACATAGTCACAGTCATGATCACAGTCATGATCATAGTCATGATCATAGTCATGATCACAGTCATGATCACAGTCATGATCACAGTCATGATCACAGTCATGATCATAGTCATGAACACCGTAAGGCATCTGGAATTATTAAGGATATAAGAGAATCTTCTTTACCCGAGCGTGTGAAAAGTAGAAGCATTCGGGTGTTTCAAGCCATTGCTATAGCTGAAGGTAAGATTCACGGGATGAACCCCGAGGATGTTCATTTTCATGAAGTAGGTGCAATGGATTCTATTATCGATATTATTGGGGTGTGTTTGGCTCTAGAGAATCTTGAGATTGATATCATCGAATCATCGCCAGTTCCAACGGGAAGAGGAAGAATGCGAATGGCACATGGTTTGTATCCGATTCCTGCCCCGGCTACTTTGGAAATTCTACAGGGTATCCCGTTAGATGATTTTGCTGTGGAGAGTGAATTGACAACACCAACAGGTGCAGGGATTCTCAAAGCGCTTGCGACTCGATTCGGATTACTCCCAGCTGCACCCATCGAAAGGATGGGATACGGAGCTGGGACGAAGGATTTCTCACATCCCAATGTGCTTCGAGTATGTCTAATTGAGCAAGATGAGAAACAAATGCGTGAGAAGATTCATGTCCTTGAGGCCCAATTAGATGATTGTACAGGTGAGATGATGGCTTTCGCAATGGAGCGTTTGATGGATGCGGGAGCATTAGATGTATACTTTACATCTGTTTATATGAAGAAGAATAGACCAGGAGTTCTAGTGACTGTGTTATCTTTACCTGAACATACCGACCAATGTGAAGATGCGCTGTTAAGAGAGACTACCACTTTTGGTGTTCGTAGAAGCGAATGGTCTCGCAAAATACTAGAACGTAAATGGGTTCAAGTGGATACGAAGTATGGAAGGATTCAAGTGAAACAAGCTTGGCAGGAACAGACGGTTATCCATCAAGCCCCAGAATATGAAGATGCAGCAAAAGCAGCGAGAGCGCATGGAATTCCTATCAAGCAGGTATATGACGAGGTTACTGAAAGATTATCTCAGGTTAACTATTATACGAAATGATATGGAGGATATATTAATATGAAGCAAATTGCCCAATCGTTAAAAGAAGGTCGCGTAATATCTACATCATCAGAACAAGTGAAAGTTTATGATCGTTCACTACACACACATGATACAGATCATTTACTCTTGATTAAAGTAGAAGGTAAAAAATTTATAATGGCGGTTGGCAATGGTGAATTATTTAATAGTCTAGCTGGGGATATACAAGATGAGGGATATAAGTTATGCCCGCTAACTCATGAGAACAGAATTGTTCTAGCCAAGTATTTCTCACATCTATCACCGAAAGCCTTCGGAAGACAGTCTACTACATTTGGTTTGGGAGATCGCTTGGGAATTGCAGGTCCAGGACATTTATCCACGTTACGAGGTCGTAAAGTTTCACCAATTCTTGCACAACAAAGTATTCGTGAACTTGCTCTGACTGGACGAACTTATCTTGATGTACTAGACGCCGCAAGTTATGCTGCATTTCAAGAGGGATTCAGAGACGGCTACGGTGCTGATGGGGATCATCTGAAAGAAGAATCAGATATTCAAATGTCTATCGATCTAGGATTTACGATGTTGACACTAGATTGTTCTGAGAAGATTCCAAGTGACATTCAGGATTTGAATGATATTGAATTAGATGCTAGATATGAGCAATTGTCAGAAGAGATTCGCAACGGTTATGAAGATAGATACCTAGATCAATCCTTCCAAATTGGTGAGGAAACTGTTACTTTCGATCGTAAAGAATTCATGAAATGTGTCCTTATTTATAATGAAGCTATTCCATTCATGTCGTATATTTATGATAAATATATTAAATCAGTAGATCGTGAGATAGATTTTGAGATTTCAATTGATGAAACGATGACACCAACATCACCAGAAGCTCATTTCTTCGTTGCATCTGAGTTAGATCGTCTACAGGTTAATATATTCAGTATGGCTCCAAGATTTTGTGGCGAATTCCAAAAAGGAATAGATTATATTGGTGACCTTCAGCAATTTGAGCAAGAACTACGTATTCATGCAGCGATTGCTGATCACTTCGGATTTAAGTTGAGTATCCATTCGGGTAGTGATAAATTCAGTGTATTTCCTATAGTTGCAAAATATACAAAAGGTCGCTTCCATGTCAAAACAGCAGGTACGAACTGGTTGGAAGCTGTCAGAACGATATCAAAAGAGAATCCTTCATTATACCGTAGAATGCATGCCTATGCGCTGGAACATTTCCACGAAGCCAAAGCATATTACCATGTAACAACTAATATTTCTAAGATCAAACCTTTAGATCAAGTGACTGATGAGCAACTGCCTGATTATATGGAAGAAGATAATGCACGTCAATTAATTCATATCACTTATGGTATTTTACTGAAGGCACAAGATGAATCTGGACAAAGTCTATTCAGTAAAGAGTTCTTTGATACACTTGAGAAGAAAGAAGATGCCTTTGAGAAATCCCTCAAATCGCATATTGGTAAACACTTGGATTTACTAGGTGTATAAATTTCAACGAATCCACGTTATTCTTGAATATACGTGCATGGTCAACCCGTAATAAAGAAAGGCGATCTTCTGTTCATAATTCGAACGGAAGATCGCCTGTTTCATTTTTGTGTGACTTATTCAACTGTTGTTTCAGTAGTCTCAGGGGTTTCAGTAGTCTCAGTTGTTTCGGTTGTTTCAGTTGTTTCCTCATCTACTTCCAAAGTATTCACAACATCAGCATTTTCTTGAAGTTCTGCTAACCATGTGGTAGATAAAGTTGAAAGTTGTTGATTGGTTAACGTATCCTTAATTTTAGCCGATGACTCTTCAAGTGTTGCTGTGTGGGCTTCTTTGTGGTCCGTAGTTTTAATAATATGGAATCCATAACCATAGGAAGATTCTACAATATCACTAATCTGATCTTTTTCTAAGGCAAATGCAACCTTTTCAAAAGCTTCATCCATCGTGCCACGAGCGAAGAAGTTTAAGTCTCCACCTGCATCCTTAGAACCGGGATCAATTGATTTCTCAGTTGCTATTGTTGCGAAATCAGCTCCGCCTTCTAATTCCTTCAAGATGCTTTCTGCTTCTTCTTTCGTAGATACTAAGATGTGAGAAGCTCTAACTTGCTCAGCTGTATCAAATGCACCAACATTAGTATCGAAATATTCTTTAATTTCTTCATCCGTAATGGATATTTGTGGTTCAACTAATTTGCGAATTTTCACTTGAACTAACATTTCTTTCTCAAGATCTTCTACTGCCATACCAGATGAAGTAAGTGCAGTTTCAAATTCGGCTTCACTTGGGAAATTTGCTTTGAGTAAATCTATTTCTTTTGTTACGTCTTCATCTGTAACTGTAATATTTGCTTTCTTGACTTCTTGTTCAATGAGTTCTTCCGTAATAAGGTTGCTTAGTGTTTGCTTCCCGCCAACTTCAACCAACTGGTTATAAAGGGTGTCCTTAGTTATATCAACTCCATTAACAGTAGCAACGGATTCGTTTCCTCCACCGCCGTTAAAAGGAGGCTTAATAAGAACGATCACTAGAACGACTGCTAGCAAAATGGAAATACCGATCCATGTTTTAGGATTGCTATTATTAGCTGGTGGAACAACTGCTGTTATATGATCTGATGTATTCTCATTGCTTATTGGATCTAATGATTCATTCTCAACTTCAATAACTTCAGCATCATTTTCTATTACTTGATTTTCAACTACTACATTATCAATAGTTTCATTTTCAGTAATCTCGTTGTTTTCGACGTTCGCTTCTTCGCGTTTTCCTTCAAACGATTGTTCCTCTGGATTCTCTATTTCTTTGTCTGTCATTACTTTGTAATCCTCCTTTTAATATATGCACACTATCTAGAACTTAGTTTAGCAGATGTTGTGAATTCATTCCTTAAGAGTTTATAAAAAAATATGAATTTATTTAAGGGAATTTTAATTTTTATCGCTATAATCTAGCATAATACGAAAGTTATAGAGTATAAATGGACTAAACGATCCTATATCTTATATAATTGATTACAGATTCATGTGGTATTAGAAACATAGCGAAATATGCTTATTTTCGAGAAAAATGATAAATAGGGAGAATGACTATCGTTGATGACGTCGTTTAAGGAAAGTCTTCAAATTCCAGCGGTTAAAAGAATTATTGTTCTAGTAACGTTGATCTTGGCGCTTTACTTTTTTAGAAGTATGATGAATCTATTATTAATCACCTTTATTATTACTTATCTGGTGAATCGACTGCATTCATTTCTCACAAGAAAGGTTACAAGTCGATTAAAGATTAATGGGAACGTATTAGTTGTCATTTTATATGCTCTTGTACTGACAGCACTGACGCTAGGTACATATAATTATGCTCCAAAACTTATATCACAGTTAAATGATCTTCTGCAGCAAGTGATTTCCTTTTACAGTAAACCATTTGAACCAACAGATAATAAAATTTTGAACTATTTGATGGAATCGCTTCGTAAGATTGATGTAGTGAGTTATGTTGATCAAGGCGTAAGTATTATTATGAAGACAATTTCTGATATTGGTACATGGAGTTTAAATATTGGAATAGCGTTGATTATGAGTTTGTTCTTCATGCTGGAGAAGGAGAAAGTAACTCATTTCAGTGCGAAATTTAAGGAAAGTAAATTTGGTTATTTCTATGATGAGTTAGCTTATTTTGGTCAGAAGTTTGTATTTTCTTTTGGTAAAGTAATAGAAGTTCAATTTCTTATTTCTATTATTAATTGTCTGATATCAACATTTTTCCTTTGGATGATGGGGTTTACAAATTTATTTGCTCTAGCAATCATGATCTTTCTTCTAGGCTTAGTGCCAGTCGTTGGGGTATTTGTTTCATTAGTCCCTTTATGTGCTATTGCATTCAAAATAGGTGGAATAATCAAAGTAGTGTATGTACTTATTATGGTCGCGGCATTACATGCTTTTGAGGCTTATTTCATGAATCCTAAATTTATGTCCTCTAAGACGCATTTACCGATTTTCTATACTTTTACTGTTCTGATCGTATTTGAACATTTCATGGGAGTGTGGGGATTGATTCTAGGCGTTCCGATTTTTATGTTTGTACTCGATTTACTAGAAGTACCCATTTTGGAACCGATCAAAAAGAAAAAACTAAAATGAATTTCATAAATAATAAAATCCTAACCATTATGGTTAGGGTTTTATATTTTGACAGAGACGGATACCCTAAAGTGATACGAAGTATCGCTAACATCGGAAGGATAAACTCCTGTTGGTGCCATTCACTGTAGTTAAAGATGTGAATACGTGCCGGGTTGTTTATCATGGTGATTTCCATGTTTATGATTCAGCGTTTTCTTTATTTTATCAGGTAGTTTCTGCTTGATCATTTCACCTTTTTCTTTACTTATCTTACCTGACTTAACGACCTCGTCTATTTTTTTGAATTGTATCTCATTTATTTTTTTGGTGAATGTTTCTTCGTCCCATCCTTTACGATCTTGAGCGATTTGAATAAGGGTCTTACCTTTCTGCCATTCGCTCATTAATTCCTTCGGTTCCATACCTAATAGATCAGCTGCATCCTTTGTGATCCTACCATGGTGGTGATGTTTGTGATGCCCATTGGTAGGGGGAGCAGTAGACGCACTTATTTGTGCTCCGCTAATTATTTGACAGGCTAATGTCGTGCTTAAGATTAATTTTATTAGGGTTCTCTTATGGTTCATGCTTTTGTTCACCTCTGGTTACTTTTACTTTCCAGAATTAGTATGAACCATTCTCAGGATTTCATGCATAATAACAACAGTTGTATTGTATCAATTGGATAGCATAAGGGTAATACACTATATCTATGGTAGAGGAGGCGATGAAGATGACTTTTGGTGCTCGAATGCTTAAAACAGGGATTGCAGTTACATTGGCTTTATATCTAAGTTCTTGGCTGGAATTATCACCTCCCGTGATTGCTGCTGTTGCTGCTATATTTGCTATGCAACCATCAATCTATCGTTCATGGAGGTATTTCCTAGATCAAATACAGACGAATACGTTAGGTGCTGCCATAGCTATGCTCGCAGGTTATTTTTTCTCAAGTGAGCCTATTGCTATTGGACTTGTGTGTATACTTGTTATCATGATTTGTCTTAAATTAAATATGGGTGATACGATTGGTTTGACCCTCGTTACAGTCATATCTGTAATGGAAGCCTCAGGACAGTGGGATTTCGCGTTGAATCGATTCACACTGAGTATTATTGGTATTGTCTCGGCATTTCTAATCAATATTATGGTCATGCCACCCAGACCCAAGCAACAACTAAACGGTCAAATACAAGGGGTATTCGATCAAATGTCCTTATTACTTCGGACCTCAATAACGGATGAAATGAAGGAGAATATATTTAGAGATGAGAAGAATAAATTAGAAAGTGATTTAAATTCATTATCGGATAAGTACACATTATTCGAGGAGGAATCCAAGAAACTCAAGAAGAGTTCACTGCGGGATAGCAAGCTGATCGTGGTCTATAAGCAAATGGTGAGTACGTTGAAAAAGGGTCAAGCAGTTCTTGCTGAAGTTGACGAGCATTATTTTCAATCAGACCGCTTAGTAGAAACGGATCAGGAGTTTACAGATGAAATCATTTTGTTAACGAAATTCCATGAACATATTCTGCTGAAATTTAATCATATGCTCAAGCCCAATACAACAGAGGCACTGTTAACAGAAGAGACTAGTGATGAATTTATTAAAAGAAATATCCAACGTAGTATCGATCAAGAAGGTGGGTATTCCTTCCGATTAACAATCGTCGCAGCTTCGATGTATGAATATGGATATCAATTGAATCGTCTAAATCGATTGGTAGATAATTATCTCAAGAATGATATGGAAAGTGATAATTCTAACACTAAAGGTACTGCAATGAAGAGTTGGTTAAGATAATTGGTATGATGCACAGAATTATGTGGTCATCATGTTATGTGGGCTTATTTCCTGTTATAATACATAACAAGCTTTTACAGATAGAGAGTAATCTTATTATTGGATAGAAGATAAGAGGGGGATACGATGACTCAATCAAATCAATGGTATAGGTCAACATTAGCGGATTGTATGCCTGAGCTAGTCGCCACAGCACGTGGAGATCTTAAGGCAACATTAGCAGTAATCAATGTGAAGTTAGTGAATGTTATTTCAGGTGAAATTCTACCAGGGATGTCTATTGCAATCCGAGATGCTAGAATAGCATACGTAGGAAAAGATATTAGTCATACGATCGATGAGAACACAATCGTAGTTGATGCCCAAGGCAAATATGCTGCACCAGGACTTTTGGATGGGCACTGTCATATTGAGAGTACACAACTAACAGTAACTGAATTCGCAAAGGCAGTACTTCCTCTTGGCACGACAGGAGGATTCTTTGATGCACATGAGATATCTAATGTTATGGGACTAAGAGGTCTACGATTCATGTTAGAAGAAGCAAGAAGTACGCCGTTAGCGGCTTATATGCAGGTTGCTTCATGTGTTCCTTCTACACATCCAGGACTAGAGACAACTGGTGCTTTCATTGGACCCGAAGAAGTGGCAGAAGCATTAAGATGGGGTCCAGATATGATTGGATTAGGTGAAGTGATGAACTTCCCTGGTGTTGTATATGGGGATGACAGAATGATTCGTGAAATCCAAGAGACACTTCGAGCAGGAAAATATGCAGATGGTCACTTTACGTGGAACTCGGATGACTGGCGTTTGCCGGTATATGCAGCTAGTGGTATAAGTGGAGATCATGAGTGTGTAACGAAGGAGGATGTAATTGAACGCATTCGACTTGGAATGTACGCCAAAATGAGACAGGGATCCGCTTGGCATGATGTAGCTGAGACCATAAAAGCTCATACTGAAGATGGAATTGACACGAGACGTATGATGCTGGTAACAGATGATCGGAGTTCTGAATCATTACTAAGAGAAGGCCATATCAATTTTGTAGTACGACATGCGATTGCTCAAGGGGTGAAGCCAGTTACTGCCTTCCAAATGGCTACTATTAATACGGCTGAAAGATTTGGTGTATCAAGAGATATTGGATCAATAACTCCAGGTTCTTGTGCAGATATCATCTTGTTAGATGGAAATCTATCTGATGTAGATGTTGTGATGACCATTGCTGCGGGTCAAGTCGTAGCTAAGAATGGTCAAATGACTGCGACATGGACTGGATACCAAATTCCTGAGGAAGCGTTTAAGACTGTTCATATTGGACGTCAACTTGTTGAAGATGATTTCAAGATTGTGGCTCCAATAGCTGATGGAGTGATTGGTGCTAAAGCAATCGAAGTCGTAGAGAATCATGTGGATACCCGTGAACAAAATACAATAGTTAAGGTAGAAAATCATCATGTTAATCTGAATGATTCTGATAATCTTTGCAAAATGGCTGTTTTTGAACGTCATGGAATAAACGGTGGTCACGCACTAGGGATACTAATGGGTGTTGGGTTAAAAATTCCGGCAGCCATTGCTATGACAGTAGCACATGATAGTCATAATTTAACGGTGATAGGGAATAATGATGTACTTATGGCGAAGGCAGGGAACATGGCTGTGGACATGCAAGGTGGTGTAGTCATGGTGACTGAAGAAGAGACCACTGTATTTCCACTTCCAGTAGGTGGATTGATGTCCCCTGAGCCATTTGAGAAGGTTGCTCTTCAATCAGAAGCGATCAGTCAAGCATTGTTAAAGGCAGGTTGTACTCTCAATAATGTATTCATGACCTTGTCTCTTTTATGTTTAGTCGTTATCCCTGAAATTCGCTTATCGGATAAAGGACTGGTGCGTATATCAGCAGACGGGATTGAAATTATACCTTTATTTAATGAAGTAGTTGAAAATCAGTGAAGTCACAAAAAACGGATATCATTTATAAAAAGTGATATCCGTTTGAATATTAGATTTCTTGATTTCTCTGCCATAGCTTGTTACAATAGTTTATGTCATGCAAACAATAAAATAAAAATTACATACTATTACTATCGTAGTATAACATATCACAATATTATTGTCAAACAAAGTTAGGGGATGAAACATTCATGAGCGCGAGTGATCAGGAATGGCATAATGAGCAGCAACGTGTAACGGAAGTTACTACAAAAATTGCTAATCGAATTCAGAAACTTCAAAGAGAAGTGGGAACGGTACGCGGAGATGTAGTTGATTTGCGTAAGGATTTCTGGGATGAAGTAAGAGTGAATTTTAGTAGTTCTGATGACTTGGGTGAAACTTCTACCAGCCTTCGGCAACAATCTCAAGTATTATCTGAACGCGAACGAAGTCATCTTCAATCTTCAGAATCATTGAAAAAAATGAAATTATTAGTGAATTCTCCCTATTTCGGTCGGATCGACTTTGAAGAGACAGATTCGAATCAGAATGACAGAATATATCTAGGTATTGCCTCATTTCTCGATGACGATGATGAGACATTTCTTGTTTACGACTGGCGTGCGCCCGTATCAAGCTTATATTATGATGGTGCACCCGGACCTGCTAGTTATGATACTCCTATGGGAGAAATCCGTGGTGAAATGAAGTTGAAGCGGCAATTTGTAATTCGGAATGCGACGATAGATGTTTTATTCGATACAGGTGTTACCATTGGTGATGAGTTACTACAACAGGTATTAAGTCACAGTGCAGATAATCATATGAAGAGTATCGTTGCTACGATTCAGAGGGAGCAGAATGCTGTTATTCGTAACGATAAGAGCCGGATGTTAGTTGTTCAAGGTTCGGCGGGAAGTGGTAAAACATCCGCTGCTCTTCAGCGTGTAGCCTATCTATTATACAAATATCGCGAAACTTTGAAGGCTGACCAAGTCATTCTATTTTCACCTAATCCGTTGTTCAACAGTTACGTATCATCTGTTCTTCCTGAACTAGGTGAGGAGAATATGCAACAAACAACCTTTCAGGCGTATTTAGATTATCGTTTAGCAAAAGATTTCGAACTTGAAGATTTATTCACGCAAATGGAATCTTTATTGAAGACAGCTGAAGGTCACCCTCTTGATATAAAACGAGCAGCGATTAATTATAAATCTTCTCCTGCTTACTTAGAGGTTATGCTACGCTATAAGGAATACTTAGAGACACAAGGAATGATGTTCAGACCTATTCGCTTCCAAGGCAGATTGATATTATCTTCAGAACAGATGAGTGATAAGTTCTACAGCTTTGAACCTGGCGTTAGAATGGCCAATCGAATTGAGTTGATGCGTGAATGGATGCTGAAGGAACTTACATTATTCGCTCGGAAGGAACGAGAGGCGCCATGGGTAGACAATCAGATTGATCTATTAGGGCAGGACGAATATCAGAAGGCGTATACGCATGTTCGCCGTAAACAGCATGCGAAGAAGGATAGCTTTGATGATTATGAGAGTGAGCGCAATCTCTTAGCACGAATGATTGTTAATGAATGGTTGAAGCCGGTTCGCAAATGGATTAAACGTAAACGGTTCGTAGATGCTAAAGGGTTATATCGTCAATTATTTGGGAATAAAGAACTTCATAAATCCATCAGTGGAAATAACGAATTGCCCCATTACTGGGATGAAATTAGTGAGAGTACGTTAAACGACTTGAAGAATGGAAAGCTATCTTATGAAGATTCCACTCCGTATTTATACTTACAGGAGTTAGTTCAAGGATTCCAAAGTAATAATGTGATACGCCACGTATTCATTGACGAAGTGCAGGATTATTCCCCATTTCAGCTTGAATATATCAAACAGTTATTTCCGCGCGCTCGCATGACAGCATTAGGAGACTTAAATCAAGGGATTTATGCCCATGCATCTGTTCTGAGCAGTATGGAAGCACTTCAACAGTTATATGGGCCACAAGATACAGAAGTGATTCATTTAAATAGAAGTTATCGTTCAACATATGAAATTGTAGACTTTACGCGCAGTATGATGCCAGGTGGAGAGGATATCGTCCCTTTTAATCGCCAAGGCGAAAAACCGTTGATTATCGTTGACATCGATATCCAAGGGATCCATCAGAAGATCATTGAAGATATTAATCAATTAAATGCCGCAGGATATGAACATACAGCAATTATTTGTAAGACTCTGGAGGAGACTGAACAAGTATATGCTGATCTTAAGGATCATTTAACGCTGAAAAAGGTTACTAAGACTACACCATCTTTTGTAAAAGGGACTTTGGTTATTCCATCTTACTTAGCGAAAGGTGTTGAGTTCGATGCGGTTATTATTTATAACGGATCCAATGAAATATACGCTCGTGAAAGTGAACGAAAGTTGTTCTATACCGTCTGTACACGGGCGATGCATCTCCTCCATATATACAGTTTGGGAGAAGCGAGTCATTTCATTACAGATATAGATTCAGAGAAATACAGTTTGGTGTAATTATATTAGTAGTTACATCCGGTGGATTGTCAGAATGTCTGTTCCTTCTGCTTGAATATTTAAACCTTCATAGAATTGCTTCTTGTAAGCAGATGGAGTGCAATTTTTGTGATTCTTAAATACCGTGATGAAATAACTTAGATTATCAAAGCCAACATCCATGGCGATATCTACGATTTTCTTGTCACTGTTCTCAAGTAGTTTACAGGCTTTCTGTATACGGTAATTGTTCATATAATCAATCGGGGTTTTCTGTACCATTTGTTTAAAGAAACGACAGAAGTGACCTTCGCTCATATTAATTTCTGAAGCAAGGTCTTTTAGCTTAAGGGATTCAGGATAATGATCATGAATGTAGTTCAGTACGATCTTGATTCGTTCAACCTTCTCATGACTTCCAATCGGATTCGGGTTACTTCTCGTTGATTGTTGCATGTGATTGGCCATATTAGCCAATATTAAATAAAGATGCGCTTTGGTCGTAAGCTCACATGTTGGTGCTTTGTTTTCGTTCTCTGTAAGAATGATGTCGAGGTAATGTAGAATGTCAATTTCCCATGACTCTGTTCTTTTGATATGAGGAGGAGGAAGTAATTGCTTCTTAAGTAATGGATCGATGAATTTCTCCTGCACAATATCAAAGGCGTGGCTAAGGAGTAAGTCAGGGCTGAATACAACTGCTGAGAAAATACAGGGGACCCCGTGGTCCCTTTCTACATATCCTGCATGAAGTTCACCGCTGTTTACAAAAATGGCTTCACCTGCATTTACTTCGTAATAGGACATGTTTATTTGGAACGTTGCGCTACCTTGTCTTACAACAATGAACTCCATTTCATCATGCCAGTGGCAATCTAAGATACTTTGGCCATTTAATTGTTCCACATTAGGGTAGATGCTAACAGGGTACATAGGGTTACCATGCACCCGATTTTCTTTTAATAAGTCACGATTCATGATATTCGATTCCACCTTTAGGATATTTACTTGTAGATTTAGAGTGAGATATCAATATATTGATACATTTGGTCAAAATAACGTAAGAAATGATTGTTTTATATCAATATTATTATAGTATAAACCATAGGAGGTAAGATACATGAAATTTACAGATGGTTATTGGCAAATTCGCGAAGGATATGAAGTTCAGAATCCCGCAGATATTCGTGACATTACACTAAACGGTGATTCAATGACCGTATATGCAGCAACGAAAAAGATTGAAACAAAAGGTGACACACTGAATGGTACATTGTTGAAAGCTACTTATAGCTCTCCAATGCCAGATGTTATTCGTGTTCAACTTAATCATCATAAAGGTAAAGTAAAGAAAAACCCTGAGTTTGAATTGTATACTGAACAAACCGATGTTCAAATCGCGATTGACGAAGAAGTGGCCGAACTTACAAGCGGAAGTTTAAGCGTTAAAGTGAACAGAAAAGAAGGATGGAATATCGATTTCAACTTCGCAGGCAAACGTATGACAGGTAGTGGTTGGAGAGCACCAGCTTACATTAAAGATCCTAACAAGACAGCTTTTTACCGGGAACAACTTGATCTAGGTGTTGGTGAATATATTTACGGTCTTGGAGAACGCTTCACACCGTTTGTGAAGAATGGTCAAATCGTGGATATGTGGAATGAAGATGGGGGTACAAGCTCCGAACAATCCTACAAGAACATTCCTTTCTATCTTTCGAATAAAGGTTATGGAGTGTTCGTTAACCATCCTGAGAGAGTATCTTACGAGATCGCTTCTGAGAATGTATCACGCGTACAGTTCAGTGTTGAAGGTGAGTCACTTGAATACTTCATCATTGGTGGTGGTACTCCAAAAGAAGTATTAAATAATTATACAAAACTAACAGGTAAACCAGCACTTCCACCAGCATGGACATTTGGTCTATGGCTTACAACATCATTCACAACAGATTATGATGAAACTACGGTTAATCATTTCATCGATGGTATGGCAGAACGCGATATTCCGTTGTCTGTATTCCACTTTGACTGTTTCTGGATGAAAGAATACCAATGGTGTGATTTCGAGTGGGATAAAGATATGTTCCCTGATCCAGAAGGTATGCTAAGACGCTTGAAAGATAAAGGTCTTAAAATTTGTGCATGGATTAACCCTTATATTGCTGAGAAATCTCACTTGTTTGATGAAGGTATGGAACATGGATATTTGGTTAAGACAGCTGACGGTAGCGTATGGCAATGGGATAAATGGCAAGCAGGTATGGCGCTTGTTGATTTCACCAATCCAGCTGCAGTTAAGTGGTATAAAGACAAGTTGAAGACACTAGTTGGCCAAGGAGTAGATAGCTTTAAAACAGACTTTGGCGAAAGAATTCCAACAGATGTAGTCTACTATGATGGATCTGATCCAGTTAAAATGCACAACTACTATACGTTCCTATACAACAAAGCTGTATTTGAAGTGTTGGAAGAAACCGTTGGTAAAGGGGAAGCTGCACTGTTCGCACGTTCTGCAACAGTTGGTGGACAACAATTCCCAGTACACTGGGGAGGAGATTGTTCCGCAAGTTATGAATCCATGGCAGAAACCGTTCGTGGCGGATTATCACTAGGTCTATCTGGTTTCGGATTCTGGAGTCACGATATTAGTGGTTTCGAAATGACAGCTGCACCAGACGTATACAAACGTTGGGTACAATTCGGTCTATTGTCTTCCCACAGCCGTCTACACGGAAGTACTTCGTACCGGGTACCTTGGTTGTTCGGAGATGAAGCAGTTGATGTCGTTCGTGAATTCACGAAGTTGAAATGCAGATTGATGCCTTACCTATTTAATTCTGCAGTAGAGTCTACTGTGAAGGGCCTTCCGATGATGAGAGCGATGATGCTAGAATATCCAGAAGATCCAACATGTGCTCCATTAGATACACAATACATGTTCGGTGATTCTATCCTAGTTGCCCCAATCTTCAATAAAGAAGGCGATGTGAAGTATTACCTTCCTGAAGGTACTTGGACGAACTATCTTACAGGAACGGTTCTTGAAGGTAATCGTTGGTACAGTGAGAACCATGACTTCATGACATTACCAATGATGGTTAAATCCAATACGATCCTTGCCGTGGGTCAACAAGATAACAAAACAGATTATGATTTCGCTGATGGCGTTAGCTTGCATGTGTTCCAATTGGCTGATGGTGCAACTGCACATGCTGAAGTTGTTAACTTGCAAGCGGTGAAAGAACTTGATGTTACAGCTACACGTTCTGGTTCCGTTATTGAAGTATCAACAAGTGGCGTAGGTAAAGCTTGGTCCGTTGTACTTAGAGGAATTAACGAAGTGGCTTCTGTTGATGGCGGTAAGTCAGAAGCAGGTGTTGATGGTGTCGTAATTACACCAGCAGCAGGTGCAACTTCTGTGAAAATCACTTTAGCTTAAGTTCATGAATATAGGTGTTTGACAATTTATTAGAACCGAGTCGGCAAGACGTTTATAGGGTAGGATCTTAGATTAATCCTAAACCTATACGTCTGATGGACTCGGTTTTTTCTATTAAAAGTAGGAGGTGCTTATGTGGAAATGTATAAATTATTTAAGAGTGTAACTGATGATCAAATTCGTGCCGTCATGATGGATACCTATGGTCCTGAGACAGAAGTGAAGCAGATTTCTCACATGAAAGGTGGAGCATTTAATACAACATATTATGTGGAATGTACTTCACCAGTTCAGAAGCTTATTCTCCGTATAGCTCCAGGAAATAAGGAGCATCTGCTTTCTTTTGAAAAGAATATCATGGCTGTTGAGCCTTACACTTATGAGTTGATGGCTCAAGCTGGAATTCCTTGTACAGAGGTTGTGCGTTATGATGGTTCTGGGTCGATTATTGACCGCCCATATATGTTAATATCATTCATTGAAAGTATTCAATTGAACGATCCCTCTATTACGTCTGAAGAGTATAAGGAATTGCAGGTGGAACTCGGAAAATATTTACGTCAGATGCATGATATATCTGCGGATACTTTTGGATTTCCTCAAGCTGATGGCTCTGTGAAGGGGTCAACTTCATGGGGTAAAGTATTGATTGATTTCTCTAGAGAAATTGCAGCGCTCTGCCGTGAGTATAACTTACTAGAATTAACAGTAATTGATAGGTTTCAAGACTATTTCGTAACGCATTCTACGTTATTTGATGAAATAACTGTTCCATCGCTTGTCCACAATGATTTATGGGATCCGAATGTATTGGTACAAAGAGATCTTGCAGGTATTCCTTATATTGCAGCTATTATCGATGCAGATAAGGTGATGTTCGCTGACCGAGAGTTTGATGCCATCTTATTTAAGAATGACCCGCAGATCATGAAAGGTTACGGTAGCGAACTAGACAATAATTCGAAAGCGATTACACGAAGAGAAGCATATGAGATGTTATGGATGTTTGCTTTTCTATATATTCATGAGATCCAAGTTGAAATGCATGAAGATGCAGCTTATTTCAAAGAGAAGGCAATGGAGTCATTTCATTCGTTAATCTAATATGCTATGTAGGAGATGTTAATATGGAACAAACATTTAAAGAATTCGCATTCTGGAATCATAGTTTGCCTTTGGAAGAACGCATTCAGGATCTCATCTCACATCTTACGATAGAGGAGAAAATCAGCTTAATTCCGACGAGACAGGCAGCAGTTGATCGATTGGGTGTCCCTGCTTATTGTGTTGGTGGAGAGGCTGCTCACGGTGTAGCTTGGAAAGGGGAAGCAACCGTGTTCCCACAGCCTATAGGGCTAGCATGTACTTGGAATCCAGAATTGATGAAGCAGATCGGTTCTGCTGTTGGTGATGAAGCTAGAGTCTTCTATCAGAATGATCCTACGCATCATGGCTTAACCTTATGGGCTCCCACAGTAGATATGGAGAGAGATCCACGTTGGGGACGAACAGAAGAGGCATACGGAGAAGATCCGCATCTGACAGGTAAATTAACCTCATCATTAATCCAAGGTATGCAAGGAGATCATCCGTTCTATCTTAAAATGGTCGCGACCTTGAAGCATTTTTTTGCTAATAATAATGAGGTAGATCGTTTAACTTTCTCATCTAGCATTGATCCACGGAACATGCATGAATATTATTTGAAAGCATTTGAAATGCCTTTTGTTGAAGGTGGGGCTTATTCTATGATGACTGCCTACAATTCAATTAATGGAACGCCAGCTATTGAGAGCCCTTATGTTAACCAGTTCGTTAAGGGTGAATGGAAAATGCCAGGATTCATTGTATGTGATGGTGGGGATTTGTCTCAGACGGTCGAGTACCATAAGTATCATAAGACCCATGCAGAGTCCGTAGCAGGAGCCCTGAAAGCAGGAGTAGACTGTCTGACAGATGAACAGGACTTAGTCATAGATGCGACGAGAGAAGCTCTTGATCGTGGTTTAATTGATGAACAAGATTTAAATCATGCGATCCGTAATATTTTTCATGTGCGGTTTAAACTTGGACAATTTGATCCTTCAGAGAATAACCCATACGCAGCGATTCCAAGTTCAGCATTGATGTCACCAGAGCATAGTAAACTGTCGCACAAGGCCGCGCAGGAATCGATAGTTCTATTGAGGAATGAGGGAGGATTATTACCCTTATCTCTAAAAAATACGGAGAGTGTTGCAGTCATTGGTCCTCTTGGGGATATTGTATATACAGATTGGTATAGTGGGACACTTCCATACTCGGTTACACCATTTGCGGGGATTTCCAAGAAATTAGAGGGTTCTGGTCGACACGTTAGCTATCATAGTGGTGATGATGTGATCAAGCTCAAGACAGTAGGAAGCGGTTGGTATGTCGTTGCCGGTAAAGAAACTACAGCACCTCTAATGCCTCAACCAGATGGTGGGAATGACAAGCGTGCATTATTTAAGCATACCGACTGGGGGTATGGTAGTCACACCTTACAATCCATTGCTAACGGATTATATGTCACGGCTAATGATGAGTTGACCCTTCATGCTTCAGCTGAACGAGTATGGGGTTGGTTCGTGAAAGAAGTGATGGATATCTCTTCACAAGATGATGAGTATGTAAGTATGAAGACGTGGAATGGACATCCGATTAGACTTTCAACAGATGAATATGGAGCAACTGTACTACGTGGTAGTGAAGATAAGGAATCATTACATGATACAAACTTCACGAAGGAAGTGGTATCCGATGGTCTTGCAGAAGCCATTAAAGCGGCACGTGAGAATGAGGTAGCCGTAGTATTTGTTGGAAATAGCCCTTTTGTGAATGGAAAAGAGGAAGTGGATCGTCCTGGGATTGAGTTACCTCCAGCCCAAGTTGAGTTAATTAAAGAAGTCTGCAAAGTTAATCCTCGTACTGTAGTTGTTATTGTAGGAAGTTATCCTTATGCTCTAGGAGAGATAGCTGAGATAGCACCAGCGATTATATATTCATCTCATGGAGGACAAGAGCTAGGAAATGCTATTGCAGATGTTCTATTCGGTGATTATAGCCCTGCTGGACGCTTAAATATGACCTGGTACCAAAATGAAGCACAACTAACTGACTTCTTAGATTACGATATCATTAAAACAAATCGTACCTATATGTATTTCGATGGTAAACCGCTCTATCCATTTGGTTATGGGCTGACGTATAGCGAGTTCAACTATAATAATATGATAGTAGCCAAGTCCTCTTACCATGACTCTGAGACAATCCAACTCGAGATGGAAGTAACGAATACGGGAGACATGGTCAGTGATGAAGTAGTACAATTATATGTTAAGGCCCTTCAATCTCGAGTGAAGACCCCTATCAAGCAATTGAAAGCATTTAGACGAATTAATCTTGAACCAGGTCAAAAAAAGAAAGTAAGCTTCCAAATTCTAGTATCTGAACTAGCGATTTGGGATGTAACAAGGGACCGTTTCTGCGTGGAGTCGGGCGGATATCAATTGTTAGTAGGAAGTTCTTCGGAAGATATTCGTTTGGACACTACTGTTCAAGTTACTGGAGAGGCCATTCCACATCGTGATTTGACGGGGATGACTTATGCTGAGAACTATGATGATTATCAAGATGTTATCTTAGATGAATGTTTGGAAGGTCGCACGGGAGTAAGAGCAGTGAACGATCAAGGATGGGTTGTTTATCACGATGTTGAATTTAAGAAGACTGTAGATTCCCTTGAAATGCGTGTATCAGGAGGAATAGCAGGTGGGAAAGTGGAGTTACGATTGGGGAGCCCTGAGGGAACGCAAGTAGGTCATTGTACGATCTTACCTAGTCATCGTGGTGAATGGTCAACGGTTACCTGTGATGTGGAGGAGGGTTTAGAGGGGATTCACTCTATATATCTAGTCTTACAGGGAAGTGTGAGTATTAGTCATTTTACCTTATCATCGTAAGTAACCATATTACATGGAAGGGGCATTGGAATTGGGAGACAAGCATTTTAAAGAAACAGTTGAGCTAACTTTGAAAGTTATAGGGGGAAAGTGGAAGCCGGTTATACTTTGTCACTTGACAGAGGGGACGCATCGATTTGGTGAGTTGAAGCGGGAGATGCCTATTACGCAAAAAATGTTAACACAACAATTAAGGGAGCTAGAAGATGACGAGATCATCATTCGTAAAGCGTATTCACAAGTACCTCCAAAAGTAGAGTATTCTTTAACGGAGTATGGGCAAACGGTCAAGGAGTTGCTTAATACCCTATCGAGCTGGGGTGAGAAGCATCAGGAAAGGCTTGAACACTAACACTAAATTAGAATCAAATTGCTCTTCGTAGTACCCATTTGGTAACTACGTTACATAAAAGTGCGTACTTTTATTATTGATAAAGTGTGGCTAGAATAAGGATTGTTAAGTCTAGAACATTTTAGAGGAGCGAATGACATATGAAATTACAATTAGCGTTAGACCTTGTCGATATTCCAGGAGCTATTGAAGTTGTGAAACAAGTCGAGTCTTTTGTTGATATTGTTGAAATTGGTACACCGATCGTTATTAATGAAGGATTACACGCGGTAAAAGCTCTTAAAGAAGCCTTTCCTAATATGACAGTACTTGCAGACTTAAAAATTATGGATGCAGGTGGATATGAAGTTATGAAAGCAGTTGAGGCTGGTGCAGATATCGTCACAATTCTTGGAGTAGCAGAGGATGCTAGTATTAAGGGTGCAGTTGAGGAAGCCAAAAAACATGGTAAGCAAATATTGGTCGATATGATTGCCGTGAAGAATCTAGCTGTGCGTGCAGCAGAGGTTGATGCTTTAGGCGTCGATTACATTTGCGTTCATACGGGCTATGATCTTCAAGCAGAAGGACAAAATTCCTTTGAAGATCTCCGGACGATCAAAGCGGTTGTAAAAAATGCAAAAGTAGCTGTTGCGGGTGGTATTAAACTCAGCACTTTACCGGAAGTTATTGCAGTTAATCCAGATCTTGTTATTGTTGGCGGGGGTATTACAGGGGAAACCAATATGAGTTCAGCTGCTTCTGAGATGAAGCGACTAATTACCCAAGGTTAATAACGATAATGCAAACGAAACGATACGTTGTTACGGTATTGGACGAGTTGAATAACTCTGCTGATCAACTCGTAGATCAGCAGTTGGAGCTACTTGTTGAGCAAATAGGTGAAGCAAAGAGAATATTCGTAGCCGGGGTAGGACGCTCTGGACTTATGATGCGTGCCTTTGCGATGCGACTGATGCACCTTGGCAAAGATGTATACGTTGTCGGAGAGACTGTTACGAGGAGCCTTGCTAAGGGAGATCTTCTTATTATTGGATCAGGTTCAGGTGAGACGAAGTCACTTATTCCAATGGCAGAGAAGGCACAAAGCTTGGAGGCGTGTGTGGCCGTGATGACTTTATCTCCTGTATCTACGGTAAGCAAGCTTTCTAATATTATCGTTACAATGCCTGGTGCGTCTAAGGATCAGTTGCACCATGAGGCAGTCACGATTCAACCCATGGGATCACTTTTTGAGCAGATGCTATTACTCATATGCGATGCGGTTGTTTTACGCCTGATGGAGATACAGTCTTTGAATGGTCAGGCTATGTACGGAAATCACGCTAACTTAGAATAAAGATATGGTGGTCCCAAGGGATCACCTTTTTTGCATTTAAGTTACCAGTTCGAATCGGCAAACCCTATGCGGAGTTGAATGAGAATATCGGTTAAAGTGAGATATTGTTAATAGATTGGCTATTGAAATAGGAAGTATAATAGTATAGTTGTATGAAAGAGAGGTAAATAATCATGTCAGAAACATCGGCTGATCAGACGCGAACGAAGCCCCAAGGGAATAATGGTCCACGTATTCTTCGAGAGAAAGCTACTGTGGCTATTATGATTCAAATGTATTGTATGGGACAAGGGCATATTCGGAATGAGAGTGTTGAGATGGGACCAGGTGAATTGTGCGCTGATTGTAAAGATCTTTTTCAATACTCCCACTTGCGACTGGCCCTTTGTAAATTTGGTGAGGGTAAAACGACATGTGAGAAATGTCCAGTTCATTGTTATAAGCCAGACCGACGCCAACAAATTAAAGCCGTGATGAAATATGCTGGACCACGCATGTTATGGAGCCATCCACTAGTAGCACTACGGCATGCTTTAGATGGGTTTACTAAGTGATTGCACAGATTGTTCACTTGTGAATTGGTAGGGCAAGTATGTATAATGATAAAAATTAGCCGTTTCTGCTTGTGTGAATAGTTTCACTAGTTCGAGAGATAGCTGTGTTATCCTATATCCTGTATCTCTCCAAGGGTCAAAATCAGATGATTTGACTCTTTTTTGTTTTTATTATTTTTTAGGAGCACCTCTACTTATTCTAGTCATGGGAATAGGAATTTGGTTGACGATTCGTTTGGATTTACTTCAATTACTTCGACTACCTAACTGCCTTCTTGGGCAAGATCATTTATTAAGTTGGATGCCATTTGGTTAATTGCAGATATTGTTAATGCATTGATGGCATTCCCTAACTTGATTGCTTTATTAGGCCATTCTGGTGTTGTTGTTGCTGAGACTCGATTGTATATGGATGCTATAGGCAAGAATAAGCGAAAGAAACCATTTCGTGAAATTAATAGTAAAGTAAGCTGAATTTAAAAGCTATGGGGTACGAGGCTTTCCTATACCATGGTTTTTATATTCTTTGAAGGGATCAAGCTGACATTGTTGAATAATTTAAAGAGACTCTCAAATTTTAATAATATAATGTATAAGTTGAGTCGTACTAAATTACAAATTCACGATGCTTTTAAGGAGATATAATATCATGCATACACACACCAGTCTTTTAGAACAATTGCAACAAATGAGAATTAATCAACAAAGTGTCGTCTTAGTTCACTCTTCCATGAAAAGTCTGGGAGAGGTAGAAGGTGGGGCAAATACTGTCCTTGACGTGTTAGAAGAATATATGAAGGACGGACTTCTTGTACTTCCTACGCATACCTGGGCTAATATCAATGAGAACAATCCTAAATTTTATGTGGAGCAATCACCTTCGTGCATTGGGATATTACCTGAGTTATTCCGTAAACGACATGGAGTAATTCGCTCTTGGCATCCTACACATTCGGTAGCAGCGAAAGGGCAAGATGCAGACTGGTTCACAAAAGGTGATGAAGCCTTTGATACACCTTGTGCTAGAGGATCAGCTTGGGGTAAGTTGTTAGATCATCAAGCAACTATTCTGTTAATTGGCGTGGATTTACGAAGAAATACCTTTATGCATGGAGTAGAGGAATGGCTTGATATTCCAGGTCGCATGACTGAACACCATGAGAAGTTACAGACTATTCTAGGTGACGGAACGATTATTGAAGTACCGTCTCGCAGACATTGTGGACAAGCTTGGTCAGAGTATTTCTGGAAGGTCGAGGATGTAATGGTGAAACACGGTGCGTTGGTTTTTGGTGAATTAGGCGATGCGGTTGTACGAATATGTGACACGGTCAAGATGACTGACATTCTGACAGAAATGCTCCGCGAGGATCCTGATTTATTCTCAGATAATGAACCTTTAAGTCAACATATGAAACAGCTATTTGATAACTAACAAGGAAGAAGGATGAGGTAGATGAGTGATTTGAAGTGGTTAGAAGATTGGTACGAGAGTCATTGTGATGATGCATGGGAGCATATTCATGTAATAAAGATCGAATCGATCGATACCCCTGGGTGGAGAGTAACGGTACCAATACTTGAGACTGAATTAGCGGGGAAGGAATTAAATGAGATCATTATAGATCGGGATGATCATGATTGGGTAAGATGCTGGATCAAAGATGGACAGTTTGAAGGTGCGGGCGGATTAAGAAATTTAGAAGAAATGATCCACCTTTTTAAAGAATGGGCAGAAGGTTAACGCAAGGAAGTCAAAGGATCAGGAGATGATTTGCAATGGGTTTAACTGACTCTTTCCTGTCGATAGAATCCTTGATGTGGTTATTTCTAGCGGTATTTATGATCCATGATCTAGAAGAAATCATATTTGTTGAATCCTGGATGAAGAAGAACTTCCCTAGAATTAATAGGTTCATACCAATGATTGCGAGGAAATTAGTCAAGAACATGTCAGAAGTGAAATCATCTCAGTTTGCGGTTGCTGTCTTCGTGGAGTTCATCGTTTTTATACCCATAACTTATTGGGCAGTTGAGCAGAATCACTATGTTCTATTCGTTGGGTGTAATGCCCTGATGTTGGTCCATGTATTTACTCATGTAGCACAATCCTTGGTTGTGAAATCGTACACTCCGGGAGTAGTGACAGCGCTAATCATGATCTTACCTTATTCGGGATATTTGTTTTATAGAATGATCAACGAAGATCTAGTTACCCTACAAGAGGTGTTGCGATATGCACCGACAGGACTATTTGTACTTCCGCTAGTGCTACTAGGACATAAGGTAGGTAAGTTCGTGATCCGAGAATGATCTGCTACTGCAAACAGCAACGTCCTGTATATACAGTAAGTAATAAAGTTTTGTTAGATTGGGAATGTCATTGTTCCCATTTATGTGTTAATATGGATTCAATTGAATACGATTGATCACTAGGGGTGCTATTTAGCTGAGACGGATGTGTTTGATTCCAAACCCTTTGAACCTGATCTGGATTATACCAGCGTAGGGAAGTGAGCTTGAAAGATTTAGTTATGATAGCTTTGTGTACATTTATTTGTCTGCATTCTATGAACTATTGATATTAGGCCGCCTTCTATGCTGAAGGTGGCTTTTTGTTTTTTCTGATAATTCAGTAATGTGTCTGAAGAAAAAATGGAAGGGAGTGTAATGAGGGTGCGAGAATTGCATGTGATTTCGAATGGTCAGTCTGAGTTAGAACACTTTGCAAGGGTAGCGGCACTTATTCATCCCTATGTGACAGCCTTTCACTTGCGGGAGAAAACGAGTCAGGCACTGGAGTTATGGAAGGGAGTGATGGCTTTAAGAACGAGTGGAGTACCTCTTAGTAAAGTGATTATTAACGACCGAGTTGATGTAGCATGCGCGTCTGGCGTAGGGGGTGTTCAGTTAAACTACCAAAGCTTGGAGGTGTGGGCAGTCAGAAATGCTTTCGCCAATATGCGTATAGGACGTTCAGTTCATGATGTTCAAGAAGCAGAACAGATGAGTTATCAAGGGGCTGATTATCTAATATATGGACATATATTCCCAACAGATTCTAAGCCAGGACAGCTAGCCAGAGGAACGAAGGCATTAGAAGAAGTTGTAAAAAGAGTGCGTGTTCCAGTCATCGCGATTGGTGGGATTAAACCTGAAAATGTGCAGCAGATTATGGTAACTGGAGCAGCAGGGATTGCAGTCCTATCTGGAATTACAGCTGCAGACAACCCATTACAGTCAGCGAAGAATTACCGCGATGCTTTAGACATTTAATCAAATGCTTCCGATGCTAGTTTTTCGAGGTTACTCAAGATGTACATGCACAAAAACTTTTAGGAGGGTATTCGTCATGGTGAGAAAAGCGGATGTCATTATAGTGGGTGGGGGAGTGATAGGAAGTTCGATCGCTTATTATATGTCAGCAAGAGGGATGAAAGTTATTCTATTGGAACGAGATCGTCTAGGAAGCCAAGCATCGAATGCGGCAGCAGGAATGCTTGCAGTGCAAGCGGAAATTACTGAGGCTGGGCCTATGTATGATATGGCGCGTGCCAGCCGGGCATTATTTCCACAGCTCGCAATGGATCTGAAAGAATTAACCGGAATAGATATTGGCTTGAAGCGTAAAGGAATGTTACGTGTGGCAGCGACTGAGGCAGATGTAGGAGAAGTTCAACGTATCTTAGATTTTCAAAAGAAAGAGGGGGAACGAGCGGAATGGTTATCAGCAAAACAAGTAAGACAACAGGAGCCAGGTATATCCTCTGAAATACAGGGGGCTATGTTTGTAGAAGAAGATAGTCATGTGGATGCACCAGAATTATGTTATGCATATGCAAAAGCTGCGGCGGCGCTCGGAGCACAAATAAATGAGTTTACAGAGGTGAAATCGCTTCTTTATACTCAGGGACGAATTACTGGTGTCGTTACAGGTGAAGAAGAACTTTTTGCTGATCAAGTGGTTGTTGCTTCGGGAACATGGAGCGGTCCACTACTTGCACAGGCTGGACTAACATGTCCGATTTATCCGGTCAAAGGGGAGTGTTTCTCTGTACTGAGTCATTCACAGTTAATCCAATCGACCATATTTAGTGACGGTTGTTATCTCGTTCCGAAGAAGGGAGGACGGATCGTGGTTGGAGCGACTATGATTGAACATAGTTATGATCGTAGAGTTACAATAGGTGGGATTTCTAAGTTATTAGAAGCAGCGAAACGTATTCTTCCAGATATTGTCGATGCGGAATGGGAGCAGGCATGGTGCGGGTTACGTCCACAGACAATGGATGGGTTACCTTATTTAGGTGAACATCCAAAGTTGAAGGGGTTATATGTAGCAACAGGTCATTATCGCAAAGGAATTCTACTTAGTCCAATTACAGGTAAGCTTGTTGCAGATTGGGCAGAAGATAAGTCAGAACAGGTACTTTCACTTGCATCCTTTAGAGTGGATCGGCATCAGAATGACCCGTCTGAAGAGGAAGTGATGTCATTGTGAAGCTGTATTTGAATGGTGAACAGGTTGAAGTTAATGATAGCTGCATAACAATTAACGCATTATTGGAGGAATTCAAGTTAGCGGGCAAGATCGTTATTGTGGAATGGAACCAACGTATTCTGGAGAAATCAGATCATGAGACAACGGGTTTGTCAGATGGAGACCGGATTGAGATCGTACATTTTGTAGGGGGTGGCTAATTTGTTAAGGATAGGAACTCATGAATTTAGTTCAAGATTGCTATTAGGAACAGGGAAGTTTCCAAGCTTCGATATTCAAAAAGAAGCAGTAGCTGTGTCGGAAGCGCAGATCTTAACATTCGCGGTTAGACGGATGAATATATTTGAAGCGACGCAGCCCAATTTCCTAGAAATGCTTGATGTAAGTCGATTCACATTACTTCCGAATACAGCAGGTGCTAGGACGGCGGAGGAAGCTGTACGCATCGCTAAGTTAGCGAAAGCATCGGGTCTATGTGACATGATAAAGGTTGAAGTAATTGGTGATTTTAAGAATTTGTTGCCGGATCCACTAGAGACGTTAAAAGCTTCTGAGATGCTATTAGAAGAAGGTTTCATCGTACTTCCCTATACATCTGATGATGTGTTGTTAGCCAAGAGATTAGAGAAGTTGGGTGTTCATGCTATCATGCCGGGTGCTTCACCAATCGGATCAGGTCAGGGAATTATTAATCCATTAAATCTTAGTTTTATTATAGAGCAAGCCGCGATCCCTGTTATTGTTGATGCTGGGATAGGTAGTCCATCGGATGCGGCATTCGCCATGGAGCTTGGTGCTGATGCGGTATTACTAAATTCCGCTGTTTCAGGAGCACAGGATCCTATAAAGATGGCTTTGGCGATGAAACTTGCAATTGAAGCTGGTAGACTAGGATTCGAAGCTGGACGAATACCGAAGAAGCGTTATGCTTCTGCTAGTAGCCCGATGGAAGGATGGAGTAGTACTTGAACGAGCGATACTCACGACAAAAACTTTTTGCACCCATAGGAGAAGTAGGACAACATAAGCTAAATACGAAGCATGTCCTTATTATCGGTGCTGGGGCATTAGGAACAGGGAATGCCGAGGCACTCGTAAGAGCAGGTGTAGGTAAACTCACGATTGTGGATCGCGATTATGTTGAATGGAGTAATCTACAACGGCAGCAACTATATCGTGAATCTGATGCGGAGTTACGAATACCGAAAGCTATAGCAGCTCAGCGGAGGCTTGGGGAGATCAATTCAACGGTAGTAGTAAATGCTCATGTGATGGATCTAACTACATTTGAGGTAGAAGATATGACTCTGGGTGTTGATGTGATTGTTGATGCAACAGATAATTTTGATACCCGGTTACTTATTAACGATATCTCTCAAAAGACACGAATACCTTGGATTTATGGTGCATGCGTTGGGAGCTACGGCATCACGTATACTATAATTCCCGGGGAGACACCTTGTTTGAACTGCTTACTTGAAACAGTCCCATTAGCTGGAGCCACCTGCGACACTGTCGGAATTATTAGTCCAGCAGTACAAATGGTAGTAGCTTATCAGACGGCAGAAGCTTTAAAGTTATTGGTAGGTGATCGAGCATCTTTACGTAGTAGGCTTACTTCCTTTGATCTGTGGAATAATCAGCACTCTTCCATTAATGTACATAGCATGAAGAGGGAAGGCTGCCTTTCCTGTGGAGATAAGCCGACTTATCCTTACCTTTCAGAGTTGAAGCATACAAGAACGGTCGTATTATGTGGGAGAGATACAGTTCAAATTCGACCACCTGCACCCATAAAGCGAAATTTAGAAGAACTTACAGCTGTTTTCTCCCATCAAGGATACCGAGTGGAACACAACCCATACCTAGTATCGTTGTATACGGGGAATTATAGGTTAGCTATTTTTCAAGATGGTAGAGTATTGGTTCACGGGACGAATGATATTGTTATGGCAAAAAACTTGTATCATCAGTATTTAGGCTGATAAATTAAGATGGCAACAAAATAATAGAAGCCCATAGACCCGCTATGTGTACCCTTTGCCAAGGGGAATTCACACGTGGTCTGGGCTTCTTTCTGGTAAGTATACTATCAATGAAGTAAGTTGAATAAGATACTTTAAATTTAGAAGAAGAGGGGTGTACACATATTCGTGGACATGAGTTAGACTATTATTTAGATCGATTAAATGAAGTTCGCAAGCGAACCAATAATTTGTTATTAACGGTAGATGATGAGTGGCTTTATAAAGAAGAGGATTTCTGGTATAACAAGCAATCAAATTACTATTTAAGCTTGAAAGGAGATTCAGATGAAAGCATTAATACTCGCTGCCGGTTACGCAACAAGACTCTATCCAATCACGCGAGATAAACCTAAATCATTATTGCCTATTGGTAAACAGACCATTTTGGATTATATGATGGATCAATTAGACGAAATAGATGAGATAACCGAAATTTTTATCGTAAGTAATGATAAATTCTTTCAAGCTTTTGTAGATTGGTCTGGATCGAGAAAATGTCATTCTAGAATTCGTATTATTAATGATGGAACAACTTCTGTGGAGGATAAATTAGGCGCAATAGGCGATATCCATTTCGTCATTGAACAGGAACAGATCGAAGATGATCTGATCGTGTTAGCAGGAGATAATATCTTCACATTTGATCTTAAGGGATATATTCGGTTCTTCCAAGCGAAGTTGGCAGATACTATCTTAGTTCAGTCATTAGATAATCTAGAAGATCTGCAAAGAGTGGGCGTTGTGGAGCTGGATACCGAGCGGAGAGTTTTATCTTTTGAGGAGAAACCGATTGTGCCTAAGACGAATATTGGGGTGTTCGCTATCTATATCTATAGACAAGATACTCTGCCCTTGTTCGATCAATATTTACAAGAAGGTCATAATCCAGATGCACCTAGTTATTTTCCTGAATGGTTACATACTCGGAAAGAGATCAGGGCTTATTTCGCTGATGGCGATATTTATGATATAGGGACGCATGAAGCGTATCAGGAAGTTCAAGAACTTTATAAAGGGTAGTCATCGAAAGAGTCAGGAATCGGGGGATAACACGTGAAGAGTCCTATTTTCTATGGAGCTGTACATTTATTATTTTATCGTAATGAGAATGAGGTATTGCTTCTTAAACGGCAGAATACTGGATTTGAAGATGGAAAGTGGAGTGTTGTTGCAGGAAGGATCGATGGGAATGAAGAAGTCATCGAAGCTGCAATTCGAGAAGCTAAGGAGGAATCTGGTGTTGATATTGAGCCCTCTCAGCTGGAATTGGTAGGGGTTATGCATAGGAAAAATACAGATAGTGAATGGATAGATTTTTACTTGAAAGTTGAATCGTGGAGCGGGGAAATTAGCAATTGTGAACCTCATAAATGTGAGGAGCTTACATGGTTCAAAGTGAATGAGATGCCGGAAAATATGATTTCTTATATAAGAACAGCTATCAACAAAAACCATGATCAAATGTGGTTTGAAAGTTACGGATGGTAGGAAGAATAGTAGTGTTATTATTATAGCATTCGGGGGCGTTAAAAATGTGTGGACGTTATACGATAACGGTCTCTATGGAAGAGCTGTTAGTTAGATATCTCACGAAGGATTCAACCATGCCCCGCTACGCCCCGAGATATAATGTTGCTCCCATGCAATTTATTCCTGCTGTCATACATAATGGATCTGAGAATCGATTAGGCGAACTTCGTTGGGGGTTGGTCCCATCGTGGGCGAAAGATCAGAAGATAGGTAGTAAAATGATTAATGCCCGAGCGGAGACACTCTTAGAGAAAGCATCGTTTAAGCGCCTTGTTAGCCAACGTCGTTGTATCATCCCAGCAGATGGCTTCTATGAATGGAAGAAGACAGGTAGTAATAAACAACCTATGAGAATCGTTATGCGCGATGGTGATATCTTCTCTATGGCAGGTTTGTACGATATTTGGATGGATCCCGAAGGTAAGAAACTTAGTACCTGTTCCATTATCACTACATCTCCTAATAGCCTTATGGCAGATATACATGATCGCATGCCTGCTATTTTACATCGCGACCATGAGTCACAATGGCTGAGCAGAGACAACCATAATGAGATGGCACTAATAGAATTACTACGTCCATATGAGGCAAGTAAAATGTTCGCTTATCCTGTCTCCGCTGATGTTGGCAATGTGAAGAATGATTCGAAGGAGTTAATAGATGAGCTACACCAAAAATGATAAGGATGGTTGACATGAATCTGAAATGGCTTGAATGGGCTAAACAAATCCAGGCAATCAGTCAGAATGGACTAGCATATTCCAAGGATATCTATGATCTAGAACGTTTCGAACAATTAAGGGATCTTAGCATAACGATATTAAATGAATATACGGATGTCGAGGTCGAGAAGATCAGAACCATATTTGCAAGCGAGAAGGGTTATGCTACTCCTAAAGTGGATGTACGTGGAGTTGTGTTTCAGAATGATGAAATTCTACTTGTGAGGGAACGTCTTGATGGAGCATGGGCTTTACCGGGGGGATGGGCGGATATTGGGCTCTCACCACGCGAAGTTGTTATCAAGGAAATTAAAGAAGAATCAGGGTATGATGTTAGAACTATTCGGTTATTGGGAATATTGGATACGAAATTTCATGATCACCCACCATCTGCACTACATGTATATAAAGTATATATTCTGTGTGAAATCATCGGTGGTGATGCCTCAGGTGGCATGGAAACATCTGAAGTGAATTTCTTCAAGGAAGATCAATTACCAGAATTGTCGACTGAAAGAGTGACAGAGAAGCAAATCAAAGAATTGTTTAAATTTCTAAGAGAAGCTGATAAAGAGATTTTATTAGATTAGTTTTAATATCGAAAGTCAAAACAGCACTGTCAGACGAATAATCTGATAGTGCTGTTTTTTGAATAACATATGCTGTAGCAGAAACTTAGATAAATAAATTAATACCGGATTGATCAGCTTTTCCTAAGTAGTAGCCAACACCACCGATTTGAACGTTATCAATTAATTCTTCGCGTGTTATTCCCATAATGTCCATGGACATCTGGCAGGCAACAATCTCTACCCCTTGATCAAGGGCAGATTGGATTAGTTCTTCTAGTGATGAGACATTATTTTTTTTCATAACCCCTCGAATCATCTTCGAACCCATTCCCATCATATTCATTTTGGACATAGACAATTTACTGCTACCTCGAGGCATCATAATACCAAACATTCGTCCAATGAAGTTTTTATCGACTTGCACTTTATCAAGCTTACGAATGATGTTTAAGCCCCAGAAAGTGAAGAACATCGTTACTTTTTTACCACTTGCTGCTGCACCGTTAGCAATAATAAAGGAAGCTATCGCTTTATCAAGATCGCCACTAAATACGATCATCGAAGTACCATCAGATGTAGTCGGGGCAGCTTGTCCAGTTGTTGTCAACACTTTATCCTGTTTCTTTAAATAAGATTCAATCACCCCATTAGTAGTTCTGTTCACTTGAAGAACTTGATTTCCGGACATCTGTGCCCATGCTTTCACATCTTCAAAAAAGCCGGGATCAGAGGCAGTTACATGAAGAACTTCACCGTGATTGAGCTGGTCCATTTTTAATTTTAGCTGAATTAATGGTCCAGGGCAGGAAAGTCCACAAGCATCGAGATGATGATCAGCGTGAATTATTGTATCGTTAGTGGTAGCAATTTCCTCGAGTGCTTTTGTAAGGCTATGATCAGTCGATACATGTACTTTTGGTGTAGGTTTGTAGTTAGCCATTTGATATGTCTTGTAACCACCAGTGAGATTACGTACCTTGAATCCTTTTTGCGTCAAAATTCGTGAAGCCGTGTACCCTCTTAACCCTACCTGACAGTAAACCCATAATTCCTTATTAGGATCAAGTAGATGTAAAGAATTGCGTAGATCATCAACTGACATCAAATGTGAACCAGGGATATGTCCATTATTGTGTTCAATTTGGGAACGAACATCGATTAGAACGGTATTCTCTAGATCACGGGTCTCTAAATCTTGTGGTACAAAAACGGAAGTTCTATTCCGTAAAAGATTCTCTGCTGTGTAGCCTGCCATGTTGACAGGATCTTTAGCAGAGGAATAAGGTGGAGCATAAGCAAGTTCAAGCTCAGTTAGATCTGTAACTGTTCCATGGAAATGGATGACTGTGGCGATATCGTCAATTCTTTTATCTACCCCATCAAATCCAACAGCCTGTGCTCCTAATACGGTGCCTTTGTCGTTAAATAAGAGCTTCATCGAAATAGGAGTGGCTCCAGGGTAGTAAGAGGCATGTGAGCTTGGATGAACATATATGACATGATAAGGTATATTCAAACGCTGCAATGTTTTTTCGTTATTCCCAGTGGTAGCTCCGGTTAAGCCAAATACTTTAATGATAGAAGTCCCTTGTGTTCCTTTGTAGATGGAGTCTAATCCAGATACATTATCTGCGGCGATTCTTCCTTGTTTGTTGGCAGGACCGGCTAATGGAATAGCTGTCTTGGTGCCATTCACATAATCATGAACTTCAATAGCATCCCCAACGGCATAAATATTGTTAAGATTGGTTTCTAATCTATCATTGACAATAATATGGCCACGGGGTCCAAACTCTAACCCACTATTCTTTAAAAAGTTAGTATCAGGTGTTACGCCAATAGCTAATATCACCATATCACTGGATAGAATATGACCATTAGTTAAGTGTACCTCAATCTGATCTTCTGTTTCGGTGAATGATTGAACACTGTTGGAGAGCTCTAAATTTACTCCATGCTCTTCAAGTTCCTTCATTAACATGTTGGACATCTCAGCATCAAAAGGTGCAAGGATATGGGACCCAGCTTCTATTAAAGTGACATCAAGTCCAATTTCTTTTAAATTCTCGGCCATTTCTACACCGATAAATCCTCCGCCGATGACAATTGCCGAATTTGCTTTTTGCTCGGTAACCTTTTGTTTAACTCGATCAGTATCAGGAATATTGCGAACTTTATATATTTTTGAACTCTCAATGCCAGGTAAGTTGGGTTGTATCGGCTTAGCACCAGGTGACAGAATAAGTTGATCATAACTTTCTTCATAAATGCCACGTTCCTGGCTTCGTACGGTAACCTTATTCTCATCTGGATGAATGGAAATCACTTCACTATTTATGCGAATGTCAATATTGAAACGTTGATGCATTGCTTCAGGAGTTTGTACTAATAATTTCGAACGATCTTTGATTGAATCCCCGATATAGTATGGGAGTCCACAATTGGCGAAGGAAATGTAGGAATCTCTTTCAAACATAACGATATGTGCATCTTCATCTAAGCGACGTAATCTTGCAGCAGCAGAAGCACCACCGGCAACACCACCTATAATAAGAACTTTCTTACTCATGATTTAAATCTCCTCCAATAAAAGTGTCTATTATTATCTTAATTCTAGGATCAACTACGCTGTAATTCACTTCAAGTCCGTTACGATCAGTTTGCACGATGCCCACAGAACGTAACTTCTGTAAATGTTGAGATACTGTCGATTGAGGCAGATCAAGGCATTCTTGCATGTAAGTCACATTGCAGATTCCTTTCTCTAAAAGCCCCTTTACGATACAAAGTCGAACGGGATGTGCTAATGCTTTCAATATCTCTGCAGTTTCGTTATATGCTTTGAAATTGTTATCCAATGTGTTGTTCACCTCTTCATTAATTCGTTATAACGTAATATTACGATACATTGATTTATAATTCAAGTATGATTGATATTTAAATCAATTACAACTTGAAATATAGTCAGTTTTAGGTTATTATTAATTAATAATAATTATAAACAAGCGATTAATTAGCATTTTCATAAAAATTCAAGGAGGTGTCATTGATCTATGATTAAAGAACGGATTGATGAGATCAGAAAACAATTGACTGCCAAAGGATTTAAACTTACAGCACAACGGGAAGCCACTGTAAAAGTACTGTTAGAGAATGAAGATAATCATTTAACGACAGAAGAAATATATATGATAGTTAAGAAAGACATTCCTGAGATTGGTATTGCAACAGTGTATCGAACATTGGAGTTGTTGAAAGATCTTCATGTAGTTGAGAAGGTTAATTTCGGTGATGGTATCGCTCGCTTTGACTTACGCCGTCAGAATCAAGCACATTTCCACCATCATTTGATTTGTACGGAATGTGGAGCAGTTCAGGAAATATTGGAAGATTGGTTATTACCGTTAGAAGTTCGGGTTGAACGTGAATTTGGCTTTACCGTTTCTGACCATCGTCTTGATTTCCAAGGAGTATGTCATTCATGCAAAACCAATCAAGTCAATGCGACCTGTAAAGCTGTTTCCTAAAAAGGGGAATATTATCAAAGGAAATTACGAGCCCAGAGATGATTCTGTGGCTTTTTTGTTTATATACATACATCCTGAACATATGTATATTTTGCATGATCTACATTACTGAAATAGGTTATTATGTATTAAAGGGATTATTCATGAATGGACGATCTAAGATGGTGTAAGAAGTTTATTATAAAATGACATCTAGTTAAAGGAGCTTAATCTATCATGTGGTTGTTACTCGCTGCTCTTTCTGCCCTTTGTTTTGGGTTAAGGGGGATTTTTTATCATTGGTCATCACAGCAAGGAATGGATCGTAATTTAATGTTATTCGGTGTCTTTTTCACGGGGGCGGTTGCAAGTGTGTCAGCTAGCTTTATCTTTGGTCAAGAGTGGAATACGAGTGCACTAACAGGTCTACTAATGGGGACATTCTCATGTATTGCTAACGCATGTATGTTTCAAGGATTTACTGTAGGTAAGTCTTCCATTATTGCGATTCTAACAGGACTACCACCGGTCGTAGTTGTGGTTCTGGCATACATATTATGGGGAGAAACATTAACCTTAGGACAGCTATTGGCTTTTGCCCTCATCGTTGTTGGTATATTAACAGTACGTTATTCTAATGATCTGCGGATCGGAAATCTACAAGGTGCCCAATGGGGACTATTAGCTATGCTATTCTTCGGTATGAATGATATGGCTGGGAAATATTCTACCAAATTAGAAGCGGATCTATTCCCAACGCTTTCCTACATGTTTGTAATTGGTTCATTATTTTTTGCGGTATGGTGGTTTATTCAGAAGAATCAACGTAATCAGAAAGAACCGAGCACTGATGTCAAACTAGTTCAAAAAAGTCGTTGGACTGAGAAACGCACTTTCTTCTGGGGGATGTTGATCGGGCTGACGAATTTCTTCGGAATGATATTTATTATTAATGCATTTGATCATGGAGTAACTAGTCTAGTCTCAGCCGTAGTGGCGATTAATGTACTCCTCATCCTTTTATATACTCGGGTATTTGTGAAAGTAAAATTTAGTAGATTAGAAGTAACGGGTATGGCTGTGTCATTAATCGGTATATTAACACTTCGATTGTTATAATGAATAATAAATAGAGGAAATGGACAGAAATCTAACGAATAATAAAATGTAAAGCTATAGTAAAAGGATTGACTAAAAGGAGTGATTCCTGATAATGACTAGTAAGATTACATTGTTAGAACAATTCAGTGAGTGGTTAAATTATGTGAAGAAGCTTGAAACATATGATGAAAATGTATGGAAAAAAGAAATAGCAAAGGATAAATGGTCATTACGTGAATTGGTAAGTCATATAATGTTATGGGATAAGTACTTTTTCGAAGATGCGATTGAGAAAATTTATAAGAATGAGTTGTTAACACTTCAACATTTGGATTTCGACGAATTTAACGAGTCAGCGAAGGAATATGGTAAGCAAACAAGCATCCAGACAATCGTTGAACAAAGCATCCATTATAGGGAACAGATTATTAATCATATTGTCATGATACCCGAAGAAATGATTTCTGAATGTTATGTGGATGAGGATGGAAAAATATTTGATATTTTACAATATTTACGTGATTTCATAGATCATGATCAACATCATATGAGTCAAATGGATAACTTTATCAGTGATAACTTGGTTAATTAATAATATTCTGTAAAGGAGTAGAATTTGTGGATCAATGGGAATATAAAACGATAAAGTATAAAACCGTAGGATTTCTGGGTGGTAAAGTAGATGAGGAACAATTCGAAGAGGATTTGAATCAATACGGTTTTGATGGGTGGGAGCTAGTATCGTGTTTTGATACGAGCAATACTCAAGGACAATCAAATGATGTTATTATCGTATTTAAGAGAAAGGCACTATTGAGTTAAAGACTATAATCGGAGGCGAGAGTTGATGAGATTAATTCGAGAGATAGATGACACTCAAATAACGGGTGAAGAAATGAATCTGATGGATATTACTTTTAATGTAAGAAAATCATCAAGAGCAATTGTTTCTAATTCATCTGAGCAGGTAGCCATCATCTACGTATCAAAGGATAAATACCATAAACTCCCTGGGGGTGGAATTGAGGAAGGCGAAAATTATATGAGCGCCCTACATCGAGAATTAATGGAAGAAGCAGGTGTTGAAGTTAATGTACTTGGAGATATAGGGATGATCATGGAATATAGGAAAGATCATCGTCTTTTTCAAATATCGAATTGTTATAATACTGAAATGATCGGTGAATTAGTAGAACCTAGCTTAACAAAAGACGAGAGAAGTAAAGGTTTTGTGTTGAAATGGGTAAGTTTGGATGAGGCTATTGTTCTATTAGAGAATGATCATCCTAGAAATTATGCGGGTAAGTTTATTAAAGAAAGAGATCTTACATTTTTGAAAGAAGCAGTTAAAACCAATGTTTAGAAGCAATAGAATCATTACAGGCACCAAAAGGCCACTGCTCTGTCAAATTGACGTTGCAGTAGCCTTTTTTTAAATGTTGGAAGGCAATACGGATACCATTATCCGTATTAGATTAAACGGTAACCACTTGGTAATTGTCCTGTATTTCGTATGTTTCGAATCTGGGCTAAAGTTAATCTTTGATTCGTAGATATGAGTGATTCTACATCACGTCCCGCGAGATAGTCATCTAAATCTGCAATGTTTTGATTCCCACGCAGGATGCGGAAGTTACCGCGAAATCGCGTTCCAGTAAATAAAACTAAGGTTGCATTCGAACTAGTAGAGAAGAATCTGAGGCTTTCAATTCCATCTAGAATATTCTCGAGATTACGAATACCTAGATTCCCAGTGTAAATTCTCCTTGCGCCGCGATAATTCTCTTCAGAATACACTGTCAGACGTGGGTAAAGCTGAGATATACTTACTTGTTTGGTTTGATCCATCAAGTTCAACCCCCTTTCACAAATAATATATGTTGAAAGAAAGGTAATGATTGGATATTAGATGATAAATTAATAGTTTAAGTTAAAATTTAGAATATAATAGATGTTAATATGTGAAAGATAAAGTCTATATATAGATGAAAGGGTGTTAACCATGCAATTTCAAAATGTATTATTCGATTTAGATGGTACGCTTACGGATCCGAAGATGGGTATTACTCAAGGTGTTCAATATGCTTTGTCCAGATTTGATATTGTTGAGAATAATTTAGACACTCTTGAGCCTTTTATTGGTCCACCTTTATCATTTTCATTTGCTGAGTTTTACGGTTTCTCCGAATTAGATTGTATGAAGGCCATTGGGTATTACAGAGAATATTACGGTGATCAGGGTATGTTTGAGAATGTAGTCTATCCAGGAATACCGGAATTACTTCAGATGTTGGTTAATCAGCAACGAACATTATTTGTAGCAACATCGAAACCAACAGAATACGCGGAGAAGATCATACAACACTTCGGTTTGGACCGCTATTTTCAACAGGTCTATGGCAGTAATCTGGATGATACAGGGTCTGATAAGAGTGAAATTATTTCAAATGTCATTCATAAAAGTAGCTTGGAAAAGACGAATGTAATGATGATTGGTGACCGCAAATACGACATTATAGGTGCGAATAATAATGGTGTTGTTTCGATCGCTGTTGAATATGGGTATGGCAGTCGTGAGGAATTACTGGATTGTAAGCCAACCTATATAGTTGAAACCGTTGAGAAACTTAAGGGTCTTTTTAGCGAGGAAGGTAAGGGGAAATAGGTGGACATTATTGATCATGAATATCTACGCAAAACAGCGGAATCCATTGTTGATATACCTAACCATTATCAAATGATGGTAGAAGACAATACACCTAAAGGTATAGAAAAAGAACGATCATTCATTTGGGAAGATCCAGAAGATGACGATAATAGTATTGAGATTTCACTAGATTTGGAAACGGCCCAATTGATTCGTCTTAGAATTGAGAAATCAACAAAGTTAGATTCAGTTATGGAGAATGGTTATGCTTATACCTTGGAAGAAGCCAAGGAGAAAGCTGATGGTTTTCTGAACCAATATGCTCCAGATCATGCATCATATACATGGGTTCATTTCGGGAAAAGAGGAGATGATCGTGTTATCACCTATAGAGAGGAAGTCGGGCGATTACCGCTTCCTAATACGGGCGGAACCCTCTGGCTAGACTCTTATTGTAATGTGATTTACTATCGATTAGAGGAATCGAGTTGTAATATTGCGGAAAAGCCAGAATGGTCTTTGTCTATCGTCTCAGCTGAGTCCGTTAAGAAAAGGATATTAGACGACTTACATATGCAGCTGGTATTCGTTCTAATCTATCCATCTATATACGAAGTGGAATTTAGCGAACCAGAGTATAGGCTTGTGTATGAACCTATTCTTGGACATCGATTCATTGATGCAATTTCAGGTGAAGATCTTTATGGAGAAGAACATTATGTAATGCCTTCAAGTCATCCAATATTTCCAGCCACTCATGTGAATAATGACACTGTTGAAGGTGACATGTTGGACAACGTGGAGTTGGAGCGATTATTCGATATCGATACAATGGTATATACGCTTAAGATACAGAAGGATGACGGTGAGAGAATCAGATTCATGTATAAGTTAAATAGTGAAGATGATAAAGACCTTGAAAAGTTGGATCGTAATGACTTATCAATTGATTCATATATCCAGCACAAATGGGGAGACAAACATTGGATTTTTAGCAAATCCTTCTTGATCGATGTTGAAAAATCAACCAATCGTCTTTCTGGATACCATCGTACGGATAAGAACGAGCATAGTTATCCATTGTTAAGTCGGGCACAGTGTTGGGAGAGAGCAAAGAGGTTTCTCATGAAGTTCTTTCCAGATTACCATTCATATCTTCAACTTGAGGTGGATCAAATTGATCTGGAGGAAGAACCACGTCTTCGTGAGTTTTTCTATCTACCACTCTACATCAAGGGCATCGCTGTTCATCTTGAAAGAGTTACTATCTCGATTAGTACATATACAGGAGAAATTATGACCTACAAGGGAATCTCGTATGAAATGATCCAAGATCTAAGTCAGTTTAGTCTGCCAGGTAACATCATAACACCTGAAGAAGCATTTGAACGATACGCTGATCATGTGAGCGTTATTCTGGAATGGGCCGATGATTGTGAAAAGGATCCAGCGGGATATCGGCTGCTCTATAAGTCTAAATCGGCAAAAGCTGACGTCCCAGATCAAAGTATAGGATTACGTTACATTGATGCTGTAAATGGTCAACTTATTTGGGATAAAATAATAGGAAAATGATGAAAGATGAGGTGTGATATTTGGTTTTACATTATCAGGAGTATGGGGATAAGAATGCTTCATTAGTTGTATTTTTACACGGTGGTGGAGTGAGTAGTTGGATGTGGGACAAACAAATTCAATACTTTTCTCAATTTCATTGTGTTGCAATAGACTTGCCAGAACAAGGTGAAAGTAAACATTCCGAGAATTTTTCAATTAGCTTTAGTGCAGAAAAGATAATTGAGTTCATAGAAAAAATAGCAAATGGCAAAAAAACAAGCGTTATCGGATTTTCATTAGGAGCTCAAGTAACTGTTCAAATGTTAAGTATGAAACCAGATTTGATACATTATGCAATCATAAATAGTGCGTTAGTTAGACCAAATCCATTGGCTAAAAAATGGATTAGACCCGCTATCCAATTAGCATTTCCATTAATTAAGAATAGAACATTTTCTAAGCTTCAAGCAAAAATGCTATACGTAGATAAAGAAAATTTTGAAACTTATTATAAGGAAAGCTCTCTAATGAAAGCAGATACCCTCATTAGAATATTAGAAGAAAATATGTCATTTGAAATACCCAAAGATTTTAATAAAGCAAAGGGTAAGATATTAGTTACTGTTGGTGAAAGAGAAAAAGCAATAATGAAAAAATCAGCAAATGATATTGTTATTAATAATTCAAATTGTATTGGAATTATTATACCTAATGTTGGTCATGGGATATCTATGTCGAATCCTAACTTTTTTAATCAAATAGTAGAAACGTGGATACTGGATGCTGCTTTGCCACAGGGAGTGAAAACGATAAAATAAACAGGTTTTTAGTGCTAATGGTGCCACAGAAGACGTTCGGTATATATTCATACCGAACGTTTTTTATTGTGTAGAAAGAATATTGTCCTTATGAAATATAGTTCACCATATAAAAAATATTTTAATTATAAATCAATTAATCCTTGATAAACAAAGAATATATACATAATATAGCGAATTATTTCAAAGTGAAAATTACATTAATTCAAAAAAAATATTGACAAAATGACCATTTGGAATTATTTTTGTATATAACAATAATTTTTGCCTTAAGGAAACAATTATAGCTAAGGTGAAATTAAATCGGTATAAATTCATGATCTACTTAGATTTGGATAGGGGGAGGTTAACATGCAAAGAAAAATGAGGAAAATAAAATTAGGATTGATTATGGGGTTAGGATTATCAGTCCTATTAGCGGCATGTAGTACTGTAGGTGGGAACACCGTAGATGGAGATAAGATTAAAATCATAACCACCATAGGTCAGATTGCTGAACCTATATCGATCATAGGTGGAGATCGTGTGGATGTGGAGAGTTTGATGGGGGCTGGAGTGGACCCGCATCTATATAACGCCACCCAAGGAGATATTCAAAAGCTTGCGAGTGGTGATGTGATCTTCTACAGCGGACATCATCTCGAGGGGAAAATGGGTGAGATTTTTGAACAAATCAATAAAACTAAACCGGTTCTGGGCATCACGGAAGGTATACCAGAGGGGCAGCTACTTAAAGATGCAGCAGGGGCGATTGATCCCCATGTATGGTTCGATATTGATCTTTGGAAACAAGGGCTAGAAGCTGCAACAGAACAATTAAAGAAAGTATCTCCAGAAGATGCAACTTATTTTGAATACAATAAGACAGCATATTTTGAACAATTAGATGCACTAAAAGCGGAGACTCAAGATAAAATATCACAAATACCTATTGAACAACGGATGCTCGTCACTGCTCATGATGCGTTTGGATATTTTGGGCGGATGGTTGACATGAAGGTTATAGGTCTGCAGGGATTAAGTACGGAAGATGAAATAGGGATATCTGACATCCAATCGACGATTGACCTATTAGTGGAGAATGGAATTCCAGCTGTGTTCGTAGAAAGTAGTATTAATAAAAGTTCTATAAACGCTGTTATGGAGGGTGCTTCAAGTGCTGGGCATCGTGTCAAATTAGGAGGAGAGTTGTTCTCAGATGCTATGGGAGCGGAAGGTACAACAGAAGGAACTTATATTGGGATGTATAGACATAATGTCGAAGTTATCTATCATGCTTTAACAGGGAAAGGTGATTGACCATGGACGTATTACGTGTAAATGATCTAACGGCTTCATATCGGAAGAATAAAGTACTGAATGATGTATCCTTCAATGTAGAACCAGGCTCGTTAACGAGTATTGTTGGTCCTAATGGTGCAGGGAAATCTACGCTCTTGAAAGTGATGTTGGAATTGCATCCTAAGCTCTCTGGAGATGTGTCTTTCTTCGGTTCGACATTTAATAAGATGAAGACCAGAGTGGGGTATGTTCCACAGCGCGGCTCTGTCGATTGGGATTTTCCAACGGATGCATTGGATGTTGTGTTAATGGGACTGTATGGACGGGTCGGATGGCTGAAATGGCCGAAGCGAGAACATCGGGATAAAGCAATGGAGTCACTTGAGAAAATGGGCATGGCTGATTATGCTCATCGTCAAATTAGCCAATTGTCTGGTGGACAGCAACAACGTGTATTTTTGGCTCGTGCCTTAGTGCAAGATGCTGATCTATACTTCATGGATGAACCTTTAGCAGGAGTGGATGCAGCTACAGAACAGGCAATTATGACGATTCTTAATGAGCTGAAAATGATGGGGAAAACGGTCATGGTTGTTCATCACGACTTACAAACGGTAGAGGATTATTTCGATCATGTTCTGTTATTAAACCGTACTGTTGTTGCTTATGGTACAACAGGTGATGTATTTACAAAGGATAATGTCTATCAGACTTATGGAGGAACACTCCGTTGGATGATGGAGGCTGTCACATGAATATCATATTATCCCATAATGCAATATGGGTTATTGTCAGCACGTTAATACTAGGTATGGCTTCGGGTATGATAGGTTGTCTCGCCTATTGGAAACGTCAAAGTCTGATGAGTGATGCTTTATCTCATGCTGCTCTGCCTGGTGTTGTTATTGGGTTTGCCTTAATAGGTGTGAAGAGCTTACCAATGATGATGGCGGGTGCGGCGATCAGCGCAGTTATCGCAGCTTTCCTGATTCAGTGGATTACTTCTGCTACACGAATTAAAGAAGATACAGCGATGGGTATTATTCTTTCTGTATTTTTTGGACTAGGGATTATGCTCCTAACGATGGTGAATCGGATGCCAGGGGGGAATCAGAGTGGCTTAGATAGTTTTATATTCGGTCAGGCGGCCTCTATGGTTCGTAAAGATATGTTCACCATGTTATTCCTTGCAATACTTGTGATATTCGTCCTATTTATTGGATTTAAAGAGTGGAATTTATTCTTATTTGATCCAGACTTCGCGAGAGGGATAGGACTCTCAGGGCGGCTTATGAATGGCATTTATTTAACAGTTCTTGTACTCGTTATAATTACTGGAATACAGGTTGTGGGTGTGATTCTGATGTCTGCACTACTCATTATTCCAGCGGTTAGCGCTAGGTATTGGACACATTCTTTCAAATGGATGCTTATCTTGTCAGCCTTATTTGGAGGTGGAGCTGGAATGATTGGAACGATTATTAGTACGTTAGGAAAAGGTTGGCCTACAGGCCCATTTATTATCGTTACTTCTTCAGCTTTATTCATTATCTCTCTTGTGTTTGGGGCTCAGAAGGGGTTATTGATTCAAGCGTTACAACTTCGAGCACAGCGAAAAGCACATGTTTCTTCACAATCTAGTCTTGCGCAAGGAGGTGAGTGACATGGCCTATACAGCATGGATTATACTTACTGCTTCACTTGTTGGATTATCTTGTGGATTAATTGGTGTCTTTCTTATTCTTCGTAGAATGGCGATGATGGCTGATGCGATTAGTCACTCTGTCTTGATTGGAATCGTTAGTGCATATTTGATCACCCGTGAACTGAGTGGCTGGCATATGATGGTTGGAGGAATGGTTGCAGGTCTTCTAACTGCGGTGTTAGTTCAATGGTTTAATTCACGAGGAGTACAGCAGGAAGCCTCTATAGGTGTTGTATTTACTACGTTGTTTGCGATAGGTGTTATCATGATTGCTACCCAGGTGGGGAATGCTCATCTCGATGTGAAACATGCGTTAATGGGTGAGATAACATTCGTTCCATGGGATGTAGTTCAGTTGCCTTGGTTCGGATCCATTCCCGAGGCTACACTGATTCTGATCATTGTGTTGATCCTTGTTCTTGTTGCGATCTTTACCTTTTATAAGGAGTGGAAAATCACTTCCTTTGATCCTATGCTAGCAGCAAGTATCGGTATTCCTGTGGTATTGATGCATTATCTGTTTATGTCACTGGTATCCATAACTACTGTCGCAGCCTTTGATGCTGTGGGAGCTATTATGGTTGTAGCGATGCTTATAACTCCAGCAGCTGCAGCCTATCTATGGACAGATCGATTGTCATTGATGTTGGTACTAAGTGGGACATTCGGTGTTCTATCTGCTATTAGTGGATATTACATCGCGGTACTACTGGATACTTCCATCTCGGGTTCGATGGCCTTTGCAACAGGTATCGTGTTTATGATTAGTTTCTTGTGCTCCCCTAAACATGGCGTTCTTGCACAACATTATCGCACTACTTAAGACAACAAAAATAAAATATTGTTGTAACTATATTGCAACGTTTTTCCATTATAGAACGTCTATAGTAATACAAGAGCCATTAATTGATGTTATTGTGGTTGAGAATATTTGGAAAAGGGTAATAGTATAGCATAGAAGTGGTTTTGCATAATGATTATGTCAAAAAGGAGAGTATCCATGAGGAAAAAATCTGCTTTAATTATGATAATGATGATGCTAATTTGTTTACCTGTTATCACATCTGCAAGTGCGGTTGAGTATGTAGAAACACCAGTGAGTAAAGAGACAGTTACAGCTTATATCTCAAATCTTGAACAGCAAGCTGGGCATCTAGTTATTGATGCAGATGAAATTCAATGGTACGAAGGTGATGCTGCTAAGGTGGTTTTCCTTGAACGGGAACAAGATACCGGTGATTTAGAAGGCCCTCCTGACGGATATTATATTACAAATGATAGTGTAGAAGAAGTTGCATATGATGTGTCAGAACAAGTAGAGGTATTATTACAAATTTATGATCGTGATGGTACTTATGAAGGGATGGATATCGTCTGGAATGAGTCTGTCACGCTAGATGAATTTAAAACCATATTCGAGAATAGCGATCTTATCGATTTAAGTCAATTCCCGTATCATTTGTCGATACAAGACGGTGTTGTTGTTCAAATTATTCAACAATTTGTCCCTTGAAATTAATTATTCAATTCATATAAAAGGACTGATTCCGATGGAATTCATGGATTCAGTCCTTTTTTTGATGTTTTATGATAGCGCTTACATAAAAAGTTGTACTTTTTTCATTGTAAGTGAGGTACATATGTAGTGAATGCAGAGAATCGATAAAGGAGATGTAGTTGTATTTCTCACACAAGTGTTCATCCAAACGTATATATATAATATTGATTATGAGAAAGCGATAGCATCCGACAGATCAACCCCTCAGGAGGAATGCGAATATGTTTACTAACAAGGATTCGTTTAAGCAACTCTTTCAGGAGAATCTCATAAGTAAATTGGGTAAGCCAATGAAGGAAGCTCAGAACGAAGATATATATAAAATTCTTAGTAATATGATCCGTGAGTATGTCGGAAAAAATTGGGCACAGACGAATGAAAGATATAAAGAAAATCAAGAGAAACAAGTATACTACTTTTCGATGGAATTTCTTATTGGTCGACTTCTAGGGAATAATCTTCTCAATCTCGATGTGCTTGAACTTGTTCGTGAAGGGCTTCAAGAATTAGGTTGGGACCTTGAGGATATTGAGGAGGAAGAGGTCGATGCAGGTCTTGGAAATGGAGGCTTAGGCCGTCTTGCGGCATGTTTCTTAGATTCATTAGCTTCACTTCAATATCCGGGGCATGGTTGTGGAATACGTTATAAATATGGTTTGTTTGAACAGAAAATAATTGATGGCAATCAGGTGGAATTACCTGATTTCTGGCTTCAAAAAGGGAATGAGTGGGAAGTACGTCGTGATGATAAAAAGGTTGAGGTACGTTTTTGGGGGAACGTTGAAGTGATTAAGAAAGACGGAGAATTCATATTTGAGACCCGAAATTATGAATCGGTTACAGCAGTTCCGTATGATGTCCCAGTGATTGGCTACGGTGGAGAGCATATTAATACACTGAGGTTATGGAGTGCAGAATCAACCATGGATCTCACGAAACTATCTAGAACTCATAATTATTACAATTCACTTAATTACAAACGTTCAGTCGAATCGATATCCGAATTCCTCTATCCTGACGATACCCTATACGAAGGGAAATTACTTCGCCTTAAACAACAATATTTCTTATGCTCAGCAGGTCTACAAAGTATTCTGCGTACATTCGGGAAACTGGGTCTAACGATGGACCAACTTCCTACAAAAGTGGCCATTCATATTAATGATACTCATCCTACTCTGGTTATCCCGGAATTAATGAGAATACTCATTGATGAGAAAGAGATGACTTGGGAACAGGCTTGGGAGGTAACAACAAGAACGGTGTCCTATACGAATCACACGACTTTAAGTGAAGCACTTGAGAAGTGGTCTGTATCCATGGTGAGACAACTGTTACCACGCATTTACATGATTATTGAAGAGATCAACACAAGGTTCTGTGGCATACTGATGAGTGAGTATCCAGAACAACCAGAGATCATACCACAGATGTCGATTATTGATGGTCAACAATTGAAGATGGCGAACTTAGCTATTGTAGGAAGTTACAGTGTGAATGGCGTGGCTGCACTTCATACGGAGATCCTGATCAAGCGGGAAATGAAGTTATTCTATGACCTGTACCCCAACCGATTCAATAATAAAACGAATGGGATTACACATCGTCGGTGGTTATTACATGCTAATCCAGCGCTTGCTAAGCTTATTAGTGACGCTATTGGTACACGCTGGATCGATCATCCACAAGAGATGCTTGGAATAATGAAATACAGTGAAGATAGTGGGTTTCAAGATCGAACAAGAGCAATTAAACAACATAATAAAATGAAAATTGCGTCTTATGTACTTGAGAAACAAGGAATCATCATTGACCCATATTCTATCTTTGATGTTCATGTGAAAAGACTACATGGTTACAAACGGCAGTTGATGAACATTTTACACATTATGCATTTATATAACGAAATGAAAGCAAACCCATCGCTAGATAGGATTCCACGTACTTTTATATTCGGAGCCAAAGCAGCACCAAGCTATTCGTTAGCCAAACGAGTAATTAAACTTATTCATGTCGTAGCTGATCAAGTCAATCGAGACAAAGATGTAAACGAGAAGTTGAAAGTCGTTTTCTTAGAGAACTATTCCGTATCTCTAGCCGAGAAGATTATCCCCTCTGCGGATGTCAGCGAACAGATCTCTACTGCAAGTAAAGAAGCTTCAGGTACTGGGAATATGAAATTTATGATGAATGGTGCATTAACTTTAGGTACGTTGGACGGAGCAAATGTAGAAATGCATAACATGATAGGTGAAGATAACATGTTTCTCTTCGGCTTACAATCTGATGAAATACTACATTATTATCAGTATGGTGGATATGTGGCTGAGGATGTATATCGTAACGATCCCCGAGTTCGTGAAGTATTGGAACAGTTAGTGAAACCGAGTGACTTCTGTCATCATGGACATGTATTTGATGACCTATTTCATTCTATTATGAGCACTAATGATGAATATTTTGTGCTTAAGGATTTCGCTTCTTATGCTGATGCACATCTGCGGGTTGATCTATCTTATCGTAATACAAAGGAATGGCAGCAGAAATCAATCATGAATATTGCTCATTCTGGTAAATTCTCAAGTGATTGTACGATTACTAAATATGCAACTGAAATATGGCGGTTGCAAAGGAAACAAGCAGAATTACATGCGAAATAATACTGGAACGAATGACCACCACGCCAAGTGAGGGTCATTCGTTTTCTTGACAGAAATGTTTACAAAAATTAGAATTATTAAGATTATCACTTGACTATGTACATAAGGGGAATGAAGCGCGTGGAAACATCAAAAAGTAATATAAAGCTGGTTGTAGCGGGTTTGCTGTTAGCCATATTTATGTCAGCAATCGATAATACCATCGTTGCAACGGCTATGGGGACAATTGTATCTGATCTTGGTGGATTTGATAAATTCGTCTGGGTAACCTCTGCCTATATGATTACTACGATGGCGGGAATGCCTATCTTCGGTAAGTTATCGGATATGTATGGACGCAAGCGGTTCTTTATATTCGGACTAACGGTCTTTCTCTTAGGATCAATATTATGTGGGTTCTCCCAAAGTATTGAGCAATTAAGTGTTTTTCGTGCCATTCAAGGGATTGGTGGCGGGGCGCTAATGCCCATTGCTTTTACGATCATTTTTGACATCTTTCCTCCGGAGAATCGTGGGAAGATGACGGGACTTCTTGGCGCAGTATTTGGAGCAGCAAGTGTCGTTGGTCCTTTACTTGGTGCGTATATTACTGATTATGTAGGTTGGGAATGGATTTTCTACATTAACGTTCCGATCGGTATCGTGTCATTTCTACTGATTGTTCGGTCTTATCATGAATCGAAGCAGCTGGTTAAACAGAAAATTGACTGGTGGGGCGCATCGACATTAGTCATTGCAGTTATCAGTTTGATGTTTGCTCTAGAATTAGGAGGAAAAGAATACGCTTGGAATTCGTCACTCATCATTTTATTGTTTGCTGTATTTGCAGTTTGCTTTATCGCGTTCTTCTTCATTGAACTTAAAGCAAAAGAGCCCATTCTACCTTTCTGGCTATTTAAGCGAAGATTATTTGCTGCCTCTCAGATTCTAGCTTTTCTATATGGGGGAACATTTATAGTTCTAACCGTATATATCCCAATTTTTGTACAAGCTGTCTATGGGGGATCTGCTACGAATGCTGGATTAGTTCTTACACCTATGATGTTAGGATCCGTAGTAGGAAGTTCAATTGGTGGTATCTTCTCAACCAAAACGAGTTATCGAAATTTAATGATTATTTCAGTAATTTCGTATTTCGCGGGTATGTTTATGTTAAGCACACTTACACCAGATATCGCACGCGCATTTTTAACGATGTTCATGATCATAGTTGGGTTCGGTATGGGATTCTCATTCTCCTTACTGCCCATTTCAACAGTGCACAATCTTGAGCCTAGATTTAGGGGAACAGCTAACTCAACGAATCAATTTTTGCGCTCGCTTGGAATGACTCTGGGAATAACGATATTTGGTACGATTCAAGGTAATATTTTTACAAGTAAGCTTACTGACAATTTGAAAGGGTTGGAGGGGGTTACGGCCAATCTTGCGAACATTCCAGATCCTCAAGAGATCTTTAATGCTGATGTGCGTACAACAATTCCAGCTGAAGTGCTTGATGTAATCGTTAATGCAATGTCTACATCCATATCTCATATATTCCTCTTTGCATTGGTTCCAATCGGTATAGCAGCAATTGTCGTTATCTTCATGGGTAAAGCACGCATCACATTAAATAAATCTTCTACGGAAAATGAATAAGATGTTTATTCTCGCATTGGTCATTTTTGTCGGAACGGTAATTGGAGTTCAGCTTACTACGATCTATTTGAGTCTAGGAATGTTGATCATTCTAAGTGCAATTTATATGCTTAGACCTATACCCCGTGGAATTCGTGAAGTTGCCTTATGGAGTGCCCTGTATGTATTGGGGTATTGGTTATCTTTCAGTATGAATGATGTAATATTTAATATACTTAAACTCGCAGATTTACCTAGAGAATTGATTATTGCATGTTCTCGGTTGAGTTTGTTTGGATTTATCATCCCTTTTCTTCTATATGCGAAGTTGAACAAGACAACAACCAATTATATAGCAAAGGGAAGCTTTACAGAAAATATATATTTTCCTTTGATATGGGTTGGACTGAAAGATCCTATTTGGAGATTTATACTGATTGCATCATGTACAGTCATTCTTTCATTTAGTTTTGTCATTGATTTCAATCAACAAGACCTATATAGACTCTTATGGTTCGGAATATGGTTTGCATTGATTAACTCCGTGTTGGAAGAAATATTGTGGCGAGGACTTATACTTAATAGATTCGTCGATTTGTTAGGTGAGAAGTGTGGATTGGTTGCAGTTAGTATAGGTTTCGGGATGTATCATTATTCGATTGGATTTCCTTGGGTCGTATGTGCTTTGTTCTCCGTATTGGGGATGATGTTAGGTGGGATAGCAATCCGCTCCAAAGGACTACTCCCTGTAATTATTCTACATTTCATTATGAATATATTATTTGTATTAAGTGGATTAATTTTTTAATTATTTGCTAGATCATAACTCAAAAAAAAGATATTCCATATAATGGAATATCTTTTTTTTGTCTATTAAGAATTGAAATGAAGACAAGGTGCATATGATCATAAAGGAAGCGCAACTAATTTGATATAAGGGGGATGAATGAGCTCTATGAGAACACGTTATAAAAAAAGAATGATGCCGCTTGTCATATGTTTACTTTTGTTCGCGATGATGATCAGCGCATGCAGTGGAAATACGAATAATGCAGCTACAACACCTGCACAAGAACCTGCGAAGGTGGAAACGGAACCGGCAGTTGCGGAACCAACACCAGCTGAGCCAGTGACGAGTGAAGGGACTTTCCTTGAGCAGGCATTAGCAGGCGAATTCAAAGGTACTACAGTGTCGATGTTCGGCCCATTTGTTGACGAGGATGAGCAGAAGTTTACGGCAAGTATTAAAGATTTCGAAGATAAAACTGGGATTGATATTCAATATGAAGGATCTAAAGAATTTGAAGCTACGATCTCTATTCGTGTAGATGGAGGCAATGCACCAGATATAGCAGACTTTCCACAACCAGGACTATTAGCTAATTTTGCTAAGCAAGGGAAAGTAATTGATGTGTCATCATTTATTGATAAAGATTATTTAGCGAAAAATTATAATCAGAGCTGGCTTGATATGGCCAATATGGATGGGGCTAATGGTGAGATTATGGCGGGTATCTGGGCTCGATCTAGTGTAAAAAGCTTAGTGTGGTACCCCAAGAAACAGTTTGATGAGGCTGGATATACAGTACCACAGACATGGGATGAAATGTTGGCTTTGACGAAACAAATAGCAGAAGATGGAGATCCTGCATGGTCCATTGGTATCGGAAGTGGAGCAGCTACAGGGTGGCCTGCTACCGATTGGATCGAAGATATCATGCTTCGGACAACATCGCCTGAGAATTATGATAAATGGATAACAGGAGAACTTTCGTTTACTTCACCTGAAGTAAAAAATGCTTTTGAAGTAATGTCAGATATTTGGTTCAACGAAGATTATGTTCTAGGTGGAGTGAAGTCGATAGTGACTACAGCATCTAGTGATGCATTAGATCCACTAGCACAGAATCCTGCGCAAGCATGGCTGCATCGTCAAGCGAGTTTCATTACAAGTAATTTACCAAATACGATAACAATGGGTGAAGATATCGATTTCTTCTATCTTCCACCGATTGATGCTCAATACGGTAAGCCACTATTAGTTGCAGGGGATATCTACTCGATGTTTAATGATCGACCTGAGGTTCGTGCGGTGATGGAATTTTTTACGACAGGTGAATCAATCAAGACCTGGATTCAATCTGGTGGTGTAATTGCTCCAATGAATGATGCGGATCTTAGTTGGTATTCTAACGATGTAGATCGTCGTATGGCAGAACTGGTTCAGTCAGCTGACACACTACGTTTTGATGGTTCTGATCTTATGATTGGAGCCGTGGGTGCAGGTACATTCTGGAAGGGTGCAACGGATTATGTAAGCGGTACAGTAGATTTGGATGGGGCGCTGAAGGAAATACAAGAAGGGTTCCCTAAGTAAGATAGTAGTAAAAGGGTATAAGACGGGGGAGGAGGAGGAAACTCCTTACTCCTTCGTTTTGTCTATCATTTAATTCTCGAACAATAGAATAGGATGAACAGGAGGGACAAGATGGGAACGTTGAGATCACGCCACAAATGGTTATGGCTAACTTTTTTAACAATAGTTGTGCCTGTAATGAACTTACTTATTCATTGGCGTATTTTTACATTTCTACGTGACGGAAATCTAACTCCGGTGTTGTATGCGGTTCTAGCCGTTATCTGGGGAGTAGTAGGAGTATACACCATTTACTTATCTCTAAATTGGGTTATTGAGCAATACCCTGTGAAATGGAGGCAACGCATTCAGCCTTTGATTTTTATAGCACCTGCACTAATTCTGCTTGGATGGTTACTATTATATCCTACGGTTAGAACATTAATATTTAGTTTTATGGATGCTAATTCTGTTGATTTTGTGGGTCTGAGTAACTATGTAGCTATATTCACCAATCGCTTGTTATTAGCTGCTCTTCGTAACAATCTACTATGGGTCGTATTGGGAACTTTCTCATGTGTTTCTTTGGGATTGATCATCGCTGTTCTAGCGGATCGTAGTAGTTTTGAAAAATTGGCCAAGTCCATCATCTTCATGCCAATGGCGATATCTATGGTGGCATCTGGTGTGATCTGGAAGTTCGTGTATTACTATAAACCAGGTGATGAACAGATTGGTCTATTGAATGCCATTGTTGTGGCATTTGGTGGTGAAGCACAAGCTTGGGCATCATTCGCACAACCATGGAATAATCTATTCCTTATCGTTATTCTTATCTGGATGGAGACGGGGTTCGCTATGGTACTTCTATCTGCCGGGATCAAAGGTATACCAGAAGAATCACTTGAGGCTGCACGAATGGATGGAGCTAACGAGATTATGATATTTTTCAAAATTATGATTCCATACCTATCAACGACCATTCTATCCGTAACGACAACCATTATTGTGTTCACACTGAAAATATTCGATATCGTCATGGTGATGACAGGTGGCCAATATGATACGGATGTAGTAGCAACACAGTTCTATAGACAGTTCTTCATGTATCGTAACAACGGCTATGGCTCAACCCTCGCCATCGTCCTACTCATTGCGATTATTCCTGTTCTCATCTTTAATCTTCGTCAGATTCGCAAACAAGGAGGGGGATTCTCATGAGTCGGCGCCGTACGAAAAAAGGCTCTAAGTGGCTAGTGAATAGTATCCTTGGCTTTATTTGTTTGATCTGGATTATTCCAACTGCTGGATTATTCGTATCATCTTTCAGACCTGCAGCAGATATCCTGGATACAGGATGGTGGACCGTATTTCCACATAAGGGTTGGGAAACTGAGGAACTGATGTCACTTCCCGAGGATACGGATTTGAAGAAACCGATTGAAGTCATGGGTCAGAGTTATACAGATGAACAATTAAAGCAAGGTGTGGCGACAGCAGATGGTCAGAAGTTGGAATGGCAAAACCGGAGAGGCCGAATTGTAGATATTCAAGAGAAACAATGGAAGACTAATGCCATATTCACACTGGATAACTATAAGAATGTTCTCGGCGGTAAGAATTACGAGATTACGCAATCTGATGGAAGTGTAAAGATCGAGAAAGGTAGTAATCTTACTAGAGCTTTTGTGAACACGTTGACGGTTGCGATACCCTCTACGATCATCCCGATCTTAATTGCTGCTTTTGCGGCCTATGCTTTTGCATGGATGAAATTTCCAGGGCGGAAGACGATCTTTGTTATTGTTGTTGCGCTACTGGTAGTTCCATTACAGGTGGCTCTTATCCCGGTACTTCAGAATTTCACAGCGTTGGGTCTTAACGGGACCTATTTAGGAATTTGGATTGCTCATACGGCATTTGGATTACCGCTAAGTACGTATTTTTTGTACAGTTATATTAGTCAGCTACCAAGAGATCTATTCGAATCTGCCTTCATGGATGGTGCATCTAATTTCACCATATTCACGAAGTTAATCTTACCTTTATCTGTACCTTCAATTGCATCCATCGGAATCTTTCAGTTTCTTTGGGTATGGAATGACTATTTGGTATCGCTCGTATTTATTGGCAGCCAACCTAATGTACAAGTATTATCTATGCGTGTTGCTGAAATGGTCGGCTCTTACGGGAATGACTGGCATCTCCTTACAGCAGCCTCATTCATATCCATGATTATGCCTTTAATAGTATTCTTCGCACTTCAAAAGTATTTCGTACGTGGACTGATGGGTGGTTCTGTGAAGGGATAAAACAAAGAACCCCTCCAATTGCGTGGGGTTCTATTTGCGTTATATGTTAAAATGAGAGAATAAGAATGTTGATGGATTGAAATTGAATCAAATATAGGTAAAGAAAAAGGGGAAAATGTTGTGATATATGTTGCATTAATTGTCTGTATTATACTACTGGTCACAGCTGGAGTGATCGCATGGAAAAATTCACGGATTATCGCAGAGAAACATGAACATAATGGACCGAACCTATCTTCCATGCATTATACAGTTCATATAACAGATCATTGGGTGGAACAAGATTCATTAACACTTCAAGCGCTGTTTCATACTTCTTATATCGTTGGAGAAGATCAAATTCAAGCCTATCTCTGTAGAGTATTGGGCCATCTTGGTGAATTGAAGCTCTACGAAGCTGAGAATGTGATGCTTCATCATATTCAACATGCCAAGCTTAAAGGAAGTTTATTAGCGAGTGAAACGATGTGCGATTATGAATTAAGCGAGGATGAGAAGAAAACGCTAAGCCGCTTAGAAGAAATGGTGAAAAATCAACAAAATGAGTAATATTTTAAAACTTCCTTTTCTTTTCTCCTAATTGTGGTATGGTAGGGAAAATGGATTGATGAAGGGAGATTGAATCATGCATATTCAAAGTTATCATGAACCATCTGAGTTCTTAATGCGTGCAGAACCACTGTTGCAGCAGAATGAAGTGCTTAATAATCTTCCGCTTGGTATCGCTTACCGATTAGTCCAATCCATCAAGCATACCGTAAAGGATGCATACCATGAAGGTCCATTTCCATTTATGGCCATAGCTAGTGAGGGGGATGTGGATGTTCTTGTGCTACTGAAGACAAGTGCCCATCTTATTATCTATGTGAGTGACATGGTACAAGATCTTGAAGTTCGATCTAATGCTTTCACCGAGGCCATACGTCATATCCAGCAACAAGAAGAGATTCAAATACCCAGTATTATTGGATTACGAGAGACAACTCACCTTTTCGCTGAGAAGTGGAAGGAAATAACGGGAAAATCATATGAAATTCAGATGAATCAACGGATATATGCTTGTGAGAAAGTTGCGGAAGTGAAGCTGAGTTCTGGTATATTCAGAGCAGCTGAGCCAAGGGATATTCCTACACTTGGACAGTGGATTTATGATTTCTCCGCAGAAGCAATGGATGGAGTTTCTATGAAACAAGCGATTGACATGGCTAGATTCGGCACTGATCAATCAGCTATCTATATATGGGATGATGGTGAACCAGTCTCGATGGCCCAACAGACTAGACCTACACTCCATGGAGCTGTAGTTAATTTAGTATATACACCACCTCAACATCGTAGTAAAGGGTATGCTCAATCATGCGTCTCAACCCTGACACGTAATATGTTGCGTGGACCTTATGAGTTTGCAAGCCTGTACACGGATATGAGCAATCCGATTTCTAATCATATTTATGTAAAAGTTGGATATGAACCTAGAGCAGATTCTGTTGTGATTGCATTTAAATAATACCGATATAGGTGTTGATAGAACCATCTACTTATGGCTGAGCTTAACTGATCCATTCCACTAAGGAAGCGAATTGCCAACCTTAGATGTGGGTCTGATGGGCTCTATTTTTTATATTTCCGCAGATACGGATTTCCTAAAATGGTACGAAGTATCACTTACATCGGAAGGATAAACTTTTTGAAAAGGACTGTAAAGCCGTTTCTGCTTGATTAATAGGGGAGTGTGAATGTGATGAATATGAAAAAAATTGCAGCTGAACATGCTGTTCAATATATTGAAGATGGTATGAAAGTTGGATTAGGTACAGGTTCAACAGCCTATTGGGCCATTCAGAAGTTAGGACAAAGGGTACAGGAAGGGTTATCAATTCAGGCTGTTGCAACATCGATTGCATCAGAGAAATTAGCCTTAGAACTTGGCATTCCGATCATCCCCTTCGCAGAATTGAATGGCCTAAATGTAACCATTGATGGAGCAGATGAAGTAAATCCAGAATTACATTTGATCAAAGGTGGGGGTGGTGCACTTCTGCGAGAGAAAATCGTAGCCTACCATAGTGAAAAACTCATCATTATTGCAGATGAGAGTAAATGGGTGCCAACATTAGGACAATTTCCATTGCCAGTGGAGATCATTCCATTCGCTGTCGAGTGGACGGTACAATCCCTAGAACAACTTGGTTGTAAAGTTCAGCTTCGGACAGAGGGGGAACAAATATTCATTACAGATAACCAAAACTACATAGCAGATTGTAGTTTTGGTACAATCCCATCACCGCTCAAATTACACAATGATATACTCAGCATCCCCGGAATCGTGGATAATGGTTTGTTCATTGGATTAGCAGATCAGGTAATTATTGGGCACAAGGATGGTAGTGTAGAAATTATGGGACGTAAATGAGTAAATCTAAATTCATCATCTGGATACGTAATATTGTTCTAACGATTCTGATTGTCAGCTATAGTGCTTGTCTCTTGTATTGGATGTTTATTGGTTTTGGACGTGAAAGACATGCAGATGGTCCACTTAACTATAATTTGATTCCATTTGAGACCATAAAGCTATACATCCGTAATATGGGGCAGTTACCAAATTGGACTTGGATTATTAATTTATTTGGGAATGTTGCTGTTTTTATACCTTTTGGGCTTACGCTTCCAGTTCTTTTCCCTAAGTTGAGATCTTATTGGCGCTTGGGAAGTTATTTCGTAATGATTGTGCTATTCCTAGAGGTATCACAGATGTTATTACGTGTTGGAAGTTTTGATATTGATGATGTAATCTTAAATGTCTTAGGGGTATGGATTGGATATAGCATGATTCGTAGCTTACTTAGACGTTACATATCTTAGGTGGAAATGTGGAATATTACCTTTATCTTGGTTGAATAAGACCTTGAAATCTTGTATAGAGGTGAATAGTTTCAATGAAACGCCCAGTTCTATTGATGATTGCTTGTATGTTATTGGCTTTCGGAGTTACACAGATTAATGCAGAGTCGGCAAGAGATCAACATGTCTATCATTTTGGCTTCAAGAAAAGCAAAGATGGACAACTACCATCCATTAATGAAGAAGGATTTAAGCCTATATTAGAGAAGCATGGAGCTATTTTCCTGGGAGATACATCGCAAAAGGAGATTTACTTAACCTTTGATAATGGTTATGAGAATGGTTACACTGCTAAGATATTAGATACTCTGCGGGATAAGCAGGTACCTTCTATCTTTTTTGTGACAGGACACTATGTTAAAAGCCAACCTGAATTGGTCAAAAGGATGGTCTCTGAAGGTCACCTTATAGGAAACCATTCCTGGAGTCATCCAGATGTGACGCAAATTTCCAACACGCAATTAAAGGATGAGTTGCTTAAAGTGAAGAATGCAGTCGCAGAAATAACCAGCCAGAAAGAGATGGCTTTCTTGCGCGCTCCTCGGGGGATTTTTAATGAAGTCATGTTAGAATCAAGTCGAACAGAAGGTTATACGAATGTATTCTGGTCTGTTGCATATAAAGATTGGGATATAAATGTTCAAAAAGGTTCAGAGTATGCCTATACGCAAGTGATGAATCAACTTCATCCGGGTGCTGTTATACTACTCCATTCCGTATCTAAAGATAATGCCGAGGCCATGGGCCAGATTATTGATGGTGCAAGGAAACAGGGGTTTGTGTTCAAAAGCCTAACCGAGTTACAAAAAAAGGTTTATTAAGATTGACAATAGTTCTTCTTTGCATTACCTTTATATTAAGATAATGTTGTCGGAGGTAGAATTTGTGGTAGAGATTAATAAGACAAAAGATAACAATGATCTTTCATTAGATTTATTCATTGTATTGGTGCGAGCCTATAATTCCGTGGTAGCTCATTCCACTCGTAGCATCCAAAGTCATGGATTGAATTCAACAGAGTTTGGAGTACTGGACTTGTTGTTTCATAAGGGGCCACAACCGTTGCAGAAAATTGGTGAGAAAGTACTTATCTCAAGTGGGAATATTACTTACGTTGCTGATAAACTTCAAAGTAAGAACTTATTGGTTCGAATTGCTTCTCCTGATGATCGTCGTGTGATTTTTGCTGATCTAACGGAAGAAGGAAGAACCTTTATGGAAGAAGTATTTCCTCAACATGAGAACGTTATTGCTCATTCTGTAGAAGGTCTAAATGAAGATGAAAAGAAACTAGCTATCAGCTTACTAAAGAAGTTAGGACATTCAGCCGAGAGTGCAAGTAGACTTTAATCCCTGATCAAGATGAACCCATGATTTGCATAAACAAGGCTATTCCTGTATCGTTTCCAATGACGGAATGAATAAATGATATATGGGAAGTGAATAAGAATTGAATGGTCAACTTAGATCAACCATATCTGCAGGACTTGAAGTAGATATCGTACTGAAGCAAGATCAACCAACGGGTAAGTTAACGCGAGGTATCGTCAAGGATCTTCTCACAAATTCACCGAAGCATCCTCACGGGATTAAAGTGCGTTTAACTAGTGGACAGGTTGGACGTGTACAGCATATTATTCAGAAATAAAAGGGTTGCTCGTGAAGACACAAACAAAAGCAGCATCGGACTTTGCTTTCAAGTTCGATGCTGCTTTTGTTTTGTTATATACACTTGTAAAATATCCATTACATCATCCCGAAACGTTCCAATTGATGCCACAATTTCTCCTGTAGTAATATTTCCCTTTGCTTAGGTCCGAGAAGATCGAAATGAGGATAAGAATCACGATGATGAATATATTTTGACGGTAATTCGTGAGCAATACACCATTCAGATAAACGGTTCACATCCGCACAACCTACCTTGGTAACGGTATTGAACTTAGGAAATCGAGGATCGATCCAATAATGAGTGAGGTATGCAATTTCGCCTCTATTAACGGCTGCTTTCCATTGCGATAATTCTACTCTGTTAATTCCAAAAGCCATAATAAGTTTCATCCTTATCTGCGCGTAATTAATACTCATTATACATGAGTTGCAAATAGGACTCTAATATAGGATAAAATGAATTCGTTTTCACTTCGACAAATTAATTGAGTATTCGACAGAGGTCCTGTGTTATATTTACGGATACTTCTCATCACAATAATCTTGATTTTAGGGGGAACATCCATTGAGCATCATCGAAGTTAGGCAATTATCTAAGTCATTCCAGCAAGCCGTGAAAGAACCTGGGTTGAAAGGGGCAATGAAACATTTATTTGTACCGAAATACATAGATAAAATAGCAGTGAAACCGTTGGATTTAACTATAGAAGCTGGTGAATCCGTGGCTTATGTTGGACCAAATGGAGCGGGTAAATCAACCACTATTAAGATGCTAACAGGAATTCTTGTACCTTCCTCGGGTACGATCGCTGTTAATGGTATCAATCCACATAAGAAAAGGATGGAGAATGCGCAACAGATCGGGGCAGTATTCGGACAACGTACACAGTTATGGTGGGATATCCCGATTGTGGAATCTTTTTCGCTACTCAAAGATATTTATGAGATTCCGGATACAACATATAAAGCTAATCTCGATATGTTCGTTGAGATGTTAGGTATGAATGAGTTCATCCATTTATCTGCTAGAAAGCTATCATTGGGTCAACGTATGCGTGCGGATTTGGCCGCGTCCCTATTACATAATCCACCTATACTATATTTAGATGAACCTACGATAGGATTAGATGTATCCGTTAAACAGAAGATTCGTGAATTCATCAAAAAGATTAATCAAGAGCAGCGCACAACAGTTATGCTGACTACGCATGATCTAGGTGATATTGAAGATTTGTGCAAAAGATTGATTATCATCGACAAAGGATCGATTATTTATGATGGTACGCTGGAGCAAGTGAAGCGTCATTTTGCAAAAGAACGACGTATCTTTTTTCAAGTAACCTCCCCACCTCCATTGTTGTTTACAGAAATATCTGATGTAACTGGGTTGAAGCTTGATATTCTAAGTGAACTAGAATTCTCCATCTCATTTGATAGATATCAATTTACGGCGAGTGATGTCGTTAGTCGGGTAATGAAGTATGGGGAAATTCAGGATTTCCGAATGGAAGAGTCTGATATCGAACAAGTGATTAAAGCAGTCTATGACGGTAATTTGGACTTGAATCAGACGATACAAGTGTAAGGAGGACGGAGCATTTATGGTAAGGTTTAAAAAATATAAAAGCATCTCAAATCGTTCTCTACAAAATGTGTTAGCCTATCGGACTTCCTATATCATTACCTTTGCATCCAATTTTGTGAACTTATTGGCTATTTATTTTCTATGGCAGGGTATTTATGGGGGACGTATGGAGCTAGGTGGATATACATGGGATCAGATGAAGACGTATTTACTCGTAACATTTCTAGCGAATTCCATTCTTTCTTGGTATTCCGAGACGGCCATATCTGGAAAAATTCTGGATGGAAGTGTCGTTGCGGATTTATTGAAGCCGATTGATTTTCAAAGTGCAAGATTTGCCGAGACATTAGGATCAAGTCTACTTGAAGGTGGGATGGGGACGATTATTATCGGAACATTCATGCTCTTTACACCGGGTGTCAGTATCCCTGATTCTCCTTTGATCTGGGTATTTTTTATCGTAAGCATGTTTGCAGCAATGTTAGTGAAATTCGGCGTTGTTTACCTAGCAGCGTTACTATGTTTCTGGTCAACAGGTTCGATGGGTATCGTATGGGCTCGAATTGCGGTTACAAATCTACTGTCGGGTGCATTAGTTCCTTTAGCATTTTTTCCTAATTGGTTAGAGAATTTAGCGATGCTTCTTCCATTCCAGAGTATTATTCATACACCCACCGTGATTTTTCTGCAACAGGCAGATGTTCTTGAGATGTTGAAGCTGATTGGGGTGCAATGTTTCTGGGGATGTACTTTATGGATAGCCGGTAGATTCATGTGGAATTGGGCGGTTCGTCAAGTGACCATTCATGGAGGTTAAGCTTGTTATTATAACTATGTGATTACGAGTGAATACAGGTAAGATAGGAGTGAGTATAGATGCAGCTTTCACGAATTCTTTTTTTGTACAAAAGAATGTATATTCAGCAACTCAAGGCAATCATGGAGTATAATAAGGATTTCTACATATTAATGGGTTCAGCCGCATTAACTCAAGTGCTTGGTTTTATCTTCTTATGGGTTATTTACGATCGGATTCCAGATATCAATGGGTGGCAGTTCTGGGAAGTGGCCTTCATGTATGCGATGATTTTCCTCACAGAAGGGATCTGTTCTCTTTTCTTTGAAGGGACATGGCGAATGGGTGGTCTGGTGAATCGCGGAGAACTAGATCGGTATTTATTGCGTCCTGTTCCAGTGATATTGCAAATTTTCTGTACGGGAATAGGAATTAATGGCATGGGGAATTTACTTATCGGTAGTGTTATCGTATGGCAATCGTTAAGTCACGGTAATATAGATTGGTCATTAGCAAAAGTGGCTATCATCCTGCTGCTCATGATCACAGCGATTATCATCCGGGTATCTATCAATTTAGCAGGTAATTCGGCGGCATTCTGGATTCGTAATTCAGGGAATGCATTCCCATTAATGGTTCATAGTTTAGCCGATTTGGCGAAGTACCCAATAACGCTGTTTAATCAGGGAATACAAATTTTCATTTCGACTTTCATTCCGTATGCATTTATTAGTTTCTATCCTGCAACCTTTATTTTTAATAAAAGTGAGTGGCACGGGTGGTGGTTGTTAGCTCCTGTAGTAGCTGTAATAAGTGCATTAGCTGCATATGGCATATTCCGCGTGGGATTAAGAAGGTATGAAAGTACAGGGAATTAATTAGAACAACTAAAGATGTGTGATAGGAGTTAACTTGAAAGATCTTGAGGAAGGAGCCTTCTGCGTGAGTTATATTCAACAATTAATGAAGATCATGGATCGAGATGAGGTTCGTCAGGATCTTGAATTGGTTCGAACTTTGAATCTTCCAGAGAGTTGTATAGCAGCCGGATATGTGCGGAATCTTGTATGGGATGTGCTCCATGGGTATGATCAAGTGACACCGCTGAATGATATTGATGTGATTTACTATGATTCTGCAGATATTTCCGAAGAGCGGGATAAGCTACTTACTATAAGATTGAATACGATAGATAGGAAAAACTGTTGGTCCGTAAAAAATCAGGCTCGTATGCACCTACGTAATAAAGTAGAACCTTACGAGTCCACAAAGGATGCCATGAGTTGTTGGCCAGAGACAGCAACGGCTGTTGGACTGTATCTTGATGAGGAAGATCGTGTGCAATTCATTTCACCTTATGGATTAGATGATTTATTTCAACTGAAGATAAGGCAATCTCCTAGATATATGGATACAACCTATTTCATAAAAAGGGTGACTGAGAAACAATGGTTAGCACGTTGGCCGAAACTCACCCTGATTGAAGTTTGAGATAAATACAACAATGAAGGGGAAGATTCCGTGAATAGGAAAGTTGTGATTGGGATCGATGGTGGAGGAAGTCATACACGTATACTTGTCGTAGATGAGCATGGAGAGGCACTTGCCTATATCGAGACAGGAGGATCTAATCCCTATCATCATCCAGATGCAGGTCGTCATCTACAGGATGGAATTCATCAAGCCTTGAAGATTGCCCAGTGTACAGTTGAAGATGTCGTATCCCTAACAGCTGGTTTAGCAGGTCTTGATGAAGAGAAGAATTACATATGGGCAAATCAACAACTTGCTGCCACAGGTATAAAGGGAAGAATAAGTGCAGTGAATGATGCCTTTCCTGCACAAGTAGGAGCTTTTCTGGGTGAGCCTGGTATTGTCGCAATCGGTGGTACGGGATCTATCATTTATGGACGGAACGAATGTGGAGAAGAGCAACGCAACTATTCATTTGAACATTATGCACCTGCTGCTGCGAGATTTATTGGGTACGATACAGTTCACCGAATCATTGCAGGTAGATATGAGCAGGCTGATCAATCCTTCGTGGGTGAGGTGTTGAGTTTCTTTCAGTTAGAAGAAGTTAATCAACTAGCTCAGATAGGTACGAGAGGATTCTATGAGGAAGCTACAGTTAGAAATCGCTTCTTTGGACAGCTTGCACCGCTAGTCACTTTAGCTGCAGAACGTGGTGTTCCACTAGCCACTCAAGTATGCGATCATGCAGCTGATTCGGTAGCTATAGGTATATCTCTTGTAGGTTCTACATTCCGTTCAGCGGATATAAGAGTGTCATGTATAGGGAGCGTTCTGTTAAGCACCTATATGCGTAATGCCGTATTGCAACAGTTAAGTATTCCTAATGCTTCGGACAAAAAATATCAATATAGTGATACACAAGTTGCCCCCGTGGTAGGGGCAGTGATCGATGCTTTCAATGCAGTGGGAATGAATCCATCAACTGAGTATCCTCCTTCTCTTCAACGATTTGTTGAATCTAATCTGATCGTGCAGGGTTGAAATTCTCCTTCAAAACTATTAAAGTAACGTAAAGAGAATGTACTTAAAGAAATTGGCTGGAGGGTTACAACATGTTAGTTAACGTAAAATCATATATCAATAAGCCGGAAGTAGCTGAGCTACTATCATATGCTGTTTTTCCAGATGATAAGTCATTAAAGGCTGCTATTCAGTTGTATGAAGAAACTGAGTCTTTACAACTTTACAGTTACGAAGACGAGAAGTTATTGGTAGGATTAATTGGTTATGAGATCAATGAAGAGAGAGTCCTAACTGTTCATCATTTAGCTGTTATGCCCGAGAATCGACTGAAGGGTTATGGACGAGGAATATTTTTCGAATTAATTAATGTTCAAAAACCTTCTCAAATAATCGTTGAGACGGATGAAGAAGCGGTAGAATTTTATCGTAATATTGGATTTGTTGTATATAGTCTAGGTGAGGTGCATCCAGGAGTAGAACGCTTCCGTTGTATATATGAAGTTGAAGATGAGGAAGAATAACAAATTGTATTAGAAAATGGAACTGACAGTGAATGCTCTGTCAGTTTTTTTGTGAAATACGAGAATCTGCATTATTTTATATAAATACAAACTAAACAATGAATAAACACAATTTATCGCTAATCAATATCCATTTATATCCATATTGAATGAATATCATCAATTTCAATGAATTTCAAGGTATTTAGTTTATAAATTCATGAACATTAATTCAGAATATTTCAGAAAAAATAATATATACTCCTGAAATATTACCATTCTCCATTTTCAATTCATAAATACGTGAACAAATTAATATATATATGTTTACAAATAAGCAATTGGTATGTTATTTTATCATTGTAAGCGGATACATCAATATTTATATTAATTATTTTACAAATATCTAAAGGAAAGGATCGGTGATCAACGTTAACTACTCATATCATCATGAGGGCACTTCATAATACAATATTATAAATATTAGGAGGGTTATGCATGAAGAAGAAGTGGTTTATTGGGTTAATAGTTATTTCAATGGTCCTAGTACTAGCAGGTTGTGGAAATTCAGGGAATAATGCCAGCGGAGAAACATCGGTCCTTGAAGGTGGAGCGGGAGAAGATGCAACAGCATTATCTTATTGGACATTTGTTGAGTTACATGGACAGCATTTTGAGAAAATGCTTACTAAATGGAATGAGGCCAACCCGGATCGCCAAATTAAGTTGAATGTTTCAGTCATGCCTTACGATGATATGCATAATAAATTGTCAATTGCCGTTCAGACCGGTGTAGGCGCTCCTGATATTGCGGATATTGAACTTGGGAAATTTCCAGATTTCTTAAGTGGTACTCCACAATTGGAACCACTTAATGATGTGATAGATCCATATAGAGATACCGTTGTCCAATCAAGAATAGATCTATATAGCAAAGATGGTAACAATTACGGTATTCCAACCCATGTAGGTGCATCAGTAGCATTTTATAATACAGAAATTCTAGAAGCAGCTGGTGTTAATTATGAGGATATTGTAACTTGGGAAGATTTCAAAAAAGCAGGTATCCAAGTCTACGAAAAAACGGGTAAATATATGGGTACAGCGGATACGAGTGCAACTTGGCAGTCATCCATGATGTTAGCCCAACAAGGTGCTGATTTTACAGATGAAGCTGGAAATCCAATAATTAATTCACCGGAATTGATTAAGGGTCTAACGATTCTGAAAGATCTCCAAGATAACAATGTTATTTCTACGATTGCTGGAGGACAGCCGGATACAGAAGAAGCCTATGGTGAATTTAATGCAGGAAACTATGCAACCGCCTTCATGCCTTTATGGGAAATGTCGAGATACACAAATTATATGGCTGATTTATCAGGGAAGATTGCTATAGCGCCAATCCCTGTAATTGAGAAAGGTATGCCTAGTTCTGTTGGTGGTGGCGGTACAGGTACTGTTGTAACCAAAACTGCTAAGGATGTTCAATTGGCAAAAGACTACTTAGCATTTGCGAAGTTATCATTGGATGCCAATATTGAAATTTGGAATACGTTAGGATTTGACCCAGTTAATATGGATGTATGGAATATGAAGGATGTTACTCATAATCCAGAAAATCAATTTGTTAAATATTTTGTAAATAATCCATTTGACGTGTTGAATACCATTAAGGATCAAATTCAATTGGTTAAATCTACTTCTGCTTCACCAACAATAAATAATGTGCTCTGTACCATTACTTTAAATGAAATCTTTGAAGATGGGAAAGACATTACAGAAGCTTTAAATGATGCCCAAGCGCAGATTGAGCAAGAGTTGAAATAATAGGAAGTTCCCAAAAAATAGGAGCTACTCTTAATCAAAAGGAGTAGCTCTATATAAAGGAGTAGAGCGATGATAAAAAAATTCCTATACTCACAGAAGGTCGCTCCTTATGTCTTCGTATTGCCTTTCATCATTATATTTGTTGTTTTTTGGGTCTATCCTTTAGCTAATTCATTTGAAATGAGCTTCCAAAAAGTAACGCTTGGTCAAGAAGCCGATTGGGTAGGTGTAGATAACTACACCAAATTAATGGGTGACAGCATCTTTTTGAAATCTGTTTATAATAGTGCTATTTATATGATTCTAACGTTAATTGTGTTGATTCCCTTTCCAATGTTATTTGCAGTTTTGATTAATAATAAGTTTATGTGGGGTAGAGGATTCTTCAAATCTACTTTTTTCTTTCCTGCACTGACTTCAGTGGTTGTAGCAGGAACGATCTTCAGACTGATGTTTGGTGAAATGGAAGGTTCCATGATCAATAATATTTTAGGATTCTTCGGAGTCGAACCGATGAAATTCCTGAAGGGTCAGGTCACTGGATATATTGCTTTATTATCGTTGGCAACTTGGAGATGGACAGGTGTTAACATGCTTTATTTCCTATCTGGATTAAAGAACATTCCGGATGAATATTATGAAGCAGCCTCGATTGATGGAGCTTCAGCCTTTCAGAAGTTCACTAGAATCACCATGCCATTGTTGAAGCCTACCACTATATATGTATTAACGATCAGTATATACGCAGGTTTATCGATGTTTATCGAGAGTATGATGTTGTGGAATGGTAACAATTCGCCGAAAAATATTGGTCTTACCATCGTAGGTTATCTGTATCGTCAAGGGATCGAGAAAAATAACCTTGGGTATGCAGCAGCTGTTGGTATTGTGCTGCTGGTAATCACAATGGTTATTAACTTAACGCAACTGTCATTTAGTGGCATGTTTAAGAAGGAGGATTAATATGAAAAAGGAGAATGTAATTCGAACAATGCTCTTCATTTTCTTTATTATTCTAAGTTTTCTTATCCTGTTACCATTTTATGCTGTTGCGATAGCTGCATTTAAACCTGGTGAAGATTTGATTCGATACGGTCTAAACTTGAGATTTGATCTATCTGTTATGACTTTTGATAACTTTAACTACTTATTTACTGGTAGTCATGCTTATTTTTCATGGTTTTATAATTCCATAGTATTAACGGTTGTGCAGGTTGCATTGACGCTGATCGTTAGCGCTACGGTAGCTTATGGATTTGCAGCGTATGAATTTAGAGGGAAGAACCTATTGTTCATTTGTGTATTGTTGATTATGATGGTGCCTTTTGAAATATTATTACTACCTTTATATACATTGACCTTTAATCTAGGGTTAATGAATAGTTATTCTGCTATCATTTTACCGGGGATTGCGAATGCCGCTACGATCTTCTTTTTCAGACAGTATTTAAGAGGAGTCCCGAAGGAGATTATTTTAGCAGGTAGGGTAGATGGAGCAAGTGAATATGGAATTTATGCTCGTTTGATTTTACCAATTATGAAACCATCCTTTGCAGCGATGGCCATTCTAAATGGGATGAACAGTTGGAATAATTTCCTTTGGCCATTTATGGTGCTGAGTAGTGACAAGAAATATACACTTCCGATTGGGTTGAAGACATTACTTACACCATACGGAAATAATTATGATCTACTAATTGTCGGTTCGTTTTTTTCTATATTACCTATCTTTATTTTGTTCTTAGTTTTTCAGAAATACTTTATTGATGGTATGACAGCAGGAGCAGTCAAGGGCTAATAGAACATTGTTGTATACAAATCATGGTGAGTACTGTTAGAACAAAGGAGAAAGCATTTATGGATATCAATAGAGAGTATAATAACCCGCTGATTGAACAGCGTGCTGATCCATGGATATATAAACATAGCGATGGTTACTATTATTTCACAGCTTCCGTACCTGAATATGATCGGATTGAATCACGAAGAGCATCTACTCTTCAGGAGCTGTCCGTAACGAATTCTGTAGTGATCTGGTATAAACATGTGAGTGGTCCACTTAGTGTTAATATATGGGCCCCTGAAATTCACTTCATTGATAGTAAATGGTACATTTATTTCGCTGCTACTCATACATTGGAGCCGAAAGATGGACTATTCGACCATCGAATGTATGTATTGGAGAACGACTCTGCGAATCCATTGGAAGGGTTGTGGATAGAGAAGGGACAGGTGGAAACGGCTTGGGAATCGTTCGCTCTGGATGCGACATCCTTTGAGCATAAGGGAATACGTTATTATGTATGGGCACAAAAGGATTCTCGAATTCCGGGTAATTCTAATTTATATATTTCAGCGATGAGTAATCCTTGGACATTGACTGGACCGCAAACGATGATATCCACACCTGATTACTCGTGGGAAATTGTTGGCTTCAGCGTAAACGAAGGTGCAGCTGTATTGAAACGAAATGGTCGCATATTTATCAGTTTCTCATGTAGTGCTACGGATTTTAATTACTGCATGGGTTTATTGGTCGCAGATGAGAACAGTAATTTGTTGGATGCATCTTCATGGACTAAATTGTCTGAGCCAGTATTCCAGAGTTGTGAAGAGAACGGTCAATATGGACCTGGGCATAATAGCTTCACAGTGAATGAATTTGGAGAAGATGTAATCATCTATCACGCGCGTAATTATAAAGAAATTAATGGTGATCCTCTTTATGATCCAAATCGTCATACTCGTGCACAAGTATTTCAGTGGAACGAGGAGGGTATCCCGAATTTTGGAATTCCAGTAAAAGATCATAGAGGGTAATATTGCTCTCTGGGATGTCTAGAGTTAATGATTTACAAATATACGTTCTTTATGATAGTTTTAATCATGAGTTCTCATAGTATGAGACTGTTAAATCATAACTAAAGGGTGAATATGAATGTCTAATGCAACAGCGAATGTAAATAAGGTTATTTTATTTCAAGGTGATTCTATTACAGACGGTAATCGTGGACGTGATAATGACCCTAACCATATTCTTGGTCATAGCTATGCTTATATCATAGGTGGGAAACTCGGCAATGAGTTGGCTGATAAGCATCTTAAATTCTATAATCGAGGTGTGAGTGGTGATCGGATTTCCGATTTATATGCTCGTTGGAATGAAGATGCTATAAGTATTCAACCTAATATTATCAGTATTTTGATCGGTGTTAATGATATTTGGAGAACAATGAAAGGTGAACCAAGTGGAGTGACAGATCGCTTTGAACGGGCATATCGCCATGTGCTTGAAGAGACAATTGAAGTAATGCCACAGACTAAGTTGATATTAGTTGAGCCGTTTATACTCAGAACGGGTGCGCCTGCAGAACAATGGGAAGAGTGGGAGAAATGTATCACACATTATCAGAACATTGTCCGTGAACTTGCACAACAATTCCATGCAGTTCATGTTCCACTACAGAATGCCTTCAATGAAGCTACGCAAAGAGCTGATGCTGCTTATTGGTTATGGGATGGTGTGCATCCGACCGCCGCAGGACATGATCTGATCGCTAAGGAATGGTTGAAGATAGTGGGAGAAAGTGGCTTGCTAAACGACTAATATAGTCCACATTCATGCTTGGTAACGAGAGTGGAGAAAGTGGTCTATACTACATAACGCAGAAGAAGACTGTAAATGGTTAACACCTGTACAGTCTTCTTCTGCGTTTACGTCATTAATTATAATTAATAGGTCCTACGATACCGCTTGATCAAAAGGTATATTCCTTCCACTAATAAACCAAGAACAAATGCTCCAACCAAAAATACCGCAAGCGTTAGAAAACCAGCAAGGTCCTCCCAGCCTGACATATCTCTATAAGTGTATAGAAACATAAGCAACATACCAATAGTGATGCCAAGAGTAGTGATAAACCAGACAAGACGTGCGCCAAGCCAGCCGAATCCATGGAGTATTCCAGCAACGATGTAGGCAAATAGAGCAAGACGTAGGAGAATGATCATGTCTAAAGGCTGCCCCAAGTATATGAAACGATAGATTCCTAACAGAATCCATATGATTGTTCCGTAGATGGCCATCCATAGGAACCAACGTCTACTTTTGGCAGGTGGCAAAAAACTCATTTAACTCACCTCTCCTAATCATATTATGAATTATTAATGTACGTATGATAATAAGCCCTACGAAACTCAGTTGGGGTTATTCCCTCATATACTTTGAATAACTTCATGAAATATTTCTCATCGGAAATACCGACCTCTTGGGATATTTGGAGTACTGATAGGTTACTTCGAGAGAGCAGTTCCTTCGCCTTTAAAAGTTTTTGACGATGAATATATTGTTGTAGATTCATATTTGTATTTTGTTTGAAGAAACGTGAGAGATAATCTCGATTATAGTTGAAGTGTTCAGCGACATCTTGTGTACTTAGTTTATCAGTTGCATGGACACGTATCCACTCCATCATATCAGATATTTTATTGTCTGCGTTCCCACCGCGATGTAATTTCTTCAAATGATGTATGGCTTGTTGAGAAACTTCGATCAGTAAAGAGGTTAGCAAATAATGTGCAGCATAGGCATTATAGTCTGCTGAATTCGCTACGTGCATCATTTGCCGGAATTGAATATTTACACGATCAACGTTCGGTGGCGAGAAGAAGAGAGGAATATAAATAAATGTATTCTTAAGTAAGTGAATTGATTCTGATGTTGTGGTGATTGATGCTACTTCTCGGATTACGGTTTCTTCATCTATAAGTTCAGCCTCATGTTGACAATGGAAATGGAGCCAATCAAAGGCGATTCCTGAGTGGCATTCTTCATAACCTTCGTGGTGATGGAATGGTTGCAGTAGCATAATGTCTCCAGAATTCACTTCATGACGGTTATTTTCTTGTTGCATATAGAGTGTTTCTCGCCTTCCAATGATTAATTCATAGGTATCTATCATTCGTTCAGCATGCGTCCATGGGTAATCGGATTCGAATTGTCCGCCTATTGTAAATTGAAAAGGCGTAGAAATATTGAATTTTAAATACTCCACCTGTTACACCACCTTGCAATGAAATAAAAAGTCAGTTTTATCTACCTAAAGTATCGTTGAGTCTACCGACAATGTCAATGTTTCTATGGTAGTATCGATACATAATAGTCTTTGTTAGAAAGTAAGTTAACTACAATAATGAGCAGCTAAATGAAATGGAGTGTGAGGGATTGTGAAGTCGACTTATCAACAGATACCTTTAAAAAATGTAAGAATTGATGACCCTTTTTGGTCAAAATATGATCAGCTTATCCGCGACGTGGTCATTCCCTATCAATGGGATGCATTAAATGATCGAATTGAAGATGCAGAACCTAGCTATGCTATTCGTAATTTCCGGATTGCCGCAGGGAAAGAGGATGGAAAGTTTGGAGGGTTTGTATTTCAAGATAGTGACTTAGCGAAGTGGTTGGAAGCCGTAGGTTATTCACTTACGACACATCGAGATTCCTCGCTGGAGAAATTAGCAGATGAAGCTATTGATTTGATAGGCGAAGCGCAACAAGAAGATGGTTATATTAATACCTACTTTACGATTGAAGCTCCCGAACTACGCTGGACTAACTTAACAGAATGTCATGAGCTTTATGTGGCTGGACATATGATTGAAGCTGCCGTAGCCTATTTTGACGCAACAGGCAAGAGGAAATTTCTTGATATCGTGAGTCGGTTCGTAGATTATATTGAAAGCGTATTCGGATCAGAAGCAGGGAAGATACAAGGATATGATGGACATCAAGAAATTGAGCTTGCTTTGGTCAAATTGTATAAAGCAACTGGACAAGAGAAGTATTTACGCTTAAGTCAGTATTTTCTAAATCAACGTGGACAAGAACCAAGCTTTTTTGTTAAAGAATGGGAGGCGAGAGGGCAAAAGTCCTTCTGGGGAGGCGTGCTACCTGGACCCGCTTCACGACCTAACTTGAAATACCATCAGAGTCATGCTCCAGTTCGTGCACAGAAAGAGGCTCATGGACATGCCGTTCGTGCTGTTTACATGTACACCGCTATGGCTGATGTTGCAGATTTGACACGAGATGAAGGGTTACTTCAAGCTTGTCGTACATTATGGGATAATATTATACATAAACAAATGTACATTACAGGTGGCATTGGTTCAACGCATCATGGAGAAGCATTTACATTTGATTACGATCTTCCTAACGATACAATATATGCAGAAACATGCGCTTCTATTGGGTTGATCTTTTTTGCTCAAAGGATGCTTCAGATTGAACCGAATAGTCAATATGCTGATGTGATCGAGAGAGCATTATACAATAATGTTATTGGAAGTATGTCGCAAGATGGTAAGCATTATTTCTATGTCAATCCATTGGAGGTATGGCCGAAAGCATCTGAAGGTAATCCGGGCAAACATCATGTTAAATCAGTACGCCAGAAATGGTTCGGTTGTTCATGTTGTCCTCCGAATGTCGCTCGCCTTGTCGCGTCCCTAGGAGAGTATATTTATACTGTTAGTGAAACAGAATTATATGTTAATCAATACATCGGTGGAGTAGCAAAAGCAACAATTGGTGGACAGCATCTGGAGATAAGTCAAGAGACAAATTATCCTTGGGATGGAACCATTAAAATTCAGGTTACACCAGAGCATGAGCAACATTTTACGTTAGGTCTTCGTATTCCTGATTGGTGCCGGCACGCCACACTTCATATTAATGGTGAAGAAACCCCAATCTCTGGATTGATACTTAACGGGTATGCTCGCATTGAGAGAACTTGGCAGGCAGGTGATGTCATTCAGTTAGAACTCTCCATGGAAATACAATTGATTCAGTCACATCCACAGTTAAGAGTAAATGCAGGTAAAGTTGCTATTCAACGAGGTCCATTAGTTTATTGTATAGAGGAGTTCGATAATAATGCTCCGCTAACTTCGATTTCACTTTTGACAGATCGGCATCGGCCTTTATCTGCGAGGTTCGACCCTGATCTTCTTGGTGGAACAATGATTATTGAAGGTGATGCACAGATCGATCAACAAGAGGATTGGAAGCATGAGCTATATCGCCCATTGAAAGCAGTAACACAACCTGTAAAATTACGTGCAATACCTTACAACAGTTGGGGAAATCGTGAAGCGGGTGAAATGAGTGTATGGATACGGATGAAGCCATAACATTGTAAGAGAAACAACTCGCCATGTGAAAATAACAAGACCAGACATACAACACTCTATCGTTTTTAACGGTAGCAGATTGTATATCTGGTTTTTATTTTTAAGTATTTTTGTTATTGATATGTTCATATCCCAGTTGCATAAGAACGTTGAATTTCATAAACTATCATATCTAGAATATCGGATTCAATTCAAGGAGGTTGAATGATTGTGGTCATCCATTACACAGCGATTGGGGATTCATTAACAGTTGGATTTGGGGCTATGCCTGGCAATGGATTTGTTCCTGTATATAGAGGATTAGCAGAATATAAACTGCAGACATTTGTGGCCTCAGATAATCTAGGGATCAATGGTTTAACATCACTTGGATTATATGATTATGTAAGTAGAAACGCGACATATCAGCACTCACTAAGAGAGGCAGATCTGATTACGATCTCCATTGGTGGGAACGACATGATTCGAGCGGCGAGGTCGTCCAATGGATCAAATCTAGACTTTCACTTCAAGCAAGCCCTCGCCGATTGTAAAATAAATTTTTCACGAATCATTAAAACAATTTACGATCTAAAGAAAAATTCTAATGGAGTATATTTGATTCGGGTCGTTGGATTATACAATCCATTTCCGCAAATAGAAGAGGCATCAAAATATATACAACAATATAATCATTTCGTAGAAACGTATTCAAAGGAAACATTTGCTGTTGCTAATATTTATAATTTCTTCAGAGGTCGGGAGAAAGAACTACTTTTTATTGATCGGATTCATCCTAATGGTCGTGGATATCGTCTTATTGCTGAACAATTAGTTAGATTAGGGCTAAGACCCTTGATATAGTATATTCTCTATTATCTCTAACTCATCTTTCTTAACATACTTCGAACAGCCCATTTGCGTTCTTGTCGTTTCTTGTATTTAGGTAACGTACGATAGATATCAACGGATTCAGTGAAAGCTTTCTGTGCTTCTTGCTTGAGACCCATTTCCTTATACATTATCCCTAATAGATAACTAGCTTCACATGAAGAAGAATGGATTTCTTGAAACAATTGTATATATTTCTCAACCTTATGTGGATCAGAACGTTGATACAGGGATGCTAGTCTAAGATAAGGCTGGCCATATTTCACTCGAGGATTAATGGAGAGTGCTTTATGAATATTGTCTTCTCCTACTTGAGTGTGTCCTAGATATAAATTAGCGGTTCCTAAATCATCCCAATATTCTGCTGAATGTTCGAATTGTCTCTGGATAGAATTCAGGATTTCGAGGGCTTCTTGGTATTTCTTACGTTCAATTAGAAGACGAGCTAGTTCGTGTTTGGAAGAAACATCGTTAGGACTCATTAATATTTCTGAGCGTAGTTTAGAAATCCTCTTCATTCTTTTGAAGGGTTTCGTTAAACTGGGGAATACACCTACAAAGCGCCGATCTAGAATATAGACTACGGCTAGTATAACAAGAATAGCAATGAAAGGATTGCCAACTAGCCTCCATAGCAGCATAAAACCGATAAACTTACCCATAATTTCCCCCTAAAAGTTTTTGAGCGTTACTCCTTGTATAATACTTCGAGAAAACTCTCTTCGTAAGCATAATCCAAGTTTTTGAGCGTTACTTATTGTATAATACTTCGAGAAAACTCTCTTCGTAAGCATAATCCAAGTTTTTGAGCGTTACTCCTTGCATAATACTTCGAGAAAACTCTCTTCGTAAGCATAATCTATTATTTAATAATAAAGCGATTTTCATTATACCATAGCGATTAAAGTGTACGAACAGAATCGCGGATGATAATCTTTCCTTGGACCTGAATTCTGCCATTTTTGTGGTCAGGATTATCAATTTTGTCCATAATTGTTTTCAATGCCAGTTGGGCCATTTTCTCAATATCGACTGCTACGGTAGTGAGTTTCGGCGATGTCAGAGTGGCATAGATATCATTGTCAAATCCAACAACCGAACAGTCTTCAGGAATGCGATAACCTAATGTATTTAATCTATCATATAAATTGTAAGCGACTTGATCACAATTGCAGACAAAAGCAGTAGGTGTCTCCTTGGGCAGCACAATGTCGATATATGTTCCTCGTTTATCTCTATCGTTAAGTATAAATTGTGGATCTAATGTTAACCCATGTTCTAATAGGGATTTATAGTAACCTAGAAAACGGTCTTGGATGCTACTTGTTGAGTAAATATTACCTACAAAAGCGATTTTCTTATGGTTATTACGGATTAAGTAGTTGGTGATCTCATAAGCACCATAGAAATTATCACTGACGATCGAATCAATAGCAGAGTGCTCATCATAAAAATCTAGAAATAACTTAGGCAAATCCATGCTTTGGATAGTTTCAATATAGGGCTTGCTGACCTGACCCAGAATAATTATGCCATCTACCTTTTTCTCGTTATATAATCTGGGGAAACTTAGACTTTCTTCTTCTTCACTACTTAAAATATTTAGTATCCCAAAGTATCCATATTGCTCAAGATGCAAGGAAATATGCTGATATACTGTCATGTAGAAAGACTGATTGATACCCGTGAACCGTTCAGGGATTAGAACACCTATATTATAAGAAAGTCCATCTTTGATAGATTTGGCAGCGGTATTATAGCGATAACCCATATCTTCAGCTAATTTCTTGATTTTCGTTTTTAATTCGTCACTGACACCTTCTTTATTACTAAGTGCTTTAGACACCGTTACACTACTAACCCCTAATTTGTTAGCTATATCCTTCATCGTAATATTACTTTTCAAAAAATTCACCTTCCCAATTTAAGCAATCGATAACATTTAAGTACATTTTACTCATTTTGATGTGAAATTCATACTTAAAAAATAAATAACGTTATATTTATTACTTTATCGTTAACTTAATTATATAGATAGTTATTGTTATTTCAATGAAATAGCACAAATTTATTCTGTGTCATAAATATAATAGATAAAATAATATAAATGAGGACGTAAACCCTACATTCACTGATTAAATGTGTTATTTGTTATGTTATTTAAAATAATGATTGACGAGTAAGCGTATTCAATATAGTATAATAATCGTAGTTTATCGGTAACTTAATTTAATTAACGGGAGGGGTTAATGTATGAAAAGAAATAAGATGTTTACAGGGTTAATGGCATTAGTACTCGTATTTACAATGATAGTAGGTTGTTCCTCTAATACTAACAACACGGAACAGAATACAGCGAAGACTAATGAAAGCGGTTCTAACACTGCACCAACAGAAGGAACTGATAAGGCTGTTTCCGGGGAAATCACAGTTATTACGCAAAGAACGGATATTGTTGATACTGTTTTCAAAGATTATGCAATGGAATTTAACAAGAAATATCCAGATGTAAAGGTTAATTTTCAAGCATTGTCTGATTATGAAGGTCAAATTAAGATTCGTATGAATTCAGATGATTATGGTGATGTGTTATTGTTACCAACAAGTATTCCACTGGCAGATACACCTCAATTCTTCGAGCCACTTGGAGATTTGGATCAAATGAAGAGCCAATATATTGGTTTAGAAGAAAGAACAGTTGATGGTAAATCATATGGTCTCCCAATCACTGTGAATTTCTCAGGTATTCTTTATAACAAGAAAGTATTTGATGATGCAGGCGTGGCCACCACTCCAAGAACTCCAGACGAATTCCTAGCAGCACTGCAAAAAATTAAAGACAAAGGAGTTGCCACTCCTTTATACACGAACTATGCGGATAGTTGGCCTTTAACTCAATGGGAATCTGTACTAACGACTGTTGCAGGGAACGTTGATTATGTGAATGTAACTCAGCCAAATACGGATGATAACTTTGTTGCAGGACAACCACATTATGATCTTTATAAAGTGATGTATGATGCTGCACAAAAAGGTTTAATTGAGAAAGACCCAACTACGACGAACTGGGAAGCATCTAAAGCAGATCTTGCTAATGGCAAAATTGGAGCTATGGTACTTGGATCATGGGCGATTGGTCAAGTAAAAGCTTTAGCAGCAAACCCGGATGACATCGCTTTTATGCCTTATCCTACTAATGCCGAAGAAGTTATTATGCCACTAGCTGATGACTACTTACTTGGGATAAGTCTTCATAGTAAGAATAAAGAAGCAGCAAGAGCGTGGGTAGACTGGTTTATCAATGAATCGAGCTATCCAACCACAGAAGGTGGAGGTATGAGTCCTGTAGTTGGTGCTGAATTACCAGCAACATTGAAATTGTTTGAGGGTACAGAAGTGAAGTTTGAATTGCAAACTCCAGCTACAGCAGGTCAAGAAGGTTGGGTTGATAAGATCGACAAAGATGCAGAAATTGGACTTTGGCAACCAGATTTCAAGAAACGGATCATTGAAGCTGCTATTGGAAACAGAAGTGAGTCTTATGACGATATTATGAAAGATTTGAACGATGCTTGGGTGAAGTCTCGTGCAAAAGTAACACAATAGGAATCAATTTCATAATCGCCAATGCAACTTAAATATCGACTATATATAGTTACAGCAGAATGAGTTTGTGTAATTATGAAATTGATTCTAGTGTAGAAAATAATTAAGTTAAGGGAACGCACAATGCTGCGTTTCCTTAATTTCAAAAAAAGACAGAGGCAAGACCATGGAGGTGTGAGATGTTTAGAAACCTTAGTTATAAGTCACAACGAATCATTATTATTATTGCTTTCTCGCTAATTCCGGTTGCATTATTGTTCACATTAGCCTATCTACCGGTCTTTAATATGTTTAGATATAGTTTCACGGATTGGAATGGATACAGCAAACAGTTTGATTATGTAGGGTTTGAGAACTACAAAACGATATTTACCGATCCTAAATATTTTTCGGTTTTTAAAGTAAGCTTATATTATTTTGTCGGATCATTTTTACAAATGGGCCTAGCTTTATATTTCGCTACCATATTAAGTTTCAAAGTTCGTTTTAAGAACTTTTTTAAGGGAGTTTTGTTTTTCCCATACCTACTAAATGGAGTAGCTATTGGGTTTATCTTTCTGTTCTTCTTTAGACCAGATGGTACATTAGATACTTTACTTCAAGCGATTGGACTTGGACATTTATCGCAGGGATGGCTCCTTAATCCGAATATTATTAATGTGTCGTTAGCTGGCGCTTCATTATGGAGATATATGGGATTCAATCTTATTATTTTTCTAGGAGCGATATCCTCTATTGGTAAGGATGTCTACGAGGCTTCTGATATTGATGGTGCGAATCGTTGGCATCAATTTCGACATATTATTTTGCCAAGTATAAAAAATATTATTCAATTAAATATGATTCTTGCTATTAGTGGAGCTATAAGTGCATTTGATATTCCGTATATCATGACAGGCGGATCCAACGGTAGTAATACGTTCGTTATACAAACGGTAGATGTGGCGTTTAAGTACGGTAAGCTGGGTATGGCATCTGCAATGGCAGTTGTATTGCTTATTATTGTGATTATCGTGACATTACTTCAGAAAATCTTGATCAAGGGGGAGAAATAAATATGTATCAACTTAAATATAGAACTGCAAGCATATTTAAATACTTCACTTTAATCTTGGGAGCATTCATGGCGTTGGTACCGATTGTCGTTGTTCTATTCGCCTCTCTGAAGACTGGAACGGAATACAATTCAACCAGCCCATTATCACCACCTGCTGATTGGTTAAACTTTGCTAATTATACGAAGGCATTCGTAAATGGTAAGATGCTGCTTGGGTTTGCTAATACCATTTTTATCCTTATCATTTCAATCGTAGGAGCAACATTAACAGGTTCGATGATCGCTTATATTCTGAATAGATTTAAATTTCGCGGGAAAAAGTTAATTATGGGTGCTTTCTTATTAGCAACATTGATTCCTAGTGTTACTACTCAAGTATCAACATACCGGATTATTAACGCATTCGATTTAGTAAATACACACTTTGCGCCTATATTGTTATATTTGGGTACTGATATTATTGCTGTTTATATATTTCTTCAGTTTTTGGATTCAATCTCCGAATCATTGGATGAATCGGCTATGTTGGATGGAGCTTCTTACATAACGATTTATTTTAAAATCATATTACCATTACTTATCCCAGCCATCGTGACAGTCGTGATTATTAAGGGTGTTAGTATTTATAATGACTTTTATACACCTTTTCTGTATATGCCAAGTGATCATTTACAGGTCATATCTACTGCTCTATTTAAATTTAAAGGACCTTATGGTTCACAGTGGGAAGTCATATGTGCTGCGATTATGATCACGATTATACCTATTACACTTGTTTTCGTTAGTTTGCAAAAGTATATTTACAATGGTTTTGAAGGTTCGGTTAAGTGATTGATCACTATAATGTAGGAGGTTTTATTATATGAAGGAAGTTCGAATTATTGGGGAAAAATTGGCGAATATGCCGTGGGAAGATAAACCGGAGGGAGCTGTTGGCCCAGTATGGAGACATAGTGAGAATCCGATAGTAAAAAGAAATCCAACCAAAGGTATTGCTCGGATATTCAATAGTGCAGTGGCTGCTTATGGGGATCGATTTGTGGGTGTGTTTCGCGCTGAGACGATTAATGGACGCCCCCATCTTCATATGGGCTGGAGTGATGATGCCCTCAATTGGTCAATCGAAGAACAACGTATCGACTTTGTAGATGAAGATGGACAACCGTTCCAGCCGAATTACGCTTATGATCCGCGACTAGTTAAAGTTGAGAATACCTATTACATTATCTGGTGTACTGATTTCTATGGTGCAGCTATTGGAGTAGCAAAAACAGATGACTTCAAAACATTTATTCGTTTAGAGAATCCATTCTTACCTTTTAATCGGAACGGCGTTCTTTTTCCTCGAAAAATCAATAATAAATTCGTGATGCTTTCACGTCCAAGTGATAGTGGACATACACCGTTTGGTGATGTGTTCCTAAGTGAAAGCCCAGATTTCGTGTATTGGGGTAAACATCGTCATGTGATGAGCAAAGGTGGTCAAGGTTGGTGGCAATCCGTGAAAATTGGAGGAGGACCTGCTCCGATCGAAACAACGGAAGGCTGGCTAATGTTCTATCATGGCGTTACTGGAACATGTAATGGATTAGTGTACAGTATGGGCGCTGTTATATTGGATCTAGACGAACCATCTAAAGTGAAATATCGTTCTTCTAATTACGTACTGACACCAGAAGAATGGTATGAGGAACGTGGATTTGTTAATAATGTTATATTTCCTTGTGCTACATTACACGACGCAGAGACTGGAAAAATTGCGATATATTATGGTGCGGCAGATACTTACGTTGGCCTAGCATACACAACCGTGGATGAAATCGTTAAGTATGTAAAAGACACGAGCGAAGTCATAGGTGATGATGAGGAAATAGGTAAAATTTAATAGTTGCAAAATAAAATAGACAATTTGACCTAGCGGGTGATATCCTTATGATTAACCCGTTAGTTTTTTTATAAAAAGGGGAAAAATGGCGTCATAAATGAAGTACATAACTATTCTGATGAGAAAGTAGTGATTGAATTGGTAACGTTACCAACGAAGGCTAATATTAAATCTTGGCTCAAAAATATGCCAAGAAAACCAACGGAGTCTATAGGTGTTCGTCTATTTCTAATTTTTTTCATAGCTACAATGGCATTTGTTCTTTCCTTGGGAATCATATCCTATCAAATGTCCAAATCTACCATTCAGAATAATGCAAAAATATCTAATCAACAGATGATCATCCAAACAGCGGAGAGACTTAACCTAGTCATGGACAATTATGAAGAATCGGTTGAGAAGTCAATGTTCACTCCAGAGTTTAATGATTGGGTTAGACAAGCATCTATATCAAGTACTGAAGAGAGTGAACGTAGACTTTTTTTGAATAAATTATCTATTGCAATCGGTGACTGGATATTCGAAAATGATGGCGTAGTAGGGGTATATTTAATACCTGCTTCAGATGAAGTGGCGAACATTGCAACGGGTACAACATCTGATCTTTTTTTAGAAAATGTGAAAGAAAAAGACTGGTATAAAAATCTTCAGGAAGCGGGTAGTGCAACATGGATGAACGATGAACTTCATGTGGAAGGTGAAGAGAATTCTTCTGTATTCCGGTTTGCTCGAGCGCTGTATGGTAAATCAGGATACATGATTGTAGTGGATATCAAAACAACGATTATTACAGATGAACTAGATAAAATTGATTTAGGTGAAGACTCGGCTATACAACTTGTCTCAACTTTTAACCAATTAGTAGCTTTTTCAGGAGCTAACAAGTCGATTTCAATCGACTTTGAGGGTGGGGAGGGGCAGGAAACTGACGGGAGTATGCAGGCTGAGGATGAAGATGGAAAGTCTACCTTGACTGTGTATAGTACACTAGATAGTTCGAATTGGAAGCTTCTGAGTATTGTTCCTATTGCCAATTTGGTGAAGGATGCTAAAAAAATACTACTGACTACATATATATCGGCAGCGATTGTTGCGCTTATTGCGATATTAATCGGGATTTGGATGGCGAGAACGGTATCGCGTCCATTAGGTGTAATGGGAGGCTTAATGAATGAAGCGGCTATAGGTAACCTCCAAGTTAGAATGAAAGGGCAGAGTCGAGACGAAATTGGAAGATTATCAGGTTCTTTCAACAGTATGATGGAACAAATAACAGCTTTGGTTGGGCAAACCAGTCAAACGGCGAAGGAAGTATTGGATACAGCAGGAGAACTTGGTGATGCATCGAGAAAGACAGCTATTTCAGCGAAGGAGATTGCAACAGCTACAGAAGAAATTGCAGCTGGAGCTACCAAACTTGCAGAAGAAGCCGAGGATGGTGCTGGACTCACTGAGAAGATTTCAAGTCAAATGAGAATTGTGATGGGGACCAATCGTGAGATGGGCGATACAGCGAGAAATGTAAGTAAATCTAGTGAACGTGGAATGTTGCAACTTGAAGAACTTCTGACAAGTACTAATCTGACAGAAGAGAAGACCGGGAAGTTAGTGAATAAAATCAATGGCCTCAAAGAAACGACTTCCTCGGTCTTAAAGGTATTAGATGTTATGCATAATATAACTAAACAAACGAATATTTTATCTCTAAACGCTACAATAGAAGCGGCACGTGCAGGGGTGGCAGGAAAAGGATTCATGGTGGTTGCTGATGAAATACGGCAACTTGCTGAGCAGTCGAGACAATCGATCGAAATCGTGGGTCAGATCACTGACCAAATCATGCAAGAGATGAATGAGACTGTTCATGTTCTTTCTGAAGTTACACCGTTATTTGGTCAGCAAGTGATTGCCGTGAAAGATACGAATCATATTTTTGCATCTGTGCAAGCAGAAATGGGTAACTTGATCAATCAACTAGGTGCTGTAACGGAATCTATTGTGGGCTTGAATCAATCGCAAGTGGTATTGTCGGAAGCTATGGGCAATGTTAGTGCGGTAGCTGAAGAATCATCAGCAACATCTGAGGAAGTAGCTTCACTTAGCAATGAACAACAAATCATCAGTGGCATACTCGTCACATTATCTAACAATTTGGAGAAGTCATCCAATCAGCTGAAAGAAAAAATGGAACAGTTCAAAATTTGATTACAGAGTATTAAAAATCCAGAGTTCAGCTTCGCGTTGAAGTTGACTCTGGATTTTTGTCATGTCTTTATTACTTTAATTCTAGAATCTGCACACCTCGACCAGCGATTTGTACGGAACCATTTAGATCAGTTTCTGTTAGTAGATCACATGCTTGAAGCTGACCAAGATCAAATACTTCTTCATTTGCATTATGGTTCATGACAAATAGATAGTCTTGACCATTCTTAGAGCGACGGCTAACTTCAACGCCAGCAGGTGTTTCAAGCAATGGTAGTATACCTTTAGAATCACAGATGGATTTCAATAGGTCATCGACAAAGGCATCATCAGGATCAGATGCTAGATACCAAGCTTCACCTTTACCGAACTTATTACGTGTCAATACAGGCATTCCTTGATAGAAGTCTTGCGCGTATTCAGCTAATACTTCTGCACCTTCACTATGCAATAGGTCGCATAGCAAGCCACAGTTATACTCACCTTGGAGGTCACCAAGTTTATTCTTCAATACAATTTTATTGTGTTTATCCGGGAAGAGCGCATCAATCTCTTCTACCCAAATGCCAAGCATTTTGCGAAGTTCGCCTGGGTATCCACCTAATGTAACTAAATCATTCTCGTTAACAATACCACTGAAGAATGTCGTTAAGAATGTTCCACCAGCTTGAACGAAATCTTCTAATTTCTTAGCAACACCCGGTTTAACCATATAAAGGACGGGAGCAATCACGACATCATATTTACTGAAATCACTATCTACACTGATGATATCAGTAGAGATATTACGACGGAATAGAGCAGCATAATATTTGTGTACTTGATCTACATAATTGAGTGCTATGGTTGGCCCGCTTGACTTCTCAACAGCCCACCAATTCTCCCAATCAAATAAAATACCAACCCTAGATTCTGTTACGCTATCCAATGTCTTGTCACCCAATAGTTGGAGTTCTCTACCAACTTCGGCAACTTCACGGAATACACGAGTATTCTCGTGGCCCACATGTTCGATAACAGCACCATGGTACTTCTCACAAGCACCTGCTGATCGGCGCATTTGAAAGAACATGATCGTATCTGCCCCATGGGCTACAGCTTGGTAACTCCACAGACGCATCACACCAGGACGTTTCAAGGAATTGTAAGCTTGCCAATTCTGTTGACTTGGTGTCTGCTCCATCAACATGAATGGCTGTCCGTCTTTAAGTCCACGCATAAGGTCATGAGCCATGGCTGTAAAGCTAACAGGCGTATCAAGACCTGGATAGCTATCCCATGAGATGATGTCCATATATTTGGCCCATTTGAAGTAATCAAGAGGTTTGAAGAATCCCATGAGATTTGTTGTGATTACGGAATCTGGAATAACCGATTTAATTGCGTCGTATTCTAAGCGGTAACAATCCAGAATTCCATCTGAATTAAATCTAGAATAGTCTAGTGAAATCCCTTGGAATGTTGAGTTGTTATTGCCCCAATGCTCACTAAGATTCGTAGGTGGAACAATTTCTTCCCAATCATAGAAAGTATGACCCCAGAAATTTGCGTTCCAAGCACGATTTAGGTTGTCCAATGTACCATATTTCTCTTTTAACCATACGCGGAATCCAGCTGCACAGTTATCACAATAACATTCTCCACCGTACTCATTGGACACATGCCATACGAGAATTGCTGGATGGTCTTTATATCGTTCCGCTAATTTGAGTGCGATACGTTCAGAGTATTTGCGGTAAGTTGGGCTATTAGGACAAGAATTGTGTCGGCCACCAAATTTTCTCTTATGCCCATCTGTATCTACACGAAGAACATCCGGATATTTGGTTGCCATCCAAGCGGGGTGAGCCGCAGTGCTTGTAGCCAAACATACATGTACACCGTTGTTGTATAAGCTATCGATTAATTGGTCAAGCCATTCGAAGTTATAAGTATCTTCATCAGGTTGATTAAGTGCCCATGAGAACACATTGATTGTAGCGATGTCGATACCAGCTAATTTGAACATGCGTAAATCTTCAATATGTGTTGCTTGATCATATTGTTCAGGATTATAATCGCCACCATAGAACATTTTAGGTAATTTATTACTGATCAAGTCCTTCACCTCTTCATATAAGAATAATACTATGATATATCATTTCTATTTCCTTTAAAATATAATAATAATTAATGTAGATATAATAATTCGGAACTGCATATGTGTTAATTGAATGGATAAAAGGGGACTAATGTATGCATGCTCAACATCGCAGGTTTTTTACCAATATGAAGGAACAGCAACTTCCTCTGTATATGGAGAGTATTGGTTTTAATCAAGCGCAGGAAAACTTCAATAGACCTAGTGGATATCCTTGCTACCACTGGTTGCAAACGATACGTGGGGAAGGGGAATTCATATTTGGGGGTAGCACAATTCATATAAAAGAAAATTCAGGTGTATTATTGCTACCCAATGAACCACATGCATACAAACCTTCATCGTCTATATGGGAGACGATGTATATTACATTCATGGGCTCTCAGGCCAACGTCATTCTTTCATCCCTTGTGTTAAATCATTCTTCATTCTATCAATGGGATCCCGAGAGCGAGTTGCAAAGCTATGCAGCGGCGGTATTAGACTCTATTAGTAGTGATCGAGATGTATCGGAACTGGATGTGTCGGGGGATATTTATCGCTTCCTTATATTATTAAAGAAACACGGTCGAGTTAACAATCTACCCTCTATCTCACATGCCATAGAGAGACTAACACCGGTTCTTCATTTAATGGAAGAATGTCATAGCGATCCGAATTTAGGGTTAGAGCGAATGGGATTGGAGATTGGGATTAGCTCACGTCACTTGAATACGATGTTTAAGCAAACTTTTGGGATGACGGCATATGCCTATCTAATCATGTTTCGCATTCGTAAAGCGAAGGAAAGAATGACAGGAGATTCTAGTATAACAGTCAAAGATACTGCACATGACGTAGGATTTCGTGATGTGAGCCATTTCGTAGCTACCTTTCGTCGTATTGAAGGGGTGACCCCTGAGCAATATCGTATATTATATTAACTTTTTTTAGCCGTTTTGGGTATAGACTGCAAAAGGTTCTTATGAGTAAAATGGTAATGATTTCTTAGTTCTATTTTTGAAAAGATAGAGAGGTAGTGAAATATGAAAATTTCGTTATGGGAGGATCATGCTCCTTATGCAGTGCAAGGTCGTGAACAAGATATGCCATATCTTGTTCCTTATATAGTTGAAGGTAGTTCAAGTGCAATCATTATTTGTCCTGGGGGAGGATATCATCATCTGGCTGATCATGAAGGTGAGCCTGTGGCTTCTTGGCTTAATCATCATGGGATTTCCGCCTTTGTTCTTCATTACCGAATTGCACCTCATCATGAACCTGCACCGCAAATGGATAGCCGTCAGGCTATTCGTTATGTTAGAGCTAATGCAGAAAAGTTTGGTGTCGATCCTTCCAGAATTGGTATTCTTGGATTCTCAGCGGGTGGACATGTTGCAGCAATGGCAGGAACTGCATTTGACTCTGGGAATCCAGAGAGTGATCATCTCGTAGAACGAACTAGTTCAAGACCTGATTTAATGGTTCTATGTTATCCTGTAATCACTATGAAGTCTTTCGGACATTCAGGATCGCGGGAGAACTTAATAGGTCCTTCTCCCAGTGAATTGTTGGTGAGCCAATACAGTGCAGAAACGCATGTCTCGTCAGAAACGCCACCTGCATTTATATGGCATACTGCGAATGACTCAGCGGTATCTGTTGAGAATAGCCTCCAATTTGCATTATCACTAAGTAGTCATAGTATCTCTTACGAACTTCATATCTTCCCAGAAGGTAGGCATGGATTAGGACTAGCAAAAGATTTTCCAGCTGTGGCACAATGGTCAGATTTATGTATGGTATGGCTGAAGCAACAAGGATGGTAAATAATTTATTGTGAATATGGGGGAGTCTTTATGGAAGCTTTAGAGATCGTAGTTCAAACCAATTCATTACTAGGGGAAGGCCCAAGTTGGGATGCGGATCACCATAGATTGTTATGGGTTGATATTGAAGGACATTTGTTACATATTTACTATCCCAAAATTGGAGAAAATGAAACTTATAATATAGGCCAACCAATAGGTGCCGTTGTTCCTTATTGCGAGGATGAAGTTGTTGTAGCTTTATATGATGGAATTCATAAATATCGTTTATCTACGGGAGAACTCACCTTAATTGCCAATCCTGAACAGCACCTCTCTAATAACCGATTTAATGATGGTAAATGTGACCCTAAAGGAAGACTTTGGGTTGGAACAATGAGTATGAATGGTCAAGCAGAGCAAGGGTCACTTTACTGTCTTGATCTTGATTTATCTATTCGTAAAGTGCTGGAGAATGTGTCAATATCAAATGGTTTAGGATGGAGTCCTGATTATTCAACCATGTATTATATTGATACACCAACTCGTCAAGTTGATGCATTTGATTATGATTTAGAGACGGGGATGATAAGTAATCGTCGATTAGTCATTACCATGCCAGATGATGCGGGTGATCCAGATGGAATGACTGTTGATGCAGAAGGTATGCTTTGGATTGCCGAGTGGAATGGAGAGAGAGTCGCACAGTGGAACCCCAATACCGGAGAGAAGTTGAGCGAGATTGTGATACCTTCGGGACATGTGACTTCATGTGTTTTTGCTGGAGATGATTTGCAAGATCTATATATCTCAACAGCACGCATTGGGATGGATGATGAACAAATGAAGGAGCAACCGTTATCAGGGAATCTATTCCGTATTAGAACAGAGATGAAGGGACAACCTACGTTTTCTTTCAAGAAATTAATTATATAAATCCCTCTTACGTCCGATAATTAACTTGAGGTGATCATATTGGCCAAAAAAGGGCAGATCTTTTGTTCCTACAGTTTGGAGACGAAGAAAAAAGCGATAGATATGCGTCTTCAAGGTATGACCAAAAAAGAAGTGGCAGCTGCACTCGGAATCGCTGATATCGGACGACTTAAAGTTTGGATGAGGAAATACCGGGAATATGGAGACTTAGGTCTTATGGATCAACGGAAACGAGTTCAAGGTACAGAGGGTATATGAGATAGAGATGGCTAATCATGAATATTTATTTAGGAGCTCTGAATAGGGCTCCTTTTTGTATAAATTGGGCATGAACCATGAAGTAATTGGGGAGATGTCTAGACCATTGGAGGCCATCGTATCATATCCTACAATATGTTAAAAGGAAGGGAGGAATTGGAATGAGCGAAGTTGGTTATGGTGTTGGCCCGAGTCCTTTTACATCAACAGGTGCGATTCTTGTACTTTTTATCTTGTTAGTTATCATTACTAAAGCGTTTATTCTATAAGTTGACAAATCATCAGTACACTTTCTTTGAGAGGGGGAAATTACATGAGCGGATGTGTTGGAGGAGTTGGTGCTGGACCATCGCCTTATAGTTCAACAGGTGCAATTCTAGTACTTTATATTTTATTAGTTATCATTACGCTGGGTCTAGGATATTGATGAGTTTGTTAATTTAGTTCTTCCTGATGGTTCATAAATCTTTTTTGAATCAAAAAAAATTGGACGCCCCTTACAGGGCGTCCTCATGGGAGAGGAGAAACCGGACGAAGAGCTTATGGGGAAACGTAAGTTATCTCCGCGGTTGTCTACGACATTCTTTATGATGTCGATAAACTAAGCATTCCCTGAGGGTCCTTTTTTATACATATGGTACGAACCAATTTCATAATCGTCTATGCAGCTTAAATGAGGGATATATATTGATCGGAACGATTCACTCCGTCTATATATAGTTACATCTAAATTTGTTTGCGTAATTATGAAATTGATTCGTACGAAAAGAAATCAGCAATTTATGAGCACTTCGTTTTTCAAAATGGTTCATAGTGTGGTACGATATCGTCATAAAAATGCGATTTGTAGCATTGATCCTTAGATATAGAATGGGTGAATAGAGTCAGTGAGAGTTGTTTCGGGAAGTGCGAAGGGTAGACCATTGAAAAGTGTTCCTGGAATAGGGACAAGACCAACTACAGATAAAGTTAAGGAAGCAATATTTAGCATGATTGGTCCATATTTCGAAGGCGGGACTGTATTAGACCTGTTTGCAGGGACTGGCGGATTAGGTATTGAGGCATTAAGTCGCGGTATGGAGAATGCCATATTTATTGATATGGATCCTAAGAGTGTTGAGACTATTCGAGCTAACTTAAAGGCGACTCGACTGGAGAGTCAAGCGGAAGTATTTCGAAATGATGCAGAAAGGGCCATTAAAGTTCTAGCTAAACGAGAGTTACTTATAGATACTGTATTTCTAGATCCCCCTTATCGGTTGAAGAACGCAGATGAACTACTTCAACAGATGCATGAAAGATCGCTACTTCAACATCATGCAACAATCGTAATCGAGCATGATTCTAAATTTGAATATCCGGATAAATTTAGCCAATTCAATTGTGTTCGTAAAGCCTTATATGGTGAATCAGCCGTGACAATTTATGAATATCATGCTGATGATTTAGAAACAGAGATTCAGACAATAGAGGAGGATCAACATGGAACAGCAGATTAAGGGACCACGTATAGGGGTATATCCAGGTAGTTTTGATCCATGTACCTTAGGGCATATGGATATTATTTTACGAGCTTCTAAGCAGTTTGATCACCTTATTGTGGCTGTGCTAAACAATTTAAGTAAGAAAGCTTTATTTACTGTTGAAGAACGTAAAGATCTATTAAAACAAGTGACAGCGGACATTCCTAATGTAGAAGTGGATAGTTTTCGTGACCTCCTTGCTAACTATATGAGAGACAAGAATGCCCATGTTATTGTTCGAGGAATTCGGACGGTCACGGATTTTGAATATGAACTACAGATGGCTTCTACAAATCATAAGTTGAATCCCGATGTGGAGACCGTTTTTATGATGACCAATCCTAAATATTCATATTTAAGTTCGAGCTTAGTGAAAGAAGTTGCTCATTTCAATGGTGATTTGACAGAATGGGTATCTTCTGAAGTAGGACAAGCCTTACATCAGAAGATTAAGGAGATCGACGGGTAGTTGTTACTAGGACGATCAACCAAGAGATCAGTAGTAAGCTTATCAATATAAAACCTTGCCATCCTAGCATAAGTGGGATGTGAGACCACATTCCGGAAATTTGTGACAAATCAGATGCGTAATTGGGCCAATAAAAGAATGCGGGTTGTATATTGTGGACAAAGTGTTTCAATGGATTCCAAAGGATAAAGGTAATCGTGAAAGCGTAAGTGCCGTGTAACAATCGAACGATGATAAAAGGAAACCATCGCACCCCTTTGTTCATGAGTGGTGTAATGGATTGGAGTATCGCAGTTAGTCCGCTCCAACCAAGTATGAATGATAGCAAGGACCATTGTACAATAGGTGTCAGGGTAGTAATTGTAGTGAGAGCCTTCGCTCCTAAGTGAAGTTCAACAAGGCCAGCTATGTACGAGGAAGATACACCAGGGATAATATAGGAACTAATTAGGTGGATCATGACAGCCATGATAATGATGTATCCTCCTACGACCATCAGTGTTTGAACCGCATTACTTACGGATTCACCAAGTAGTTTACCAAAGCTTCGTCCATCACGAATATGTGCCTGGTGAATCGCGCTTCTAACTCTTCGGAGTAAAGAGCTATTGGGAGTTGTGATTATCCTAGCAGTTATTGATGGTTCATTTCTCTTATGTTTAACCAGGTTACCGAGTGATGTGATGGTGAGAAAAGCAAGAATGCCTGAAATCCAATGGATACTAAGCAACCAATAGCCAGCAGAAGGCTGTTGTAAGAGGCCTATTCCGATGACAAGGATGATTGTCATTGGATTGCAGAAGTGAGATAACCATGTCAATCGTTCGGCTTCACGTGGTGTTAGATCACCTTGCTGAACTAATTGTAGTGTGGACTGAGCTCCACCTGGAAAGCCTGCTGTCATCCCCATCGTAAGTGCCCATCCACCGATTCCAGGTAATGCGAATACTCTTCTCATCAGAGGTTCTAACAGAACCCCAATTCCGTGAACCAAGCCATAGGCAATAAGCATTTCAGATAGTACGAGAAATGGAAGTAATGAAGGAAATACGATATGCCACCACAAGGTCAAGCCTTGCAATGAAGCTTGAAAAGTTTGTTCGGGAGAGCTAACGATACCGATAACAAGTAGGAAAGAAAGTAAGCCTAGCATCAAAGAAGCTGCTGGTGCACTAAATAGATATTTAATGTGTTTGAACATCCAATCACCCCATTAAGTAAACACAGCTAGAATTAGATTATACAAGCTATGTAATACTCAATTTATGCGAAGCGAATACACATCATACCAGCTTATCTATATAGAAGATTCAAAGGGAGAGTGAAAGCATGAATTTGTCCAATAAATCTCGTGGAGTAAGGTTGATCAAGTACCTCTTAATGGTCTGCTTACTTTGCTACGTTGTCGTATACATGCCAACACCATATATCATCTATCAGCCAGGAAGTGCAGAAGAAGTGAAACCTATGATAACGGTGAAGAATGGTGATGAATCGGAAGCGGGTACATTTATGATGACCACCGTGTCTGCCAGCTATGCCAATATTGCATTGCTGGCTATTTCATCTTTCAATCCGAATGCTGAGGTGGATAAGAAACAATCGAGGCTAGGTAATAAGAGTAAAGAAGAATATGCAGCAGAGCAATTGTATTATATGAGTGACTCACAATCATCTGCGGTTGAAGCAGCATATCGTGAAGCTGGTGTCGCTTACCAGATCATACCGCAGTATCTTTTTGTATTCTCTATTCCTGAGGATTCAAGAAATAGTGATTATTTTCAACCCGGGGATAAAATATTAGAAGTAGATAAAGAGCCAATCTCGGATAATTTAGATCTAACAACAAAATTGAAGAATAGAAAAATAGGTGAAATAGTAACTCTGAAGTTAGAAAGATCCGGTCAAGTTCTTGAGGAAAATGTACCATTGGTATCGATCCGTGATAATGAGACGAACAGTACACGAGCAGGATTTGGTATCATGATCGGAACCATGCAGAAGGTGACTGCGAATGATCAGAGTAAACAGGTTGAGTTTAAGAATACGAATGTGGGAGGACCTTCCGCAGGCTTAATATTTACTATGGAAATCTTTAATCAGTTGACTCCAGGAGATTTAACCAAAGGTTACCGGGTAGCTGGAACAGGAACCATTACAGTTGAGGGAAAAGTGGGACCTATAGGAGGAGTGAAGCATAAAATTGTTGCTGCTGATCGTGAGCAGGCACAATTGTTCTTTGTTCCTAAGGATAATTATGAAGAAGCTAAAACCAAAGCGGAAGAAATCGGTACGAGTATGAAACTTATTCCAGTATCAACCTTAGAGGAAGCCTTGAAGTATATGGAACAAGTTCATACTACCACCTGATAGGTGATTCATAATAATCTCGATACATGTCACGCATATCTGATTGATCATAGCCATTAGCGTATGCAGCAGCGGCTTGAAGATCACGTTCTAGATGATGATGTGTAAATACAGATGGTTTCATTATTGTAGGTAAAGTGGCTGTTTTTTTCATTCGTTTTAAAAGTTGACGTCCCTGTTTACTAAAACCAAGGATTCGTAAGTATCCAGGTCCCTTTGCTAATTCTTTGGGAGACATCTCTTCTTTGCTATGGTTGAGTAGAATATGGGTTAGCATACGTTGTAATTTAGTATGAGTGTAGCGTTTTGTTTTTAAGCTATGAAGTAACTCCTCTACAGTTGCTTGAGAAAGAATAGGTAGAGTCTTTTTTACGCGATATTCTAATCCCTCAGTGACTTCATGTATGAGAGATAGTTGCTCTGGTGTGTGCGTCATTAAATGATGTATTAAAGGCTGTCTAAATGTTTCCCAATGAACAGGACCTCTACCGGCCGAGAATTCTCGTCGCATGATCTCAAGGGTATAGGAGGGGATATATGGAGTGATTGCTTCGACCCCATCTGTAGAGACCATTTTTCTAACTGAGGTAGCGCTCGCAATATTCGAATGTGAAGGAGTAGTATCATGGTAAGCGGCACTCTCCCTAGCAATGGTAAGCGGGATAATGGGGCTTCCTAATCGTTCTAAAGCTATTAGATAGTGAAGTGCAAGAGAGTGGTTCGGCTGATGCAATAGTTGTCTTATTTCTTCTTGCTGATCCAGATTATGTGCTAATTTACTTGCTGCAGCACTATATGCTGTGGGATAATTCATACCTGTGGATAAAAGATGTGTTAGCTCTTGCTGCATAATAGGGTCTTCTTGCGTAAGTTGTTTGGCAAGGGGCAGTAGTTCATGAAGTGATCCACTTTCTGTGCCGAAGCAAAGATAATCGACTATGCCAGTTGCTTCAAGCAAGGAAACAGCACCGAATGCGAACCATTCAGCAGGTTGTACTGCATAATGAATAGGTAACTCGATCACAAGGTCTACACCCATATGTAGGGCCATCTCTGCTCGTGCTTGTTTACTTAGTATCGCAGGCTCTCCTCGTTGCAAGAATGGGCCACTAAGAATGGCTACACAATATTCTGCACCTGTAAGTTCCTTTGCTCTGCTATAATGTAGGACATGGCCGTTATGTAATGGATTGTATTCCACAATGATTCCTACAACTGTGCTCATTAGAGTTCAACTCCTTGGAATGCTGTTTTGATTTTATATGGTGAAAATATGATATATTCTTATATTAAGAATATATCATATACAATATAAGAATCAATTTCATAATCGCCTATGCAGGTTTGCGTAATTATGAAATTGACTCAAGAATAAAAAATTGATCAAAACTTATAATTTCTTATATTTTAAGAAAGAATAATGGGATGTCATGTGATTCATGTTGACAAACCTATGCAAATCTCGGTATAATAATTTTTGTTTGTTTGGAGTGATTAATGTGCATTTTGAATTTCGCAAAATTGTTAAGTTTGATGGTTCAATGGAGTTTCATGAACAAGTGAATGTAGATCGTGTCATCAAGGATCGTAAAGATATTATTACTGCTGAATCTGTTTCTGTAGATTTACAGGCATCATATGTTGGCGATGACACAGTAGAAGTTCAAGGTATGCTTAAAGGACAAGTTGAAATGGCGTGTTCACGCTGTTTGACAGAAGTTCCTGAGCACTTGGATATTCCGTTTCACGAATTCTTCAAGTTGGTGAAGCAGTCTGAAAAGAATCAGGACGAAGATAGCGATATCATTTACGTGGAAGATGATATGGTAGATCTAATCCCGTTTGTGGAAGAAGCTTTTCTATTGTATTTACCCCAGATTCCATTATGTAAGGCGACCTGTAAAGGACTCTGCCAAAGATGTGGAAATGACTTGAACGAAAGCACCTGTAATTGCGATACGAGAGTAGTCGATCCACGGCTTGCTGTGCTGAAAGATTTATTGAAATAATGATGTAACATTCAATTCGTTAATGACGAGTTGATTGAAATAAGGAGGTGGGAACATGGCAGTACCTCAAAGAAGAACGTCCAAGACACGTCGTGACAAACGTCGTACTCACTTTAAACTGACAGTGCCGGGTATGGTGAAATGTGAACAATGCGGAGAATTGAAGCTTGCTCATCACGTATGTAAAGTGTGCGGAACGTATAAATCAAGAGAAATTATTTCGCAATAATTTACAAATAAGTAGTACTTCATCTTAGGTGAGGTGCTATTTTTTTTTACTTACATCCGATTGTAATAACATCTTTAATAAAGAAAGGCAAAGTCATTTCTACATAGTAAGGTTTGTTTTAGATGAGGACTTTCTTTTTGCGACAGCTTGATTTATACTACATATTAGTACCTGGTTCTAAAAAGTATTTTACCATGATAAATTAAATGAATTACTATTAGAATCAATTTCATAATCGCCGATGCTGTATAAATAAGGACTATAGTTACATCTAAATCGGTTTTCGTAAATATGAAATTGATTCTAAATAAATGCATTATGACTTGTTGATGTGAGGAGGTGACTATCATCGAACGTTTACCTAAGAAGATGCGCCATCAGCATTTGCTGGAGTTGATCGAGGAGAACCCGTTCGTAACGGACAGGGAACTAACTAGACAATTAAAGGTTAGCATTCAGACAATTCGATTAGACCGAATGGAACTAGGGATTCCTGAATTGCGTGAGCGGATGAAACAGATGGCTGAGCATTCGTATGATCAAGTTCGCTCCTTACCATTGGATGAAGTTGTAGGTGAGATCGTCGATTTACAGTTGGACAAAAGCGGTATTTCCATATTCGAAATTCGAGAGGAACATGTATTCTCAAGGACACATATTGCTCGTGGGCATTATGTGTTCGGACAGGCAAATTCCCTAGCGGTTGCTGTCATTAATGATGAGATTGCATTGACAGCTTCTTCAGATATTCGATTCTTACGTTCAGTTCAACTAGGAGAGAAATGTATAGCTAAAGCATACGTTAGATCTACGCCTAGTCAGAAAGGTAAAGCCAAAGTTGAAGTGTTTACCTATGTAGGTGAAGAAATGGTATTCCAAGGCAATTTCCTCATTTACAGATCAACAGGGAATGAGAACAACGAGGGAGGAATGTAGCATGAGGATTGCTATTGATGCAATGGGAGGAGATAATGCTCCGCACTCCAATGTAGATGGGGCATTAGCAGCTGCGATTGAATGGCAGGATGTAGATATTATTTTAGTAGGCGATCAAGCTCAGATCGAGCCGTTACTTCATGGTAAAGAGATTCCTGCTAACCTTACTATTCAACATGCTAGTGAAATAATTTCCTCTGATGATGAACCTGTAAAAGCTGTACGCCATAAAAAAGATGCTTCAATGGTGGTAGCAGGACGCATGTTAAAAGAAGGTCATGCGGATGCGATGATTTCTGCAGGTAATACAGGCGCACTGATGACAACAGGATTATTGGTTGTTGGTCGCATGGCAGGGATTGAAAGACCTGCACTTGCACCGATGATTCCAACATTAGATGATGTTGGAGTACTTGCACTTGATCTTGGTGCTAATATGGATTCTAAATCACAGCATTTAGCCCAATATGGACTGATGGGTAGTATATATCGACAGAAGGTTCAAGGAATAGCTAAGCCACGAGTAGGCCTTTTAAATGTTGGGGTTGAGCCTGGTAAAGGTAATGAATTAACTAAAGAAGCTTTCCCATTATTACAGGAGATGCCGATTCATTTCATTGGAAATGTTGAAGCACGAGATGTCATGACAGGCAACTGTGATGTACTAGTATGTGATGGATTCGCCGGAAATATTTTACTTAAAACATTAGAAGGTACAGCAGGAGCAATGTTCAGCTTGCTGAAGGAGCAGTTTAATCAATCACTGAAAAGTAAGATTGGTGCAGCGATCCTGATGCCTCAATTAAAAGCGTTAAAAAAGAAATTAGATTATTCCGAGACTGGTGGAGCACCACTGCTTGGATTAAGTAGTCTAGTAATGAAGAGTCACGGTTCTTCTAATGGAACTGCCATCAAAAATGCGGTTAGACAAACCAGAATTGCAATTGTAAATGAGCTTGTGCCAAGTATATCTAAGGAAATTAGCGGGAAGTGAGTGAGGGAATGAATAATTTACGACCAGTAGGCATTTTAGGTACAGGTAAGTATGTTCCTGAGAAGATTCTAACAAATAGTGATTTAGAGAAAATGGTAGATACCAATGACGAGTGGATTGTAAGTCGGACAGGGATTAAAGAACGTCATATTGCTGCACCTGATCAAGCTACGTCTGATCTTGCCTATGAAGCAGCAATTAAAGCTTTAGAATCAGCAGGTATGACAGCGGATCAACTTGATTTGATTATTATAGCAACGGTTACACCAGACATGATGTTCCCTTCTACTGCTTGTATTCTGCAAGAGAAATTAGGTGCTTTGCAAGCGGCTGCCTTTGATTTGTCGGCGGCTTGCTCAGGATTTGTATATGGTTTAGCTACTGCTACAAATTTTATTAAGACGGGTATGTATAATAACGCTCTTGTTATTGGTGCTGATTGCTTATCTAGAATTACGGACTATACGGATCGTAACACCTGCGTGCTGTTCGGAGATGGAGCTGGTGCGGTTGTAATTGGTGAAGTTCCAGAAGGTCGTGGCTTCTTATCCTTTGATTTGGGCGCAGAAGGTTCAGGGGGGCACTTGCTGAAGTTAGAAGCTGGAGGTTCACGTAACCCTGCTTCAGCTGATACCGTTGCAGATAAGAAACATTTCATTTATATGAGTGGTCGTGAAGTATTTAAATTCGCTGTACGTGTTATGGGATCAGCTACCGAAGCAGTACTTACCAAGGCGGGTAAGACGAAGGAAGATGTTGACCTCTTCGTACCACATCAAGCGAATATTCGGATTATTCAATCAGCTATGAATCGATTAGAATTACCACCAGAAAAATGCATGATAAATGTAGATAAATATGCGAATACATCAGCAGCATCAATTCCGTTAGCTCTTGTGGAGGCAGCTGAGCAAGGTCGAATGAAAGAAGGCGACACCATCTTGATGGTTGGTTTCGGTGGTGGCTTAACATGGGGAGCATCGGTGCTTGTTTGGTAGGATAATGCCACGATATTATTGATATAAATAAGTATGTGTTAAGTTGGAGTTGGATATTGAACATCAAGCTAACAATGTTAGGAGTTATGATATGGGGAAAGTTGCATTTGTATTTCCGGGACAAGGAGCACAGTCTGTTGGTATGGGGCAAGATATTTATGATCATATGCCTGAAATTCGTGATGTTTTCGAAGCGGCTAATGATGCATTAGATTTTGATCTATTATCAATGATATTTAAAGGTCCAGATTCAGAGTTGAAGAAGACGTATAATACTCAACCGGCATTATTGACTACTAGTGTTGCATACTTAAAGGCTTTACAGAGTAAAGGAATCCAAGCAGACTATGTTGCAGGGCATAGCTTGGGTGAATATAGTGCACTTGTTGCTGCTGGCGTTCTATCTTTGAAAGATGCCGTAGCGATTGTGAGAGCACGTGGTCAATTTATGGAACAGGCTGTTCCTGATGGTCATGGTGCTATGGCAGCAGTGTTAGGCGCGAGTCGTGAGGCGTTGACTCAGTTATGCCTTAGTGTTACTGAGAGTGGTCAAATAGTAGAGTTAGCAAATATGAATTGTCCAGGCCAAATAGTTATCTCAGGTTCAACTGCGGGGGTTGCTGAAGTTAGTGAGCGGGTGAAGGAAGCTGGGGGCAAACGTGCTATCGCTCTCGAAGTAAGCGGACCATTTCACTCTTCAATGATGAAGGCAGCTGCCAATCAACTTGAAATCAAGCTGGACACGATTACTTTTTATGAGCCGATCGTTCCAATAGTCGCTAATGTGACTGCACAAACGGTTAAGGATAGTAGTGCCATTCGCCAATTACTAGTTGAACAAGTATATTCACCTGTACTTTGGGAAGATAGTGTTCAATTTCTGATCTCGCAAGGGGTTGATACTTTTATTGAGATTGGACCTGGTAACGTATTAACTGGCCTAATTAAGAAGATTGATAAGACTGTGAAAGTGATCAATATTAATCGTCTAGCTAGTCTTGAGTTTGCATTATAGAAGCTTAAAAGAACTACAAAGGTATACTTGGGAAAGGAGGAACTTGTAATGTCCAAACCTTTAACTGGGCAAGTTGCACTTGTAACTGGCGCTTCACGGGGTATAGGGCGTAGTATAGCTCTAACATTAGCTGATTTAGGTGCGAATATTGTGGTTAACTATTCAGGTAGTGAGGCTGCGGCACAGGAAGTTGTTACCGAAATTCAAGCCCTTGGAGTAGAAGCTCTGGCGCTCAAAGCAAATGTAGGAGTTGGCGAGCAAGCGGAGAATTTAGTTAAAGAAACGATTAACACTTGGGGACGTATTGATATTCTGGTGAATAACGCTGGGATAACTAGAGATAATCTCATTATGAGAATGAAAGAGGAAGAGTTTGATCAAGTCATTGAAACGAACCTCAAGGGTGTATTTAACTGTCTAAAAGCAGTAACTCGTCCCATGATGAAACAACGTTATGGGCGAATAATTAATATTTCATCAGTTGTTGGAGTACTTGGAAATGCTGGGCAAGCTAATTATGTTGCTGCAAAAGCTGGAGTAATTGGCCTTACTAAATCAGCTGCTCGTGAGCTTGCTTCGCGAGGGATAACCGTTAACTGTGTAGCTCCTGGTTTTATTGATACAGATATGACCAAAGAGTTACCAGAAGACTTGCGGAGCAAGCTTATTGCTGATATCCCACTGGCACGTCTTGGACAACCAGAAGAAATCGCTAATGTTGTGGCTTTCCTGGCTTCAGATAGTGCGTCGTATATGACAGGCCAGACACTCCATGTGGATGGCGGAATGGTGATGTAGCATTTTGAAAAAAATTCTCGTATAATACCAAAGAGGAGGAGGTGAACCGGATGTCCGATGTATTGGAGCGTGTAAAACGCATCGTCGTCGATCGCTTAGGTGCTGACGAAGCCGAGGTTACGCTAGAATCATCTTTCAAAGATGATCTTGGTGCTGATTCTCTTGACGTTGTTGAATTGGTAATGGAATTGGAAGATGAGTTTGATATTGAAATCTCTGATGAAGATGCAGAGAAAATTACAAGCGTGGGAGAAGTTGTGAATTACATACAATCTCACACCTAAATTACAAATTGGTAAGTCCCGATCCTTTTAAAGGCGGGACTTCTCCATATCTTGTGGTCAATAATTACTAGATGATCTACAAAGCTTATAATAACGAAAATTATGGCATATGCAGTCTATATAGAGGTGAATGTGATTGAGTCAAAGAGTAGTGATAACGGGTATGGGCGTTGTAACTTCCCTAGGCAATGATCTAGATAGTCTATGGAATAATCTGATTTCTGGTAAGTCTGGCGTCTCGCAGATAGAATCCTTTGACGTTAGTGAATATACGACAAGGATTGCTGCTTCAGTGAAGGATTTTGATCCCGAGGATTATATTGAACGCAAAGAAGTTCGTAAAATGGATCGCTTTGTTCAGTTTGCCGCAGCAGCTGGAAAGATGGCATTAAAGAATAGTGGTCTAGATATTGCAAATGATTCAGACGCAGAGCGTGTGGGTGTGATCATCGGTTCAGGAATTGGTGGATTAGGAACATGGGAAGACCAACATAACATTTTATTGGAGAAGGGTCCCAAAAGAGTAAGTCCATTCTTCATTCCGATGATGATTGCGAACATGGCCTCTGGTCATCTATCCATTCTTTTAGGTGCAAAAGGCCCCAATTCTGCTTCCGTTTCTGCATGTGCATCAGGGTCTCACGCAATAGGTGACTCATTTAGATGGATTCAAAGTGGAGAAGCTGATGTGATGATCTGTGGTGGTGCGGAAGCAACCATTCGTCCAACAGGCGTAGCGGGATTCTGTGCGATGCGTGCTATGTCTACACGTAATGATGATCCTAGTAAGGCGAGTCGACCATTCGACATTGAACGTGATGGATTCGTTATGGGAGAAGGTGCGGGTGTTCTAGTCTTAGAATCGTTAGAACATGCACAGAAGCGTGGTGCAAATATCATAGCTGAAGTTATCGGTTATGGTCTGAGTGCAGATGCTCATCATATGACTGATCCAGATCCAGATGGACCTGCTCGTTGTATGAGAATGGCGATTAGAACAGCAGGAATCAAGCCAGAAGATGTTGATTATATCAATGCTCATGGAACTTCAACGGGTGTCGGTGATAAATCAGAAACAAAAGCGATCAAAATGGCATTGGGAGACCATGCCTATAAGGTAGCTGTGAGTTCAACTAAATCCATGACAGGTCATTTACTAGGGGCTGCGGGTGGTGTTGAAGCGGTGATATGTGCACTTTCATTGCAGAATCAGACACTGGCACCTACGATTAATCTAGATCAACCTGATCCAGAATGTGACTTGGACTATGTACCGAATGTGGCTAGACAAGCTGATCTAAACATCGTAATGTCTAATTCATTTGGCTTTGGTGGACACAATGCTTCCCTTATCTTGAAAAAATTTGATAATTAAGGAGACGTAATCGTGAGTGAAGATTTGAGACAGTTGCAGCAGCAACTTCATATCCAATTTCACAATAAGCTTCTCTTGAAGCAGGCTTTTACACACGCTTCTTATGTCAATGAACACCGTTTCAGCCAGCATCATGATAATGAACGCCTTGAATTCTTAGGTGATGCTGTGCTAGAACTAACGGTATCAGAATATTTGTACAATCTTTTTCCAACACGTCCTGAAGGTGAACTCACTAAGCTTCGTGCAGCAATTGTGTGTGAGCCTTCGCTTGTTAAATTCGCAGTAGCTTTAAATTTTGGACAGTATGTATTGCTGGGCAAAGGCGAGGAATTAACAGGCGGTCGTAGTCGTCCTGCCTTACTCGCTGACGTATTTGAAGCGTTTATTGGGGCGTTATATTTGGATCAAGGACTTGAAGCAGCGCGCTCATTCTTGGACCGATTTGTATTTCCTAAGGTAGCGGAGAATAGTAAGCTCCATATGAGCGATTACAAAACCGAACTTCAGGAGCTAACACAACATCATAATATGGAAATGTTAGAATATCGGATCGTAGAGGAACGCGGGCCTGCACATGAACGTGAATTTGTTTCTGAAGTTTTTATGGGTAATGAATGTATTGGTAGAGGTAGTGGTCGTTCTAAGAAGGAAGCTGAGCAACAGGCAGCCTCTGTTGCACTCAACCAGTTGAAACAATATAAATTATAGGGTTTTGTAAATGGAAACAATTCATAATTTAAGAGCAAAGAGCAGTCGCGATTGGACTTATGTATGAGTCATGCACTGCTCTTTGCTCTTTATTTAATGAAGGGTATATTGTGATTAATTAGTATTTTCACTATAAGAAGTTGTGGTATTATAGGGTTTAGAGGTGATTGGGAAGCTATGTTTTTGAAGCGAATTGAATTATCAGGTTTCAAATCTTTTGCCGATAAAACGGAAATGGAATTCGTTAGAGGCATAACAGCTGTTGTAGGTCCTAACGGTAGCGGTAAAAGTAATATTTCTGACGGTATACGATGGGTATTAGGTGAACAAAGCGCCAAATCATTACGCGGAGGCAAAATGGAAGATATCATATTTGCCGGTAGTGATGCTCGTAAAGCCGTGAACTTTGGTGAGGTCTCTCTTACTTTAGATAATGAAGATCACGTGCTACCACTTGATTTCAACGAAGTCACAGTAACCCGTCGAGTACATCGTAGTGGAGATAGTGAGTATTTGATAAATAAGCAATCCTGTCGTCTCAAAGATATAACGGAGTTATTTATGGACACGGGAATCGGTAAAGAAGCCTACTCGATCATTGGACAGGGACGTATTGAGGAAATACTTAGTACTCGTTCAGAGGATCGTCGTGGCATATTTGAAGAGGCTTCAGGGATTGTTAAATATAAATCTCGAAAAAAAGATGCTATGCGTAAATTGGATGAAACGGAGCAAAATTTGTTGCGTATTCATGATTTGGTCAGTGAGTTGGAAGTACAAATCACTCCACTGAAGGAGCAGTCTGAGAAAGCTGTCTATTATAAGCAACTTCGTGAGCAGTTGAAGAGTAAAGAAATCTCCATGTATGTTCATCAAATCGAACAAATTCATACGAACTGGAGCGAAGCAACAGCTAAGCTTGCAGTTCTCCAGGAACAACAACTTCAATTATCAACGGTTGTATCCGCTCATGATGCTAGACTTGAAAGTGATCGTTCAAATCTGCGAAAGCTTGAGCAAGAGGTAGAGTCATTACAGGATGCATTATTACAATATAGTGAAGCTTATGAGAAGAGTGAAGGTTACGGCGAGGTACTTAGAGAGCGCAAGAGAAACCTAGAAGGTCATCGTGAGCAATTGGCGGAGACATTAACTACAGGGGATGAGCGCGTTGAGGACAGAAAAGCGGAACTGACTCTTACGAAGAGTAAACTTGAGGCCTTACAAGAGGAACTCAAAGAACTACGCCATCACCTGTCAGGAGAAGAGGCGAAACTTGCTTCTGTTAGTGGTGGTATCAGCCAACAACAAGAAGAAACACTGAAAAGTTCTTTGCTTGAATTAATGAATGAAATGGCACAGGCTCGTAATGAAATTCGTTATGCTGATCAACAGAAAGAGACTTTGTCTCGGCGGATGAATCGAGCTGAAGAAGAGACAGGTAAATGGGAGAGTCAGAAAGAAGAACTGCTAAAGCAGAAGGCAGATCTAGATAAATCATTAGAGAAATACGCGAATGAAATCAGAGAATTACGCGGTGGATACATTACTGAGAGTGAACGTTATCAATCCGTGCAGAAGTTATTGGAAGAAAGCCAAGTCACATTACGTAAATGGGAACAGAAGCGTGAAGCCCTAACATCTCGTCGAGATACGATGAAGGAAATGCAGGATGATTTCGATGGATTTATGTTGGGTGTCAAGGAAGTGCTTAAAGCTTCTCGTAAATCTGTACTGCACGGTGTGCACGGTGCTGTAGCAGAGCTTATTTCTGTACCAGAGAAGTTAGAACTTGCTATGGAAACGGCTATGGGCGCATCACTACAACATATCGTCATGGAGAACGAATCGGTATCTCGTCAAGCCATTGCATTTCTTAAACAACGTCAATTAGGACGAGCTACTTTCTTACCTTTGGATGTTATGCGGGCAAGAAATATTTCGGCAAGTGATCGTTCTGTCATTGAGGGTGCTGGAGGTTTTGTAGGGATAGGAGCGGAATTAGTTCAATATGATGCTAAGTATGCTCCAGTCATTGGTAGTCTTTTAGGAAATGTTATCATAGCAGAAACTCTTGAAGATGCTAATAAAATTGCTTCTAGATGTCAATACAGATATCGTGTAGTGACGCTAGATGGTGATATTGTCAATGCTGGGGGATCCATGACTGGGGGAAGTCAGCATAAGAAGAATAACAACTTGCTGAGTCGCAAACGTCAATTGGATTCCTTAGATCAAGAAATTACGGATACTGAGAAGCAACTGATAAAGCTTCAAGAGAGTATTCAACAATTAAAAGTTCAATTGAATCAAACGCAAACCAAGCTTGATGAACTTCGGCAAGCAGGGGATGATAAGCGGATTGAGGAGCAACAAGCAGCAGGTGATTTGAAACAACTTCAGCATGAACTCCGCCATGTCTCAGAACAGGTTGAAGTGACTGGACAGGAGAAAAGTGGATTTACCGAAGAGAATAAGGGGATTGAATTAAGTCGTGAAGAGGCTGTTAAGAAATTAGCTGCGTTAGAAGAACAAGAACAGTCCGTACATCAAGCGTTACAAGCGGCGGAATTTGCTCGTAAAGCGAGTGAATCTGCGAAGGATGAACTTCAAAGCGAGTTAACTCAACTTAAAGTAAAAGAAGGAAAGCTAGATCAAGAAAGTTTCTCGCTTGAAGAGCAACTACGTCGATTGCAATCGGATTTTAATTCACAAGATCGAGATTTGAATCAAACGAAAAAATTATTGTCTTCAATTGAAGCAGATTTACTTACGAATGAGAAAGAATCCGTTCAACAGATCGAGAATTTGAATCAGTATAAGCTGAAGAAAGATGAATCCTCACAGCAACTTGATTTCAAAAGAGCTTCTCGTATGCAACTATCTAAAAAGTTGGAGTTGCAAGAAAATGAGACAAAAGAGCAACGGACAGAGCTTCGAAATGTTGATGAACAGCTTCGTCAGACCGAGATTGGTGTAAACCGTTTGGATGTTGAATTAGATAACATTCTTAAAAAGTTGAGTGAGGATTATGAACTCAGTTACGAATTAGCTAAGCAACGCTATCCAATACCAGATGATGTACCTGCTGTTCAGGATGAGGTCAAAGAACTGAAACGTAATATATCATCGCTTGGAGAAGTTAACTTAGGCGCGATCGAAGAATACCAGCGTGTCAACGAACGTTATCAATTCCTGAGCGAACAGAAGGAAGATTTAATTGGAGCCAAGACCACTTTATATGAAGTGATACGTGAAATGGATGATGAAATGTCCAAACGTTTCAAAACTACCTTCGATGCGATTCGCCGCGAATTTGGTACTGTATTTATGAAATTGTTCGGAGGTGGTAGAGCAGATCTGGTTCTGCTTGATCCTGAGCATATGTTGGATACAGGAATTGATATCGTTGCTCAGCCACCAGGTAAGAAGCTTCAGAACCTCCAGTTATTATCAGGAGGAGAACGCGCTCTGACTGCCATGGCACTTTTATTTGCTATACTTCAAGTGAAACCAGTTCCCTTCTGTGTGTTGGATGAAGTGGAAGCGGCATTAGATGAAGCCAATGTCGTGCGATTCGCCCAATATTTGCGGGAATTCTCTGAGCAAACACAGTTTATCGTCGTTACTCATCGTAAAGGGACGATGGAGGAAGCGGATGTGTTATACGGTGTGACGATGGAAGAGGGCGGCGTATCGAAGCTTGTTTCTGTTAAATTAGAGAATGAAGAAGCAGAAATTGCCTAACAAAGGTTGAATAGGAGATGGAGGAAGCATATGAGTTTTTTTAAAAAACTAAAAGAAAATATTTCGAATAAAACAGAAGCTGTAACTAAACAGTTTCGTGATGGATTGGAGAAAACGAGAAAGGGTCTAGTGGAGAAAGTATCCGATCTCATGGTCCGTCGTAAAAAGATTGATGAAGAATTCTATGAAGAACTCGAAGAAATTCTGATTGGAGCAGATGTAGGAGTTAATACGGTGATGACTCTTATCGATGAATTGCGAGTTGAAGTGAAGAAACAAAAAATCGAGAATGCCTTAGAGCTACAACCGATTCTGTCGCAAAAACTGATGGATCTACTTCGTGGAGAAGATGATATATCACTTAATATGAATGAGAACGGTATTACAGTCATATTGTTCGTAGGTGTAAATGGTGTTGGTAAAACAACAACGATTGGTAAAATGGCACATCGCTTCAAACAACAGGGTAAAAAGGTATTGTTAGCAGCGGGAGATACATTTCGTGCTGGAGCGATTGAACAACTGGAAGTGTGGGGACAACGCGCAGGCGTTGATGTGATCAAACAACAATCAGGTTCAGATCCTGCTGCCGTGATGTATGATGCCGTTCAGGCTGCTAAACAACGTCAAGTAGATATACTAATCTGTGATACGGCTGGTCGGTTACAGAGCAAGTCTAACTTGATGGAAGAATTGAATAAAATATATCGTGTCATTCAACGTGAAGTTCCCGGTGCTCCCCATGAAGTTTTGATGGTATTAGATGCAACTACCGGACAAAATGCATTAAGTCAAGCTAAGCTCTTTGGAGAGAAAAGTGGAGTGACAGGTCTTGTACTTACCAAGCTAGATGGAACAGCCAAAGGTGGAATCGTAGTAGCTATACGTCAAGAATTGAATATTCCTGTGAAATTTGTAGGTCTTGGAGAAAAAATGGAAGATTTACAACCATTTGATTCACAACAGTTTGTACACGCACTATTCGCAGGGTTAATTCAAGATGAAGAAGATGAGAACGAGAACGAGGAATCCACTCTGGAGGCCTAATGTAATCGTTGATAGCGAGGCATCTAAAGAATTAATTTCTTTCGATGCCTTATTATAATAGGAGATTTTATAAAATGAGAATTTGAAGGGGCTACTACTTATGGCGAATACGCACACTTATACACGTCGTGAAGAAGTGGCGAATGCTGTTACACATGGGATTGGAACAGTTCTTAGTGTATTAGCACTTGTATTACTTATTGTGTACTCTAGCTTGCGAGGCACTCCGTGGCATGTTGTTAGTTTTACAATTTATGGTGTTACCATGCTTATTTTGTATATAAATTCAACCCTGGTACATAGCTTTAAAGAAGGAAAAGTGAAAGACTTATTTGAATTTTTTGACCATTCTTCGATTTATCTGTACATTGCAGGTTCATATACCCCCTTTATGTTGGTTGCTATTCGTGGATCATTAGGTTGGACATTATTCGCTATCGTGTGGGGATTCGCTATTCTAGGATGTTTGTTTAAAGCGTTTTTTGTGAAAAAATTTCTGTTTATGTCTACGATCTTCTATATTATTATGGGCTGGATGATTGTGATCGCTTGGAATCCATTATCAGCAGCAGTGCCAGCTGAAGGTATGACTCTTCTTGCATTAGGAGGAATTCTATACACGCTTGGAACGGTATTTTATGTGTGGCGAGGGTTTCCGTACCATCACGCGATTTGGCATTTATTCGTACTAGCGGGTAGTGTGTTTCATTTCCTTTCTATATTTCTGTATCTTCTTCCGTGGAAGTAAGATGACAAGGATATATGCTTGACATCTTACTTTGTTTTATGTATTATTAGATTCGTTGAGTGTAAAGTGTTTGTCCTTGACGAAGGGGGTGCCCTCAATGAGTCAGGAAGATAGACTCGAGAAGACAAATAGAATTAATCTATTGTTTGATTTCTATGAACATTTATTAACTGAGAAACAACAGACATTTCTTAAATATTATTTCCATGACGATTTTTCCCTTGGGGAAATTGCGGCAGAGTTTAAGATTAGCCGACAAGCGGTCTATGAACATATTAAGCGAGCTGAACAGGTTCTTGATATGTATGAAGAGAAACTCAATCTCCTGCAAAAGTATGATCGGCGCATGGAAGAATTAGAACAATTACGACAGTTAGTTCTTACGGCTGTTGTACTAGCAGAAGATAAACAAAATATGATCACTATTCTGGATCGTTTGCAAGTATATGAATAAAGGCAGGGAGGTGGCGGCGAATGGCATTTGAAGGATTAACAGGCAGGCTGCAGAACGTATTCAGTAAGCTCCGTGGAAAAGGTAAAGTGTCCGAAGAGGATGTCAACGAAGCGATGCGGGAAGTGCGTCTTGCTCTATTGGAAGCGGACGTTAATTTCAAAGTAGTCAAGGAATTCGTTGCCAAAGTGAAAGAGAAGTCCATCGGACATGAAGTGATGGACAGCTTTACTCCAGGCATGGTAATTATCGATATTGTGAATAAGGAACTAACCGATCTGATGGGTGGAAGTCAAGCTAAGCTTGAAAAGTCTAATAAGCCACCTACCGTAATCATGATGGTTGGTCTGCAAGGTGCTGGTAAGACAACAACTTCGGGTAAGCTTGCTAAGTTACTTCAGAAACAGAACAGCCGACCTCTACTCGTTGCAGGTGATATATATCGACCTGCTGCCATCAAGCAATTGGAAGTATTGGGTGAACAGATTAAAGCCCCAGTATTTTCACTTGGTGACAAGATTAGTCCTGTTGAAATTGCTAAACAAGCATTACAACATGCTAAGGATAATGGGAATGATTATCTAATTGTCGATACTGCAGGTCGTCTTCATATTGATGAATTACTGATGGAAGAATTAAGTCAGATTCATGCTGAGATCAAACCTGATGAAGTGTTACTAGTTGTGGATGCAATGACGGGTCAAGATGCAGTGAATGTTGCTAACAACTTTAATGAACAATTGGGATTGACTGGTGTAGTGCTAACCAAGTTAGATGGAGACACGCGTGGTGGAGCTGCACTTTCTGTTAAAGCTGTAACAGGTTGTCCGATTAAATTCGTATCCTTAGGCGAAAAGATCGATGCATTAGAACCATTCCATCCGGAGCGTATGGCTTCGCGAATTCTTGGGATGGGCGATATGCTCTCTCTTATTGAGAAAGCTCAATTAAATATCGATACTGATAAGGCTAAAGAAATGGAACGGAAGATGCGCAATGCGGAATTTACGTTCGATGATTTCTTGGAGCAGATGGATCAGGTCAAGAAGCTAGGACCACTTGATCAGATTATGGATATGATTCCTGGTATGGGTAAGATGAAGCAATCGAAGGATCTTAAAGTAGATGATAAACAAATGGGCCGCATTGAAGCCATTGTGTTCTCAATGACGAAGGATGAGAAGCAACGCCCTGAGATTATGGATCATAAACGTCGTAAGCGAATTGCTGCGGGTAGTGGTACGAATATTGCCGAAGTCAATCGTCTGATCAAGCAGTTCGATGAAATGCGGAAGATGATGAAGCAGTTCTCTGATATGATGGGGCCGAAGGGTCCTAAGGGAAAAGCGATGAAGCAATTAAAAGGATTAGCAGGAAAAGGCGGCATGAAGTTTCCTTTTCGTTGACAATATGAAGTGTATTTATTGAAGGAGGTGAATTTTGTGGCAGTACGTATTCGTCTTAAACGCATTGGTGCCCATAAAGCGCCATTCTACCGTATCGTGGTTTCGGATTCCCGTTCCCCGCGTGATGGTCGTTTTATCGAAGAAATCGGTTACTACAATCCAGTTGAACAACCGGCAGTAGTTAAGATTGATGAAGATAAAGCTTTGGCATGGCTTCAAAACGGTGCACAAGCATCAGATACAGTTCGTAACTTGCTTAGTAAAGCAGGCGTTATGAAAAAATTCCATGAATCTAAGTTACAGAAATAATGACTGATTGTGAGGGGTATCTATGGAAGAATTAGTTAGTGTTATTGCTAAGGCTTTGGTGGATCATCCTGAAGATGTGACCGTGAGAGCGGTAGAGAAGGATCATCTTGTTGTCTATGAATTGTCTGTTCATCCAGAAGATGTGGGCAAGGTTATTGGAAAACAGGGTAGGATAGCTAAAGCGTTGCGCACAGTTGTCACATCTGCAGCAGTCAAAATGGACAAACGCGTAACCGTAGATATCATATCTTAAAAATTTACGAAAGTGGGTTAGGATGCATGTCCTAGCCCTTTTTCGTACATGCTGAAGACATTAGGTGATAGAGGATCGTCGTATTTCTGCGCTAATTGTGCATTGTTTGTAGGAGGAGAATATGGCAGAACAATTATTAACAGTAGGTAAATTGGTGAATACGCATGGTATTAAGGGTGAAATCAAAGTATTACCGATTACAGATTTTCCGGAAGAGCGTTTCGCAAAGGGGAAACGTTTATTGTTGATTCCTGAAGGTGGTAAACCATCGTTCTGGATTACAATAGACTCTGCACGATACCACAAGAACATGTACATTTTAAAACTAGAAGGCTATTCCAATATTAATGAGGTAGAGAAATACAAAGGAAGTATGCTCAAAGTATCAAAGGATGATCTTATTGAACTTCCAGAGAATGAGTACTACTATCATGACATTATTGGATGTAGCGTAATTACCGATGAAAATGAAGATAAGCCACTAGGCGTGATTACTGAAATTATTTCACCGGGTGCAAACGATGTGTGGGTGGTTAAACCAACCTCAGGTGCGGATATTCTAATACCAGTGATTGATGATGTTGTGCTAGACGTGGATGTGAATAATAAGAAGGTTAAGATTCATCTGATGGAAGGATTGTTATAAATATGAAGGTAGATGTTCTGACCCTATTCCCTGAGATGTTCACAGGTGTGTTTGAGAGCAGTATTTTGGGTAAGGCGAATGAGAAAGGGATTGTCTCTTTAAACGCAATTAACTTTAGAGACTTTTCCTTGAATAAACATCATACTGTTGATGATACGCCATATGGTGGTGGCGGGGGAATGGTGTTGAAGCCCGAACCTATATTTGCTGCGGTCGAGCATGTTGTGACTTCAAGTCCTAAACCACCACGTGTTATTCTGATGTGTCCACAAGGAGAAACCTTTACACAAAAGAAGGCGGAAGAATTAGCACAAGAGGAACATCTTATCTTTATATGTGGACATTATGAAGGGTATGATGAACGAATTCGTGAGTATTTAGTAACAGATGAACTTTCTGTAGGAGATTATGTTCTCACGGGTGGTGAGATACCTGCGATGACCGTAATTGATGCTGTTGTAAGGTTATTACCCGGTGTATTGGGAAATGAGATGTCAGCTGTGACAGATTCGTTCAGTACAGGATTGCTTGAATATCCGCATTATACACGACCTGCTGAATTCCGTGGTTGGAAGGTACCAGATATGCTATTAAGTGGTCATCATGCGAATATTGAAGTGTGGCGTAGGCAGCAAGCTCTAAAGCGTACGTTTACACGTCGTCCTGACCTTTTAGATAAACTTGAACTTTCAGATCAGGATAAGAAATATCTGCAGGAACTTCAGAACAATCATAAGAGTGAAAGGGAGGAACAAGATGGATTATCAAGTCTATTTTGAAAATCAAAGAGAACAACATTTAAACGAATTGAAAGAATGGTTATCTATACCGAGTATTTCTGCTCTGTCTGAACATAAATCTGATGTATTACGAGCAGCGGATTGGTTAGCCGATTCTTTAGCAAAAGCTGGTCTTGAGAATATAACGATTCATCCAACTGAAGGTCATCCTATAGTAACAGCAGATCATTTACATGCTCCAGGTAAGCCTACTGTACTTGTGTATGGACATTATGATGTACAACCGGTTGACCCTCTTCATTTGTGGGAGACGCCTCCATTTGAACCAACGATTCGTGGAGATAAAATTTATGCACGTGGCGCTACGGATGATAAAGGCCAAGTCTTTTTACATATTAAGGCCGTTGAAGCGATACTCAAACAAGAAAAAGAGCTTCCTGTTAATATTAAATTCTGTATCGAAGGTGAGGAGGAAGTAACAAGTCCGAACCTACCTTCTTTCTTGGAACAACGTCGTGAGGAATTAGCTGCTGATGTGGTAATCATTTCAGATACATCACTTCTTGAAAAAGGCAAGCCAGCGATTTGTGTCGGACTACGTGGATTATGCTCATTAGATGTTGAAGTTACAACGGCGAATACTGATCTACATTCGGGTACTTTTGGTGGGGGTGTTCCTAACGCACTCCATGCAATTGTAACTCTACTGTCTACGCTTCATGATGATCAAGGTCGTGTGAATGTAGAAGGGTTCTATGAGGATGTACCTGAGCTTTCACCTGAGATGCGAGCTGAATTTGTGAAACAATCGCTTGATGAGAATAAATTGCAACAATCGTTAGGTCTGGATGCTCTTTATGGAGAAGAAGGATACACATTTGTTGAAAGAACTGGAGCTCGTCCTACACTAGAGTTAAATGGAGTATATGGTGGTTTTCAAGGTGAAGGGTCGAAGACCGTTATTCCGAAAGAAGCTCATGCAAAGATTACTTGTCGTCTTGTAGGTTATCAGAAGCCACAAGATATTCTTGATAAAATTGAGCGGCATATTCATGCGAATGTACCTGTTGGTGCTAAGGTGTCAGTTATTCAACGAGAAAAGGGAAATCCATTTACAATGGATACTACAACACCAATGTTACAGAAAGCGTCAGATGCATTTAATCATGTATATGGAGTTCGACCTGTGTTGACGAAAGATGGTGGATCTATTCCCATCGTTGAAACATTTGGACGGGTATTAAATGTTCCTGTTGTCTTGATGGGCTTTGGTTTGCCAGATGAGAATCTACATGCACCCAATGAACATTTCAACTTGGATAACTTTGATAAAGGACTTCTCACGATTGTAGAGTTTTTGAAACAGGTATAAATACGAAACTTCTTGCAAGTAGATTAAAAGATATGATATAATAAATGCTGTTGTGTATGACTACGGTGGTCCTCTGTCAATAATGAGGGAGAATATAGATTTCTCCGGAAGAAGCAAGAACACCTGTATGGAAGGAGGGAATTCTAATATGAATATCCTACAAGCGATTACTCAAGAACAACTTCGCACAGATTTGCCAAACTTTCGCCCTGGAGATACTTTGAAAGTACATGTAAAAGTTATCGAGGGATCACGTGAGCGTATCCAATTGTTCGAAGGTGTTGTTATTCAACGTCGTGGTGGCGGAATCGGAGAAACTTTTACAGTACGTAAAATTTCTTACGGTGTTGGTGTGGAAAGAACATTCCCACTTAACTCGCCTAAGCTCGAGAAAATTGAAGTGGCTCGTCGTGGTAAAGTTCGTCGTGCTAAACTCTTTTATCTTCGTGAACTACGCGGTAAAGCTGCAAGAATTAAAGAAATGCGCCGTTAATAAACGGACAACGTTAAGGGGCTTGATTTCAAGTCCCTTTCGTTTTAGTATAAATAGGGCATACGGATGAACTATGCCTACATTCATTAGGCGACGAAGCTCCGTTAAGGAGCTTTTCTTTTCAAAAAAATAGCGAAAATGCCATCCCCTACGCATTTTATTAAATTTGGTATAAGAGAGGGCGATGAATGATGCAGCAGGACTTGGATATTCAGCAGGACACAGCTGAGATTAAAGATCGTGATGATAAATCATCGAAACAAGGAAATAATGAAGTAGTCGAATGGATAAAGGCGATCGTAATCGCTATTATTCTAGTGGTTCTCATTCGTTGGTTACTTTTTAAACCATTTATTGTAGATGGACCTTCGATGCAACCTAATTTTCATACGGGAGAACGTTTGATTGTAAATGAAATCCTTTTTGATATTCGTGAGCCTGAGAGGGGCGAAGTGGTAGTCTTTCATGTCCCTTCGGAAGGTAGAGACTTTATTAAACGAGTAATAGGTGTTGCTGGTGATACAGTGAAGGTTGAAGGGGATACAGTTTACATTAATGGAGAAGCTATTGATGAACCCTACATACAAGCTGAAATCGATAGCAGACATGAACAAAACCTGACATATAATAATAAAAATTTTCCTAATGAGAGCTTCCCAGATGGTACTGTCCCTGAAGGTCATATATTTGCTATGGGAGACAACCGTTCAGACAGTACGGATAGCCGGATGATTGGCTATGTGCCGCTAGGTGATATTGTAGGCAGAGCAGATGTGATTTTTTGGCCAGTGAAAGATATTGAATGGATCAACCATTAAACCCATGAAGTTGATGGAGTAGTTGTGGTAAAAAAGATGAGGTGATGACGGTGTCGATTCAGTGGTTCCCAGGTCATATGACCAGAGCACGCCGCCAAATTCAAGAGCAATTAAAATTAATTGATGCTGTTATTGAGTTGGTTGATGCACGTCTTCCGCTTTCTAGTCGTAATCCAATGATTGACGAGATTCTGCAGGGAAAACCTCGACTCATTGTTTTGAATAAAGCGGATTTAGCAGATGGAGAAGTGACAAAAGAGTGGTTAGACTACTTTAAAAAGCAAGGACAAGTGGCATTTCCTGTTGATGCATCAACGGGTACAGGGATAAAAGAAATTCCTACACAATTAAAATTATTGTTAAAAGCAAAAATCGATAAGCAGATTTCAAAAGGGATAAATCCAAGAGCAATTCGAGCTTTGATCGTGGGTATTCCGAACGTAGGTAAGTCAACATTGATAAACCGCCTCGCTGGACGTAGTGTTGCACTAACAGGTGATCGTCCAGGGGTTACAAAAGGTCAACAGTGGATAAAAGTTGGCAAAGAGATGGAATTGCTGGATACTCCAGGGATTCTGTGGCCTAAGTTTGAAGATATGAATGTAGGATATCGTCTTGCCGTAACTGGAGCAATTAAAGCTGAAATTCTCAATGTTGAGGATGTCGCATTTTTCGGGTTGAAATACATCACGAAATATTATTGGGGTCCTTTTAAAGAGCGCTTTGATCTGCAAAGTGAACAGCCAACGGGATCGAATGAACCAGATGAAATTGTAGAGATCATGGAAGAAATTGGCCGAAAACGTGGTTGTATTGTTAGTGGTGGTAGAGTCGATTTGGAGAAAGCCTGTGGACTTATTCTGCGAGAACTTCGTGCGGGTAAATTAGGACGGTTCTCGATGGAAGCCCCCTATTAATATAATGTCATTAACATGAGATTGAAATTTATAAGATGGCTATAGATAATGAGAAGGCGTTTATTTGCTACTTTTGTAGTAGATCAATGCCTTTTTACGTTGTTGATATGGTAAGCTAAGTATTATTTCATATTATGAATTCTATAGATCAGAATGATGAGTGAAAGGATTATGGTGATTGGAATGGTTGGGGAAAAGAGCATAATCGTTGTTGATATGCTTCAATATGAGAATCTTTACTGGGAACAATCCTATCAACATATAGCAGGGGTTGATGAAGTAGGACGAGGATGTCTATTTGGTGATGTTGTCGCAGCAGCGGTAATTCTACCCCAAGGGCTTCAAATAGAGGGAGTAAATGATTCTAAGAAATTAAGTGCGAAAAAACGAGATGCTCTCTATGTTGTTATTATGGAGAAGGCTCTGGCTGTAGGTGTGGGACATGTGGATGCCCAAACCATAGATAACATTAATATAAAGCAAGCATCAAGATTAGCGATGAAAAGGGCAATAGAGTCTTTATCTATTAATCCTGATTTCTTACTGGTAGATGCAGAGAAAATCCAAGTTGAAATACCTCAACTTGCTATTGTAAAAGGAGATGCAAATAGCCAGTCTATTGCCGCGGCGTCGATTATAGCTAAAGTAACACGTGATCGGCTTTGTGAAGGAGCTTGGGAATCGATGTATCCCGACTATGGAATTGCTGTTCATAAAGGATATGCGACGAAGGTGCATAGAGAACAAATTACGAATCTAGGAATTACGCCGATGCATCGGCGTAGTTTTTTGAACAATCTTCTAGCTGAACAGCCGACTTTATTTTAATATTTATTTGAAGTGGGTCTAACACCGATAAAGATAGAAAGAGCGATTTGAAAACGGAGGAACTATTGTGAATATTGGATCATTAATCCGCGGATTGCTAGGTGACACGAAAGTAGGGGATTCCAAACAGTTAGATGTCAAGACTGGGCAGGTGGTACGTGGGGTTGTTCTAAGTGTCTCTGAGGATGGGAAAGAAGCTGAAATTCAAATTCAGGGGGTGAAGGTGCATGCAAAAGTTGAAACTCCTCTACAACAAGGTCAAGCAACTTTATTGCAAGTACAGCCTCCAGGAGAAGAAGGAATGTTGGTCCTTAAACCACTAACGGAATCACCACATAAATCGATCCCTGCAAATACGTTGGGAGATGTTTTGAAAGCAGTTGGTTTAACAGATACTAAAGCTAATCGTCAGATGCTTCAAACGTTACAGTCTAGTGGTGTACCACTTACAAAAGAAAATGTTGCACTGTTTAGTGCTGTTCTACGAGAGAAACCAGTAGGAGTCCCCGCGGAACAGTGGCTACAATCGGCTGCGATTGCCTTTCAACGTGGATTACCTATGACTGGTGAAAGTGTAAGAGGATTACAGCAGGCTGTATTTGGACCTCCTCTACACCAGTTATTGGCTGGTCTCAGTGAGCAACTTACCTTGCTATCTGCAAATGGTGAAGCTTCAGTGCCGAAAGGGACTCAAGTTGCGAATGGTTCAGCTGTAACGCAAGGAGCGGGAGCAGTGATAGCTCAGAGTGGACAAAGCACCGCGGGGAAATCAGAATCAGTTGTTGCTTCATCAGTAGTTCAGCCTAATCAGGTGGCATCTGGTAGTGCTACTGGCCAGGGAGCGACACTAGCTAGCGGGGTTGCGGCATCTAATAGTACCGCAACGAATGTTCCTCTGCAGCCGCTATTAGCGAAGCTGCAGGATTTGCTGCTGCAGGTGCGTGGCACGCAGCAATCTACTCTGCCGTCGCAGAGCGTGACGGCACAAGAGCAACCCGCCACGGCTTCGCCAAGTGGCGGGAGCACCACCGGCGCGGCATCGCCGCCGGCATCGTTGGCTGCTGCACCCGGAGGGGTAGCAGCTCCAGTGCCGCCAGCTGCGCAAGCGGCGGCAACCATGGGCGAAGCTCCCGCAGGGGCTTCGCTGCGATCTGCCCCGACCCACGGCGAAGTACCGTGGGTGGGGCAGATGTTGAAGTTGCTCGGTGCGGAGCACGAGCAACTTGCCTTGCGCAGTGGCGCGACGCCGCAAGCGCAGCAGGGGCAAGCTGCGCCAGGGAACGCGCAGCAAGGAAATACCGCTGTGGTTACCCCGGTGCCACAGCAACCCCAAGCAGCAGCGAATCCTGCTGCAACTACAGTAGCTAATACAAATGTAGCCAATCAGACTCAGATGCAGACTACTATCCCATTAACGACAGCGCAGCCTCAAGTTCCAGTGACTCCTAGCAATAGTTTACCGACTGCAGCACAAGCTTATATTCCTGTACCGACTTATGTACAGGATACTGCGGCAGTACCCTTAGTGAAGGATTTACCAGCCGAATTACTCCGTTCAACGACGTCTTTGCCTACTGGGGCTGGAGTGATTGCGAACGCAGAAGTAACGGCTATGAATCAGGAGTCTTTAAAAGGCGTGCTCCTACAAATGTTAGATCGAAATGATCTACCTCCTGCTTTGAAAGAAGCTGCTCAACAGCTAGTTCAACATATGACTGGACAACAATTATTATTGAATACAGATCGAACGGCTCCTTTTGCTCAAGTAACGATGTTTATTCCTTTAAATGGTCAGGATGGCGAGGAGACAGCATCGGTACATATTCAGTCTCGGCGGGGTAAGAAGGGCGAACTAGACGCTTCGAATTGCCGTCTGTGGTTTGACCTAGAGATGAAGCATCTTGGCACGACACTTGTAGATGTTCAGGTTGTCGATAAAATTGTCAGCTTGAAAATCCATAATGATAATGAATGGATGACATCATTAATTGATGATCGTCGTGATGAAATATCTCAATCGATCCAATCCATTGGTTATCAACTTTTAAGTCTGAAAACGGAGCCGTTACCTCTTCCTACTGTCGCAGAAGTCGATCGTAAACAAGGTAGTGTAACATCGGAATATACACCTCCAACATATAAAGGGGTGGACATGCGTATATGAATAAAATGTCTGATGAGGAACTAGCTCTCTCGAAGAAGAGAGCTGTTGCACTAAAATATACACCAGGTGAGAGTGATGCCCCTGTCGTTGTTGCTAAAGGACGAGGTCGATTAGCAGAGACTATTCTAGAGAGAGCAAAAGAACATGGTGTTCCTGTTCAGGAGGATGCAGCTTTAGTTGAAGTCTTGTCTCAATTAGATCTGGATCAACAAATCCCAGCTGAGTTATATCAACTTGTAGCAGAGGTGCTCTCTTATATTTATCGTACAGATAGCTTAGCTAAGGAAGGAAGACATCCTAATGGATGATGCTGGACAAAAAAAGGACACCCGTAAGCGAAAAGGAGCAGCTGCAGAAGAGCATGCAGCTACTTTCTTATCTCAACTTGGATATGATATCGTGGATCGTAATTGGCGTTGTCGTAGTGGTGAAATAGACATTGTGGCTCGATATCAAGAATCACTTATTTTTGTTGAAGTGCGTAGTAGAAGTGTTAATTCTAGATTTGGGACACCTGCCGAGTCAGTAAATATGCACAAGATGAATCAAGTACGGAAAACAGCTGAAGTCTATTTATTATATAAGCAGGTAGATTTTTCATCTATCAACATACGCTTTGATGTGATTGCTGTCCATCTGAATCCGGATATGTCGGTATCTAGTTTGGAGCATATTACAGAAGCATTTTAGTATAGGCAAAAAAGTTCAAGATCATAAGATCTTGCGCTAAAAAGGACGGTGTAGCCGTTTCTACTTGTTTGCATTTTTTTTGAATCCTTAAATGAATTGAACATGGTATTGTCATGAATTTAAAAGTGGTTCTATAGTGTATGATGTTCGAGGCCGACTGGCCTTATACCATTGGTAACACAAAATGAAAATGATAACCATTTCGATGGCATCACCACCATAGTACATAAGGATTCCAGCTGTTTCAGCATGTGCTACAGGAACGTTTCCCGGCGGGTGTGCAAAGATATATTTTGACAATATTCCGTGCCCTGCAATAGAAATGATCAACCATACGGCACGATAAACAAAGCTAGTTCGATGTGGTGTTGGATCAACATATATTATGGACAAAGTATAGAGATAGCCTGCTAAAAACACATGTATATGCACGATCAAGTGTACAATAATATTATGTTGCATCACTACGTATAGGTTAGTTGTATATAATAAGCATATTCCTCCAACATTTAGGAATGATGAACTAAGAGGATTGATAAGTATTCGCATGGATGAGCTTTTTAGAAGACTAGAAATACGTCGAGCTAATTGCACATGGAGTGTTCGAAGGGCAAGAGTCATTGGTGCGGACAATACGAGAAGTAGTGGAGCAAGCATTCCAAGTAGTAAATGACCAAGCATATGAACTCTAAAATCATCGTGAGCCTGATGTGCTAAGGGACCCACAACCATTGATGTTAAACAGAGAATTCCCATTAACCAGAAGATCGTACGGTATAACGGCCACGGCTTATTATGACGAACGATATGTGCGGCATAGATATAATAAATGGATGCCAGAATCATTGTTGATACCAACAATACATCAAATGAATTGACAACACTATGATGGATGTAAGTATGACTCATTTGATGATTTGACTCTTGGTATTTCGTCTTGTTCGAAGCACAAGAATGAAGCCTATGACGATCATGATACTAGCAGTGATATTCCATATCCAATCATATCCCCTAATATCTACATTGTACCGAATTTGATGTATTCTCATGAGCTTATGTTGGATTATACCATCGTATAATTGAAAAAAACCGCCTCCAAGTAATAGCCCTCCCAACCACCTGCTGAGAGATAATGCATTTCGGCGACGAAGGTCTGCAAACATAAACGATGAACTTATGGTTGCAAACCAACTGAAAGCATGGAATAGACCATCTGAGACTAACCCAATGTCTGTCGTGGACTTGTCGTAGAAATGATGCCAATGCAGGAGTTGATGAAAAACAACTTCATCTATAAAGGAAACAAGGCCGAGGCCAAAGAGTAACCCACACCATAAGTTGCGGGCCAAGTAAGTAGAGTGGGTCCAATCTTTTGAATTGTGGTTTAGAGTATCCATTAGCTAACCTCCATGAACTCATTGTGTAAAAGTATTGAATTGCATATTATCAAGCGTATCCAATCCCAGTTTACCCCATATTCATGAGTTACAAACAGATGATAATACAATAATAATAGAGTTATTTGGCTATATCTCTACCTCATTTTGCACACGATCTAAATTACGATATTGTATGGCTTCTGCAACATGTGAGGTTTTAATGTTGTCTTTCCCATCCAAATCAGCTATGGTCCTAGCTAGTTTTAGAATTCTGTCATAGGCCCGCATACTGAGTCCAAGTGCCTCGATAGTTTGTTGGAGCATGGTGGATGTATCGGATGATAGTGAGGTGTGGGTACGCAGATGTCTCCCAGACAATTCGCTATTCCATGAGAATGGTAGATTTCGATATCGATGAACCTGAATTTGATGTGCTTGAATCACTTGTTCCTTCATTTCTTGTGAAGATAAACTAAATGTTTCTTTAGTCCATTCTTTAGGTCTAGGAACATCCACTTGAAGGTCAATGCGATCCAGTAAAGGACCAGATATTTTAGCTCGGTATTGAGCAATACGAGCACTACTACATGTACAACGTTGTTCAGGATGATCGCTCCCAAGAAATCCACAAGGACAGGGATTCATGGAAGCTGCGAGCATAAAATGTGCCGGGAAAGTATGCACGGCTCGAGCGCGACTGATCGTAACAGCGCGATCCTCGAGAGGTTGCCGTAATACTTCCAGTACGTTGCGGGAGAATTCTGGCAATTCATCTAGGAAGAGTATTCCGCGGTGAGCGAGACTGACCTCTCCGGGTTTGGGAATAGTTCCACCACCGACGAGACCACCAGCTGAAATCGTATGATGAGGTGAGCGGAATGGACGCTGTTTCAGTAATCCTGATGAAGGCTCCTTAAGTTTACCAGCAGCACTAAAAATTTTGGTTGTCTCTAAAGACTCTTGTTCTGTTAGGGAAGGGAGAATGGTTGGAATGCGCTTAATTAGCATGGTTTTTCCTGTTCCAGGAGGACCAATCAACAAGATATTATGCATCCCAGCTGCTGCAATGGTGATAGCTCGTTTTACATGCTGTTGCCCCAAAACATCGCTATAATCTTCATAACTGTTAGTTTCATTTATAGAATTTGGCGAAACAAGACTAGAAGAATTAGGTTTGAAGAGGAAATTCAAAGAATCAAGAACGACAGGAGGATCAGTTTCCTTTCTGCCGGTCTTAGGTTGCACAGCATTTGGAAATAGTAATTCTCTTAAATGTCCTAGACTAAAGATATGAATATCTTTGATCAAAGCCGCTTCGGCGCGATTCTCTTCAGGTAATAGCACCGCATTGAACCCTTCCTCTTTCGCTCGATCGACCATCGAAAGAACTCCAGATACGGGTCTTAATGTTCCATCTAATGCCAGCTCACCGATCATTAATAATCGGAGATCGGATGGGAGAATAAGTTGTTCACTAGTTACTAGAATACCGAGTGCTATAGCTAAATCAAATGCTGACCCTTCCTTGCGTAGGTCTGCAGGGGCTAGATTAATCGTTACTCTTTGCATAGGAAAACGAAATCCGCAGTTCTTGATTGCTGCCCGGACGCGCTCAACTGCTTCACGAATAGCTGAATCAGGAAGGCCAATAATAGAAGTTTGAGGTAGTCCATTAGAGATATCTACCTCAACTTGAATGATCACGCCATCGATTCCATATAAACATGCACTATGCATTTTACCGTACATAAGTAAAGACACCTCTTTTCTATAAATGGATACGGGTGGACCGTATACTTAATTAGAAAAAAGGTGCTTCCTTTTTTAGAAAATCTTTTTTTCATTTCACTAACGTAAAGCTTAGAAGGAATAGAGGGTTTTGTCAATCGAGTTTTCCAAGATTTTATTAATCATTCGCAAATTGGAATGAAACCGATATCAAAAGAGTGTCTATTAATGATGATTATAATAAGGAAAGCGTTTTAAAAACATGGTACAATGTAATTGATTTATGTTATTTCCAATAAGAATATAAGAAGGTTACATTTAACAGTGTACTTATCTTAAGTTTCTCGCATCGTCTGTTTAAGACGATGGTATTGCCAGTTCTACTCGGGAGAGTCGACTTGTTGTAGTCATGTTGATAGGAGGATTTGTTAATGAATATCCATGAATATCAAGGAAAGCAAGTATTGAAACAGTATGGCGTTTCCGTTCCTAATGGAAAAGTAGCTTACACAGTAGAAGAAGCGGTAGAAGCCGCGATATCACTGGGTAGCCCGGTTGTGGTTGTAAAAGCGCAAATTCATGCTGGAGGTCGGGGAAAAGCTGGCGGTGTTAAAGTAGCCAAAAACCTGGACGAGGTTCGTACGTATGCGCAGGATATTCTCGGGAAAGTCTTAGTAACTCATCAAACAGGACCAGCAGGTAAAGAGGTGAAGCGACTCTTAATTGAAGAAGGCTGTGATATTCGTAAAGAATATTATGTAGGTGTCGTAGTAGATCGTGTTACTGGTAGAGTAGTCATGATGGCATCCGAAGAGGGCGGAACTGAGATAGAAGAAGTAGCTGAAAACTCGCCTGAGAAAATTTTTAAAGAAGTGATTGACCCTGCTATTGGTTTACAAATGTTCCAAGCTCGCAAATTAGCTTATGCCATTAACATTCCGAACGAACTCGTGAATAAGACTGCCAAATTTATGACAGCTTTATATCATGCTTTCGTAGATAAGGACTGTTCAATCGCTGAGATCAATCCACTTGTCATTACAGGTGATGGTGATGTTATGGCGTTAGATGCTAAGTTGAATTTCGATTCCAATGCACTATATCGGCATAAAGATATTCAGGAACTTCGTGATTTAGATGAGGAAGATATCAAAGAAATCGAAGCTTCTAAATATGATTTAAGTTATATTTCTCTTGACGGTAATATTGGTTGCATGGTAAATGGTGCTGGTCTTGCCATGGCTACCATGGACATTATTAAATATTATGGTGGAGAACCGGCGAACTTCCTCGATGTTGGGGGCGGTGCAACGACGGAGAAGGTTACAGAAGCATTCAAAATAATTCTATCTGATGAACAGGTAAAGGGAATATTCATTAATATATTTGGTGGTATTATGCGTTGTGATGTTATCGCTAACGGTGTAGTTGAAGCAGCCAAACAAATCGGATTAACACGTCCTCTCGTAGTGCGTTTAGAAGGAACCAATGTTGATCTTGGTAAGAAAATTTTAGCGGAGTCGGGACTTAATATTGTAGCAGCGGATTCGATGGCGGATGGCGCTCAGAAGATTATCTCGCTCGTACAATAACTTTTAATCGATAGGGGATGTGAAGTAATCGTGAGCATTTTAGTCGATAAACATACCAAAGTTATTACTCAAGGTATTACGGGTTCTACAGGTCTATTTCATACCAAAGGTGCTTTGGATTATGGTACCCAAATGGTAGGTGGTGTAACTCCGGGTAAGGGGGGGACTAATGTAGATATTACATTGGAGAACGGACAAACAGTAAGCTTACCGGTATTCAATACTGTGATTGAAGCGAAACAAGCGACAGGGGCAACTGCCAGTGTAATCTATGTTCCACCTGCTTTTGCGGCGGACTCGATCCTTGAAGCTATTGATGCAGAACTGGATCTTGTGATTTGTATTACAGAAGGGATTCCAGTGCTGGATATGATTAAGGTTTCTCGATATCTTGAAGGTAAGCCAACCGTATTAATCGGTCCGAACTGCCCAGGCGTCATTACTCCAGGTGAATGTAAGATTGGAATTATGCCAGGTTATATTCATCGTGCCGGACATGTAGGTGTTGTGTCTAGAAGTGGTACCTTGACATATGAAGCAGTGCATCAATTAACAACTCGTGGTATTGGACAATCCTCAGCAGTTGGAATCGGTGGTGATCCGGTGAAGGGATCTGAGTTTATCGATATCCTACATCTATTCAATGAAGATCCCAATACGCATGCTGTCATTATGATTGGTGAAATCGGTGGAACTGCAGAAGAAGAAGCGGCAGAATGGATCCGGGATCATATGACGAAGCCTGTAGTTGGCTTTATAGGTGGTGTAACTGCACCACCAGGCAAGCGGATGGGTCACGCTGGAGCGATCATCTCTGGAGGTAAGGGAACAGCGCTTGAGAAGATTTCTAAGTTGGAGGAGTGTGGCATTAAGGTCGCACCAACGCCATCAGAAATGGGTTCTACATTACTTAGCGTTTTAGAAGAACGTGGTATTTTAGATAAGTGCATGACACATTAATCCTGCATCTGTATAATGTATTTAATAAGGTAAGCAACCTTTTATTCCCACTTGACGGAATGAAAGGTTGCTTTTTTTGCGTGATCATCGTTCATGATTTGAATGAATGAAATGAGTAATTTATTATGAGGAGGTCATTATGAGAAGAATGGAAGAAAGAATGATGCTTATGGCATTACATGAGTGTGAGGGAATTGGGTGGAATAGTATTGATGGCTTGTTGAAGATTGGCGATTTATCTTATCAAATGATGAATTATAGTACCCTTGATTGGGTGAATGTTGGATTAAGGCCAGATAAGGCAGAATCTGTAGTTAGAGGATTGTCGAAAGAAGTCATCGAGAGGCAAACGAGACAGCTTACAGATCGAGGTATTGAAGCCATAACAATATTTGATGAGAACTATCCAACTTTATTGAAAGAAAGCCATCAACCACCCTGGGTTCTCTACTGCCTTGGTCGGCAGGAATTACTGCATACTCTTGGTGTGGCAATGGTAGGCACTCGGATTCCTACTGCTTATGGACGAAAGGTAGGTTCAGTATTAGCGGAAGAATTATGTGATGCTGGAGTTACCGTAATTAGTGGTATGGCCAAAGGGATTGATAGTACCTGTCATGAGGCAGCATTAGGTTGCGGTGGAAATACCATTGCCGTGATGGGTACGGGAATGGATGTTATATATCCTGCGGAGAATCGCTCATTGTTCGAAAGAATTGTAAAGCAAGGACTAATTGTAACGGAATATCCGCTAGGAACCCCGTCACATCCTGGGCTATTTCCTCAACGTAATCGTATTATTGCGGGTCTGAGTGTCGGAACTTTGGTAGTTGAGGCAGATACTCGGAGTGGTTCACTAATCACTGCGGATGCAGCAATGGATGCGGGACGTGATGTCTTTGCAGTCCCTGGTCCTGTGACCTCACCTAAAAGTAGAGGAGCACTTCATTTGATTAAGCAGGGTGCGAAAATGGTCACCTGTGGAAAAGATATATTGGAAGAGTATGAATCCCATCTGTCTCAGGCAATAACAAATGACGATAGGTTAAGTAGTCAGATCCAAAAGAAAAGTAATCAATTATTAAATGAGGATTTGACAACAGACGAGGTTGAACTATACCATATACTCGAGCAGGGTCCGTTTTCAGTGGATCAATTATTACAGCAAAGCCATTGGGATTTTGGACATTTGCATTCAGTTCTGTTATCTTTAATCATAAAAAAGCAAATTACCCAATTACCTGGTTCGATATATAAGATCATATAATATGGTTATTTGAGCGTCTGATTGTTGGAGAGGAGATGGATTCATGGCAGCAGATTCGCTAGTCATCGTAGAGTCGCCCGCTAAGGCGAAGACGATTGGGAAATATTTAGGCAGTAAATATATTGTGAAAGCATCAATGGGTCACATCAGAGATTTACCAAAAAGTCAAATTGGTGTTGAGGTTGAGAATGACTTTAATCCAAAATATATTACGATTCGTGGAAAAGGTTCAATATTGAAAGAATTGAAAGATGCTAGAAAAAAAGTGAAACATGTCTATCTCGCAGCCGATCCGGATCGCGAAGGAGAAGCTATAGCTTGGCATTTAGCGCATGCGCTTGATGTTGATCTGACCCAAGATTGTCGTGTCGTATTTAATGAAATTACGAAGCAGGCCGTTAAAGATGCTTTTAAAACACCGCGTAAAATTAATATGGATTTAGTGAATGCTCAACAAGCACGTAGAATTCTTGATCGATTAGTTGGATACAAGATTAGTCCTCTATTATGGAAGAAAGTCAAAAAGGGATTGTCTGCAGGACGTGTTCAATCAGTTGCGGTTAAAATTATTATGGATCGTGAGAATGAGATTAATGCTTTTGTTCCTGAAGAATATTGGAGTATTACTGCGCAATTGGCTAAAGGTGACACGACCTTTGAAGCAAAGTTTCACCGCCTTAACGGTGAGAAGAAGGAACTATCCTCTGAAGCAGATGTACAAGAAATCTTGAATGAGATTAAAGGAGCTTCATACAAGGTTAGCGAGGTTAAAGAGAAAGAACGTCAACGGCATCCATCGGCACCATTTACAACGAGTTCATTGCAACAAGAAGCTGCTAGAAAACTGAATTTTCGCGCAGCGAAGACGATGTCAGTTGCACAGCAACTATATGAGGGTGTTGAGTTAGGTAAAGAAGGTACCGTGGGTCTTATTACTTATATGCGTACAGATTCAACAAGACTGGCTACTTCTGCGGCGGAAGAGATTAAAGAACTTATTGGTAGCAAATATGGTGAAGCATTTGTACCTGAGACTCCACGTCAATTCACTAAGAAATCTGCTAATGCTCAAGATGCCCATGAAGCAGTTCGACCGACATCTATTCTAAGAGATCCTGAAAGTGTTAAGGCATATCTAAGTCGCGATCAATTCAGATTATATAAACTAATATGGGATCGAACTGTTGCTAGTCAGATGGCATCAGCAATACTGGATACGCTTTCTGTTGATATTTCGGCAAAAACTGTAACTTTTCGAGCTGTGGGATCTAAAGTGCGTTTTCCTGGGTTTATTAAAGTTTACGTTGAAGGTAATGATGATGGAGCAACAGATGATGAGAAATTTTTACCTGCTCTTGTACCAGGGGATAAGTTGTCTAAAAAAGATATATCTCCTAAGCAACACTTTACGCAACCGCCACCAAGGTATACAGAAGCTCGTCTTGTGAAGACGCTTGAAGAGCTTGGAATAGGGCGTCCCAGTACATATGCGCCGACGTTAGAGACGATTCAAAGACGTGGGTACATTGCAATGGAAGAAAAGAAATTTATGCCAACTGAGTTAGGTGAGCTAATTATCGAACAAATGGAACAATTCTTCCCGGAAATTCTAGACGTGGAATTTACAGCACATATGGAAGAAGACTTGGATCATGTTGGTGAAGGTTCTGAAGATTGGGTTAAGGTACTTTCTGAATTTTATGAATCTTTCGAGAAAAGACTTATTGTAGCTGAAGAAGAGATGAAAGAGATTGAAATAGAAGATGAAGTCTCTGATGAAGTCTGTGAAAAGTGTGGTAAATTTCTAGTCTATAAAATGGGTAGATTTGGTAAGTTTCTTGCATGTTCAGGATTCCCTGATTGTCGCACCACGAAGCCTATCATTAAGGATATTGGCGTTACATGTCCAAAATGTAAGGAAGGCCATGTCGTTGAAAGACGCAGCAAAAAAGGGCGGATTTTCTTCGGGTGTGATCATTATCCAGAATGTGATTTTGTATCGTGGGATCGACCTTCAATAAAACCGTGTCCTAAATGTAACTCTCTGATGATTGAGAAACGGAATAAACAGGGGAATAAGCTTCAATGTACAGTTTGCGACCATGTTGAATTAGTAGAAGACAACGACGATTTAGCAGAATGATTATTTTCAGGAGGTAATGAAGTTGACAGAAACACAAAGGGTAACGGTGATAGGAGCCGGACTAGCAGGCAGTGAGGCAGCATGGCAAATAGCTAGTCTTGGTGTACCTGTAAGATTATATGAAATGCGGCCTGTAGTGAAAACTCCAGCACATCATACGAATCAATTCGCAGAATTAGTATGCAGTAACTCATTACGAGCGAACGGTTTAACAAATGCTGTCGGGGTTTTGAAAGAAGAGATGAGAATGTTGAATTCTCTTGTATTGGGATCTGCAGATAGACATGCCGTGCCTGCAGGAGGAGCGCTTGCGGTGGATCGTGATGGATTCTCAGGTGAAATTACTGCGACTCTTCATAATCATCCTTTAATTGAAGTCATTAATGAGGAAATTACACATATACCTGAAACGGAGATTGTAGTTGTTGCTACAGGACCCCTTACCTCTCCATCATTAGCTGCTAAGATTAAAGAATTAATGGGAGAAGAGTATTTCTATTTCTATGATGCTGCAGCACCAATCATAGAGAAGGACTCCATTGATATGGATAAAGTATACTTAGCGTCTCGCTATGATAAAGGAGAAGCGGCATATTTAAACTGTCCAATGAATGAAGAGGAATTTAATGCATTCTATGAGGCTTTAATAACAGCTGAAGTTGCAGAACTCAAAGATTTTGAGAAAGAATTGTATTTCGAAGGATGCATGCCGATTGAAGTGATGATGAAGCGAGGTAGACAGACGGCACTGTTTGGTCCAATGAAACCCGTTGGTCTAGTGAATCCTCATACAGGGGAGCTTCCGTTTGCAGTTGTTCAGCTACGTCAAGACAATGCTGCGGGTACACTGTACAATTTAGTTGGCTTTCAGACTCATCTTAAGTGGGGTGAACAAAAGCGTGTATTTGGAATGATTCCTGGGCTCGAGAAAGCAGAGATTGTACGCTATGGTGTGATGCATCGCAATACATTTATTAATGCACCAAAACTTCTTCAGCCAACCTACCAATTGAAGACCAATGAAAGGCTGTTTTTTGCAGGTCAGATGACAGGAGTGGAAGGTTACGTTGAATCGGCTGCTTCGGGTCTTATAGCGGGTATGAATGCAGCGCGAATGGCTCTTGGTCAGAAGTGTCTAGTATTCCCACAATTGAGTACACTAGGAAGTATGGCACAGTATATTACGACTGCGGACCCGGAACATTTTCAACCCATGAATGCGAACTTTGGACTCCTGCCTAATTTAGGTAAGAAGATTCGTAATAAGAAAGAGAAGAATGAAGCTCTAGCTGAAAGGGCTCTTGAAAGTATTCGAGTATTCAAAACAGAGAACGATATAGTTGATTAGGAGGTCTTAGGATGGATCTATCATTTCATGCGACTACGATATGTGCAGTGAGACATAATGGTAAAGCAGCTATAGCTGGCGACGGTCAAGTTACCTTCGGTGAGAGTGTAATTATGAAGATGACAGCTAAGAAGGTTCGACGACTATATCGTGGTCAGGTAATTGCTGGATTCGCTGGCTCAGTGGCTGATGCGATTACATTGTTCGAGAAATTTGAAGGTAAGTTGGAAGAACATCATGGTAATCTACAACGAGCTGCTGTTGAATTAGCTAAAGATTGGCGGCAGGACCGTGTTCTCCGTAAATTAGAAGCATTGATGATCGTTGTAAATAAAGATGGAATGCTCCTGATTTCTGGTGGTGGAGAGATTATTGAACCAGATGACGATGTGATCGCGATTGGCTCTGGTGGGAATTTTGCTTTAGCGGCAGGTAGAGCACTCAAAAGACATGCACCACAATTAGAAGCGAAAGATATTGCTCAAGAGGCTTTGAAAGTTGCTTCTGAGATTTGTGTCTATACGAATGGAAATATTTTGGTAGAAGAACTGTAAGTATGTAAGTAATAAGTGATAATACACTATAGGGTGGAGGAAACGATGTTGAGCAATCAATCTTTAACGCCCAGACAAATTGTTGCGGAGTTGGATAAATATATTGTTGGACAAAAGCAAGCTAAGAAGTCAGTAGCTGTTGCACTTCGTAACCGATATAGACGTAATAAGCTTCCTGAGAATGTTCGTGATGAAATAGTTCCTAAAAACATACTGATGATTGGTCCTACAGGGGTAGGTAAAACGGAAATTGCTAGACGACTCGCCAAGTTGGTCAATGCTCCTTTTGTGAAGATTGAAGCAACGAAGTTCACGGAGGTTGGATACGTTGGACGTGATGTAGAATCTATGGTTCGAGATTTAGTTGAGATATCGATTCGTATGGTGAAATCAGAGCGGACGGAGAAAGTCCATGAACAAGCGGTAGAAATGGCTAATGAACGTATTATTGAAATTCTTGTACCGTCAAAGTCTAACTCTAAAAATCAGCGGAATCCATTCGAAATGCTATTTGGGGGGAATAATAATCAACAGAACCCGCCAGATGAACAAGAACAAGATAGTAGCATTATTGAACGCAGGAGGAAAGTAAGATTTGATTTGTTGTCAGGTAATTTAGAGAACGATAGCATCGAAATTGATGTTGAGGATTCAAGTTCACCGATGATGGATATGTTTGCTGGGCAAGGAAATGAACAAATGGGTATGAATATGCAAGAAATGTTAGGGAATCTTATCCCTCGCAAAACAAAGAAACGAAAGCTTCAAATCAAAGATGCTCGAGATGTCCTGATCCAAGAAGAGGCGACTAAACTCATAGATATGGACGATGTTATTTCAGAATCTATTCACCGTGCTGAGCAATCGGGTATTATATTCATTGATGAAATTGATAAAGTGGCAAGTTCAAGCAAAGGGAACGGACCAGATGTATCTCGTGAAGGTGTTCAACGTGATATACTTCCAATAGTAGAAGGGTCTACAATCATAACGAAGTATGGCCCTGTTAAAACCGACTTTGTACTTTTTATTGCGGCAGGTGCTTTTCATATTTCTAAGCCATCGGACTTAATCCCAGAATTACAGGGTAGATTTCCGATTCGTGTTGAGTTAAGTAGTCTAACACTAGAAGATTTTGTATCCATCTTAACGGAGCCAGAGAATGCATTGACGAAGCAATATGTTCATTTGCTTAAGACGGAGGATATCGATCTTAAATTTGATTCAGCGGCGATTCATGTCATTGCAGAAATGGCTGCTACAGTGAATCAGAATACAGAGAATATTGGAGCTAGAAGACTTCATACCATACTAGAGAAATTATTAGAGGATCTTTCTTTTGAAGCTCCTGAGCTATCCTTGGAAAGTATGACGATCACTTCGGAATATGTACGTGAGAAGCTGGCCAGTATTGCACAAGACCGAGATTTAAGTCAATATATTTTATAATCTTAAGAGCCGAGTTAACCTCCTTTCTTTAAGGAGGTTAACTCGGCTTTTTTTTGCGTATAACACATAGCGAAAGCTTGATAGGTATAGCGAGATGAAATATTAAAATTAAGAAATGTTGACTTAGGAGTTAGTTATTAATAGATATAGGTAAATAGCCCTATTATTTTTTTGGTGTAAAAATCATATTTGTTCATCAGGCCCCAACAATTATTAACAAATAAAGGAATAAAAAAACAATTTGACCTGTTCTTTCGCTAATTTAGGATATACAATAATAAAGAGGCGTTAGTTTAAGTTATTTACTAAGGAAATAGTCCTTCATTGATCGAAAGATAGGGCTTTTTTCTTATTGTAAAAAACCCGAATATTTAAGAAACTTAGTCTATACGACATAAACTTGTATTATTTTTAATTCTAGATACTTGAACATTCAAAAAAACCCAATATCTTTATGAATTTTGAACCTATTATTGTCGAAAAAAAAGGATTTGTAGCACTTTGTGTAGAAGTACAATTAGTATAGTAGATTGTGTAAAAAAACCATTAAAAGGTTTTGTGAAATGAAATGTAAACATGAAAAGGAAAGTTTCAGAAAGAGGGGACACTGTTGAATTTGTTGAGTGGCACGACTTTTCAAAAATTACAAGGTGCATTAGAGGCATCAAATACTAGGCAACAAGTCATTACAAATAATATAGCCAATAAGGAAACTCCTTATTTCAAACGTTCTGAAGTGTCTTTTGAAAGCTTGTTGGAAAAAGAAATGAATGAAGATATGCCTGTACTTAGGGGTATTAAGACCGACAATCGCCATTTTTCGATCGGTCCCTCAACACAAATTCCTTCACCAGTTATCACTCAGGATACAACGACAGTTATGAATAATAATTTGAATAATGTCGACGTTGAACAGGAAATGGCCCTCTTAGCGGATAATCAACTACGATATAACTCCTATATATCAGTGTTGAATGAAAAAATAAAAATGATGCGTACAGCAGTCCAAGGGAGCTAATAGACAATGACCATAAGTAACAGTTTTGGGATTAGTGCATCAGCCTTATCTGCTCAAAGACTTCGAATGGATGTTATTTCTTCTAATATTGCTAATGCTGAAACGACAAGAGCGAGTGTGGTTAATGGGGAAGCTGTTCCATATCGTCGGAAAATGGTTGTCCTCACACCTAATGAAACTAGCTTTTCCGATCACCTTCAGTCACAAATGGGTAATCAATCAGCTAAAGGTATTGGAACAGGTGTTAGAGTGAAATCTATTCAAGAAGATAGTACGGAATTAAAACCGGTATATAATCCTACTCATCCTGATGCGAATGCTGAGGGGTATGTTTTAATGCCAAATGTTGATATTGCAAAAGAGATGGTTGATATGATATCTGCCTCACGCTCTTATGAAGCAAACCTTACTGCTCTAAACGCGTCTAAATCAATGTTAATGAAGGCATTAGAAATAGGTAAATAATTCGATTGAATAATATGATGTCTAGAAGAGGGAGGGAATACGATGATTCAAAATACTATGTTTAACTCACAAGTTATTAAACCAATTCAAATACAGAACAATACTATGCAAGTCTCCTCCACACCAGCAGAATCGCTTAGTGATTTCGGATCATATTTAGAAGATGCAATTCAAAAAGTAGCTGATCAAGAAACAGCATCCAATGTAATGAGTGAAAAACTATTACTTGGTGAAGTGAATGTTGATGAAGTTATGGTTACTGCTGAACAAGCTTTATTAAGTTTGCAACTTACAGCACAAGTTCGAAATAAAGTAATAGAGGCGTATCAAGAGATCATGCGAATACAAATATAGAGGAATCTAGCTAAGCTTCGGGTGGGGTGAAAATGTGAACGAGAGAATTGTCCAATATAAGGATAAAGTTGTCCGATATTGGAATCAGTTTAGTAAAAATCAAAAGATAATTTTTGTATCTACATTATCTATTATAGTTATTGTCATTGTTATTTTAACAATGATGTTCTCCAAAACAGAATATGAAGTGGCTTTTAAAGATTTGAATTCAACTGATGCTGCGGGGATAATGACCTATTTAGATGATAATAGTATCCCTTATAAATTAAGTCCTGATGGGGGTAGTATTTCTGTTCCAAGTACTCAAGCGGCCCGTGCAAAAGTTGATATAGGGTCACAAGGGATTGTTGAGAATGGATCTATCGGTTATAAAATATTTGAACAGGGTTCTTCTGTTATTGGTATGACTGATAGTGAGTTCGGTGTTAAATATAACAATGCTTTAAACGGAGAAGTAGAACAATTACTGAAAAGTATGAATGGTATACGTGATGCTAAAGTATTAATCAATTTACCAGAGAAAAGTGTCTTTGCTAGCAATGGTGATCAGGATAAGGCTTCTGCCTCTGCAGTGTTAATTTTTAATGCTGGATTTAAACCTAATCAAGAAGCTATTGATGGTTATTATAATCTGATGAAGACAGCTATTCCGAATCTTCCAATTGAGAATATTACAATTTCAAATGATGAAATTGAACTAGTATCAACAGCGAAGGGCGGAGAAGGGGTTCTATCAACAGCATTAGAGGCTAACTATGCACTACAAAAACGATTTGAGAATGATGTTCGTCAGAATGTTAAACAATTTCTAACACAATTTATGGGTGAAGATAAAGTAGAGGTTCTAGTCGTGTCTAAACTAAACTTCGACAAAATCCAAAGCCAAGAAAATCTAGTTACCCCAGTAAATGAAGAAGATATGAAAGGCATAGAAATTAGTGTTCAGAACATATCAAATAATTACTCGGGTACTACTGCACCTGATAGTGGTGTTGCAGGTGTGGGTCAAGAAGAAATACCTGGATATCCAAGTGACACTTCAACGGGTAATACAACTTCGGAGGAATTGTCTGAAACCGTGAACTATGAGGTTAATAGAATCGCTAGGGAAATAATATCAAGTCCTTATTCTGTAAAAGATTTAACTATTAATGTCGCTGTAGAACCACCGGATGGGCAAGAAAATCTGGATGCGGCGACAATCACAGCGATACAAACTATTTTGAAAAATATTGTAAGAGCATCTGTAGCAGATTCTGGTATTACATATACAAACGACGAATTGGACCAAAAAGTTTCGGTTTACTCTCAAACTTTTAATAGCGGTGAAGATGTGAGCACGGGAATTAAACTATCAAATGGCGCTCTGTGGGCGATTGGATTGGTTGTTCTTGTCTTATTAGGGCTTGTAGGGTTCTTAATCTACAAACGTCGTAAACAAAAGGATGAATTTGAAGAAGATGTTCCACTTCAAGTGCCTACGGAATTCCCTTCCATTAACTTGGAAAGCATGACTAATGAAAGTCAAGTGCGTAAACAGCTCGAAACTCTGGCGAAAAAGAAACCAGACGAATTCGTCAACTTACTGCGTACATGGCTGGCTGACGAATAGAGGTGAGTGTATTGGCAAAGTCAACATCAATAAGTCAAGGTTTGAGTGGACGTCAGAAAGCGGCGATCCTGCTCATTACCTTGGGTCCTGAGGTTTCTGCACAAATATTCAAACATCTACGCGATGAAGAGATTGAACAATTAACTCTTGAAATTGCCAATGTACGAACAGTAGATAGTACAGATAAAGATACGATAATGGCGGAATTTCACCAGATTTGCCTTGCACAAGAGTATATCTCTCAGGGCGGTATAAATTACGCTCGAGAAATTCTTGAAAAGGCACTTGGATCAAGTAAAGCGTTAGAAGTGATTAGTCGATTGACAGCTACCCTTCAAGTTCGTCCATTCGATTTTGCAAGAAAAGCTGATCCAAGTCAGATTTTGAATTTTCTACAGAATGAAAACTCACAAACCATAGCTTTAGTTCTATCGTATTTACAGTTCGATCAAGCTGCTGCAATACTATCTTCTTTACCACAAGAGAAACAAGCAGATGTAGCGCGAAGAATAGCGGTGATGGACAGTACTTCACCTGAGGTTCTATATCAGGTTGAGAGAGTTCTGGAACAGAAGCTTTCATCAACAGTAACGCAAGATTATACGAACGCCGGTGGACTTGAGTCTATCGTTCAAATTCTAAATGGGGTTGACCGAGGTACTGAGCGAACCATTCTAGATTCACTAGAAATTCAAGATCCTGAATTGGCAGAAGATATCAAGAAACGTATGTTTGTATTTGAAGATATTGTTAATATCGACAATAGATCAATTCAACGGATCATTCGAGATATTGAGAACGCAGATCTGCAACTTGCGCTCAAAGTGGCTAGTGAAGAAGTACGCGACGTCGTATTTAGAAATATGTCGAAACGGATGTCTGAATCATTTAAAGAAGAAATGGAATTCATGGGACCTGTTCGGTTACGCGATGTTGAAGAAGCGCAGACTCGTATCGTAGGTACCATTCGTAGATTGGAAGAAGCCGGTGAGATTATCATAGCGCGTGGCGGAGGAGATGACATCATTGTCTAATTTGATTAAGCATTCCCAGTATAGACCAGTGGAAGTGCTGAAGGAATTGGATTTGTCTAAACGTTACAACTCCTTGGAAGAAGAAGTTACCATTGAAGAAAATGTTGAAGAAGAACAAGAGATAATTATACAGATTGATGAAGAAGCAGAGCGGCTTAAGAATGAAATGCTTCAGGATGCTAAGGAATTTGCGGAACAGCAAATTCGAGAGTCTTCCATTGAATCTGAAAGAATCTTGGCAGAAGCTACTGAACAGATTGATCAATGGTGGGTAGAACGTCGTGATCAAGATGAACATTTGATTGAAGCAATCAAATCTGAAGGTTTTGAGCAAGGATTCAGCGAGGGTCGGATCAAAGCGGAGGAAGAATTACAGCTGAAGATTGAGGAAATGATGGTTGAGGCACAGACAGTGCTGGAAGAAGCATATCGTGTGAAAAGTCAAATTATCCAAGAAGCAGAACCCTTCCTAGTAGAGTTAAGTACAGCAATCGCAGAAAAAGTCATCGACAAGCAGTTATCTATAGAGAGTAATTATATGATTGATTTAATCAAAAAGAATTTATTGAGAAAGAGAGAACAAGGGGTTATTACTTTATGTGTGGCTCCTGTTCACTTCGAATTTATTCAAGCTGCTCGAGAAGAACTTGTTCTTGCTATTGATTCACAAGCAGAACTCAAGATTATACCAGATGCAACTGTGTTGGATGGTGGTTGTGTAATCCGATCATCGTTCGGAAGTATTGATGCACGAATTGATACACAGCTAGTTGAGATCAAGAAAGAGCTGATCCGAATAGCACTAGATCATGAAGATCGGAGAGATCAAGATGAAAGTGCTTGATAGTCAGAGATATATGGATCAGCTTGACCAGTTAGATCCCGTAAGAGTCAATGGGAAAGTAACTAAAGTAATTGGCTTGATGGTTGAATCTGAAGGTCCTGATGCAAATATTGGCGATGTCTGCTTAATCTATCCGAGTAATGTTTCAAAACCTCTTCAAGCAGAGGTTGTCGGCTTCCGTGATAATAAGGTGCTGTTAATGCCACTAGGGGAGCTTCAGTCGATTGGTCCTGGATGTGATGTGGTAGGAACAGGGAAACCTCTAAGTGTGCAAGTAGGATCTGAATTACTTGGTAAAGTACTGGATGGTTTAGGCCAACCTTTGGATGGATCTTTGATTCCGACTAGAATGGCATTCAGTTCTACATTTAGACCACCATCCAATCCCTTGAATCGTCCGCGGGTACTAGAACCGATTAGTATTGGCGTTAGAGCTATTGATGGATTGTTATCCATCGGTAAAGGTCAACGGGTTGGGATATTTGCAGGTTCAGGTGTAGGTAAAAGTACACTTATGGGAATGATTGCTCGTAATACTTCTGCTGATGTAAATGTCATTGCACTTATTGGGGAACGTGGTCGTGAAGTATTAGATTTCATCGAACGTGATTTAGGACCAGAAGGATTGAAGCGATCTGTTGTCATTGTGGCGACCTCGGATCAACCTGCATTAATCCGAATCAAAGGGGCACTGATTGCAACGACAATTGCAGAGTATTTCCGTGATCGTGGAATGAATGTGATGCTAATGATGGATTCTGTTACTCGGTATGCTATGGCACAACGTGAAGTGGGGTTAGCAATTGGCGAACCGCCTGCTATGAGAGGGTATACGCCATCTGTATTCGCTAATCTACCGAAATTACTTGAAAGAGCAGGAACGGGACCTACGGGTTCGATAACAGCCTTCTATACAGTGCTTGTAGATGGGGACGATATGAACGAACCTATTGCAGATGCCGTACGAGGTATCCTTGATGGACATATCGTGTTAAATAGGAATATTGCTAATAAGGGGCATTTTCCTGCAATTGATATTCTGGCGAGTATTAGTCGTGTCATGAAGGACATCTCATCAGAAGATCATATTGATGCAGCTGAGAACTTAAAACGATTGCTGGCTGTTTATACTGACTCTGAGGATTTGATTAATATTGGTGCATATCATCGTGGATCCAATGAAAGTATTGATGAATCTATTGATTTCATTCAGAATATTTGGGATTTCAGTAGACAAAAGGTTGATGAGAAAGTGACTTTTGCAGATGTGAAAGAACGATTGATTGCTGAATTCTCAAGGAGATGAATGATTTAGTATGATATTTAACTATACATTTCAAAATATAGTGAATCTGAAAGGGAATGAGAGAACTCAAGCAGAATGGATGCTTTCTAGTGCTCTTGTGAAGCTTCAAGAAGAAGAACAAACATTAATAGAACTTGAAAAGTTTCGAAATGACACAACGGAACAGTTGCTATTAAAAATTGAGAATTCAGCTTCTATTGTGAAAATTCAAGAACTACAAACGTACTTAGAATATCTGGAGCAATGTATTGTCAGGAAAAACTCGGATGTGCGAAAAGCTAATGTAGCGGTTAGGAAAAGTCAAAATCATCTATCAGATAAGATGTTAGATGAAAAAGTATGGTTGAAATCACGTGATAAAGCAAAAGACAAATTTCAACATGAGACACTCCTCCGGGAACAGAACGAACTTGATGAAATAGCAACTGTAAGGTTTGCTATGAATCTTCGATAGAAACATAATCGGGTGGGTGCACTAATCTCTGGCCCCTTAGGGAGTGAATAATAGTGGCACGTAATTATAATGATTTTGAGGATGAAAAGGAATCAAATGGCGGATTTGAGCGTTTTTTGATGTTGATGATTCCTATTATTTTTACCATTGTTCTTCTGGGTGTATTACTTGTACTTTTTAATATGAATATTCGTAATGCATTTTTTGAAGTAGCTAATAAGATCCCAATTGTAGAAAAATGGGTGCCTGATCCTGTTCTAGACCCAGAAACAATAAAGTTAAAAGAGAGTGAAAAAGAAGAAGAAGACAATGATGTCAAGATCAAAGAACTTCAGAACCAATTGAGTGCAAAAGAAGCAGAATTGCAACAAGTTAATGAGGGGAAAGTGGAACAAGAAGCCCAATTGGAAAATCTGCAATCACAAATTGAAGTTCTAGAGCAGGAGAGTGTCGATAAAGCGACACAAGAAATTGCAGATGAATATCAAAAACAAATTGATAATCTCGCTAAGATGTACGCTGATATGAGTCCAAGTAAAGCGGCTCCGATTCTACAGAATATGACCTCGGAAGAAATGGTATTATTGTTCTCTTCAATGAAGAATGACAATAGAATTGCTATTCTTGAAAAAATGGATTCTAAGGTTGCAGCAGAAGTTACGATGATGATGAAGGATGTCAAACCAGCTACAGATTTGCAGATCGCGGCTTTACAATCGCGATTGAAGCAAAATGATACAACAACAGAAGAGACTTCTACGATCTTGAATAATTCTCAACTGAGTCAGACCTTTGCTAATATGTCAGCAGATAAAGCAGCGGAACTTCTTTTTCAGACTTATAAGATTAGTCCAGATAAAACTCTAGAAATCTTAAGCTCTGTAACAGATGCCACACGTTCTTCAATTCTTGAGAAAATGTCAACGATAGATGCACCTACAACGGCCATTATCCTTAATAAACTCATGAGTAAATAATTTATTATAAACAAATTGATCCTAGAAGGGAGGTGAAAATAAAATGACGTTAATATTTCAAAACGTGAGTGCTAATAGTGCGGGTACCAGTAAAAGCGGAGCAACAACTGGTAATGCTTCAACTGAATCAGTCACAACAGCTGTGGTTGAAGGAGGAGCGCCGGTAGGGAGTCTATCATTCTCTCAACTTTTAGGTGAAGGAGCAACTTCTAAAACAGTTCTTTCTACAACTGATGTAACTTCACTGTTGGAAGGACTTCTTCAGAATGCTTCTTTACAGGAATCTACTACAACAACAGAAGCAGATGTTCTTAATCTAATTCTAGAAGGATTAAATGAACAAATTACAGAACTAGATGAGCTGATTGAAGAAGATTCGTCTTTGATGTTGACTCTGCAAAACTGGCTGCAGCAAGTGAATGAATTGTTAAGTGCTGATCAAATGGAAACGGAAAGTGTTGAATCAGACCCGAATATGGTTGTTTCAAACACTCTTGCAGATGATTCAGCAACCATAAGATTTGCCGTCCAAGATGCTGTTACCCAATTGATATCTTCTTTACAAAATAAAGTTGATACAAATAACATGAATTCACAAGCAGTTCATTTGTTAGCATCTGTTCAAAATCTTTTACAACAAGTTGGTTCTACTAAGTCACAATCATCAACTGTACCTGTTGGAGAGCAAGCAGCGAATAATACTGCTATGTTAGCAGCCACTGTGAGTGAATTTGATCAAGTGGATAGTTTAACTGTTACGAGTCGTAAGGATTTGTTAAATCAGTTGAATGTAAACCAAACATCAGCTTCTATGAAAGTGGAACAGCTAATTCGATCGTTACAGAGTACATCACAGGGTAGTGTGGTACCTCAGAATATTGAAGATACTGCTACTGTTGTTTCAACAGCTATTGAGGAGAATGTTGCTGAGACAAGTGAACTTACGCCAGAGCAAGGAATATTAACAGCGGGTGAACTTGCGATGAGAGATGGAATTAAGGCTTCGAAACCGGTAACTACACCTGTTCCTGTTCAACAGTTCTCCAAAGAAGTAACAGATTTAGTTGTAAGCAAACTGGATATTGTGAAGCTGAACGGGTTGACAGAAGCGAAAATATCTCTTTATCCTGAGCATTTAGGTCAAGTTGATATTAAAATAACGATGCAAAACGGTCAATTGATCGCAACATTTATGACTGAACATGCAGGAGCTAAGGATCTATTGGAGCAACAGATGTCTCAACTTCGAACTTCACTACAATCTCAAGGATTACAAGTTGAAAAACTTGAGGTGACTCAGAACCAATCTCTTCAATCTCATATGTATCAAGAAGAGCGTCGTCAATCTAATCAACAACAATCTAATCGCAGATCTAAAGAACGCGATGCACAATCTGACGATGCATTACTAGTTGCAAATCTTTCTGAAGAATTAAATGATTGGTTATCAGAACAGGTTAATGGTGAACAAGGAAATAGCTTTACAGCAGAAGCATAAAGAATGGAGGTGGAATTATGGCATCAGACATTATATCAACAAGTAATATTTGGCCAAATTATTCAGCGAGTAACGTAAAGGCTGCTAGCACAAAGGATACGACGACGATGGGTAAAGATCAGTTCTTAAAGATCATGATTACTCAACTTCAAAATCAAGATCCTATGCAACCACTAGAAGATAAAGAATTTATTGCACAGATGGCACAGTTTACTTCCGTAGAGCAACTAATGAATATATCGACTCAATTAACCAGTATGAGTCAGTCATTAGGAAATGTCTCGGGAATTATTGGTAAAGAAATAAGTTGGATCGATTCATCAGAAGGTAGCTCGTCAGAACTATTAACAGGTATTGTGGATTCTATAGTGATTAAAGATAGTATTCAATATGCAACAGTGGGTGATTCGGCTATCCCCTTAGATTTAATTCTTAAAATTGGGACTCCGGAAGAAATAATAAACCCTGCTGAGTTGGCATCGGAATCAAATGAGGACTTGTTATGAGTGAAAGATTAACTATTGGGCAGATGTTTACTACCCCAATATATCCCACCTCTTCATCAAGAAATATTCGTAATTCTCAAGGGACTGAGAATATTACCTCATTTGAACAACTGTTACAAGACAACATGCTTAAGTTTAGTAATCATGCGGTTAAACGGTTGGAGCAAAGAGGTATTGAAATCCCAGAAGAACAATTGACACGAATATCAGATGCGGTAGACCAGGCAGCTGCAAAAGGTAGTAGGGAATCACTTATATTGTTGAATGATATGGCATTGATTGTTAATGTGAAGAATCGTATGGTTGTTACTGCGATGGATGGTGATTCTATGAAAGATAATGTGTTCACAAAAATTGATAGTGCTGTAATTATTTCATAATTGGCTGGCCCGAAATGGAAGCCAAGGGCTGTTGATCGATTGATACAGTCCGATGTAATTAACGAGGAGGAATTATTGAATGTTAAGATCTATGTATTCAGGAGTTTCAGGCATGAAAGGTTTCCAAACAAAATTGGATGTTATTGGTAACAATATCGCCAATGTAAATACAACTGGATTTAAATCTAGTCGCGTAATGTTTAAAGATGTCATGAGTCAAACCATGTCAGGTGTTACACCACCTACTGATGGTGCACAAGGCGGCGTGAATGCTAAGCAGGTTGGACTAGGTGTTTCGATTGGGTCCATTGATACTATTCATTTAGCAGGTAGTGCTATGACCACTAACATTCCAACAGATTTACGAATTGATGGTGATGGGTTTTTCGTAGTAAGCATGACTGGTGAAGAAGATAATGCCTTTTTGACACGTGCAGGTGATTTTCATATTGACGCTGCTCGTAATCTAGTAACATCAGATGGAATGTTTGTAATGGGTACAGATGGTGTTATTACATTGGATGATGAAGTGACTTCTTTCTCCATAGCACAAGATGGTTCTGTCCTGGCGACAGTTGAAGGGGCTACAGAAGTAATAGCTCAGCTTGGTGTTGTTAAGGTCGTCAACCCTGAAGGTCTTGAAAAAGTCGGAGGTAACTTATACCGAATGACCTTAAATGCTAACCCAGAGGGTGAGTTTGAGATAGGAACAGCAAATGATGCTGAAGCAGGTACGGGATCAATTATTGCAGGACAATTAGAAATGTCAAATGTTGACCTTACTGGTGAATTCACCGAAATGATCGTTGCCCAACGTGGATTCCAAGCTAACTCTCGTATTATTACAACATCAGATGAGATTTTACAAGAAGTAGTTAATCTGAAGCGTTAATGATATAGCGGGAGGGGAGAGATAATATCTCTTCTCCCGAATTTACATAGGAGGCGTGTAATGATCTCACTTACAAGAATTAATGGATCACCAATGTGGTTAAATGCTCTTCTAATTGAAATGGTCGAAGAAACACCGGATACCTACATTACGTTAGTAACCGGCAAAAGAATAATTGTACTTGAAAAGGCTGCGGATGTGATCTCCCAAGTCAAAAAGTATAGTCAAGAGATTGGCATGAATAATGCAACTATTAAAGTGCAACATACGGAGGAAACCTCATGAAAAAGATGATGCCTTGGATTATCACAATTCTATTAGCTATAACCCTAATTGTTCTTGCTGCTTTCTTATTAATGGATAATTTCCTTGGTAACGATAAAGATGATGTGTCCGCAGCAGTGAATTCTGTTGAAACCAAAAGATTAACAGCAGATCAAATAGTAGAATTAACTTCTGAGATTGTAGACATTAAGACCAATCTAGCAGCTCCTGAATATATCGTATTGATGAATTTTGCGTTTCAATTGGATAGTAATACCTCAAAAGTAGAATTCGACAAGATCAAAGAAATCAAAATTAAGCCAATTATCCTTAAGACTCTTGCGGATACGAAACCTGAAGATTTACAAGGTGCGAATGGTAAAGATCAATTAAGCGCAAAATTGATCAATTTGATTAATAAAACCTTAACTGAGGGACAATTGACCCAAATCGAGATCACGAATTTCATTTTAACAACACTTTAATTGAAATATGGAACAATTTTGTAAGGGGGTGAAATAATTGGTAGATGTAATGTCACAAAACGAGATTGACGCCCTACTCGCTGCACTATCTTCTGGAGAAATGGATGCGGAAGAACTCAAAAAAGAAGATACTCAGAAGAAAGTTCGTTCTTATGATTTTAAGAGAGCTGTACGTTTTTCTAAAGATCATATTCGAAGCCTAACTCGTATCCATGAAAATTTTGCCAGGTATCTTACAACATATTTTTCAGCACAGTTAAGAACTTTTGTGCAGATCAGTGTCGTTCAGGTAGAACAACTTCCATATGATGAATTCATTCGCTCTATACCAAAAATGACGATTCTTAATATTTTTGAGGCAGAACCACTAAAAGGTAGAATGGTTATGGAAGTACATCCAAATGTAGCGTATGCTATGTTAGATCGATTGCTTGGTGGCGTAGGGAACGCACCTTCCAAGATAAATTCTCTTACTGAGATAGAAACAACGATTATGGAGCGTATTTTTGGTAGAGCATTCGAAAGTTTACAGGAAGCATGGAAGACTGTAATGGATATTTCACCTCGTTTGGAAGCAATGGAGACGAATCCGCAATTTATGCAGATTGTATCTCCCAATGAAACGATCGCTTTGATTTCATTGAGTACCAAGATTGGTGATACAACAGGGATGATCAACATTTGTATTCCCCATGTTGTACTAGAACCTATAATGTCTAAGTTATCTGCTCACCAATGGTTTGTTTCAGAGAAAAAGAATATTGAGCCACTTCAAGTAGAAGCATTGAAACAAAATGTTAAGCAGGCAAAATTAAAAATTGTTGCTGAGCTTGGAGAATCTAAATTATCTATTTCTGAGTTTTTAGGGTTAGCCATAGGTGATGTCATTAGTTTGAATAAGCCGGTTAACACAGGATTATCCATAAAGGTTGGAGATAAATTGAAGTACATTGGTAGTCCGGGTACCGTTAGAGATCATGCAGCAGTACAAATTGATGAAATTGTTAGTGAAGGAGTTGAAGAATATGACGAGTAAAGATTATTTATCTCAAGAAGAAATAGATGCGTTACTAAGACAATCGGAATCAGATGATGCAGGTGAAAATAGTGGAGTGACGGTTGATGATTTTTTAACGCCACTTGAACAGGATGCTTTGGGCGAGATTGGAAATATTACTTTTGGTAGTGCAGCAACAGCTCTTTCAACATTACTAGGGAAAAAGGTTGATATAACAACACCAGGAGTATCTATTATTACCCGTTCTCAATTTGAAGAAGCATTCCCTAAACCTCATGTTGCTGTACACGTTACGTATGTGGATGGGTTTGAGGGTATTAATTCACTTGTTATTAAAACTAGGGATGCACAAGTCATTGCCGATCTGATGCTTGGTGGTGAGGGTGACCCGAAAGATGAAGAGTTAAATGAAATTCATGTTAGTGCTGTTCAGGAAGCTATGAATCAGATGATGGGTTCATCTGCAACATCGATGTCCACATTATTTAATAGATTTGTAAATATTTCTCCTCCTGGAATAGATATATTAGATATGTCAAGTGGCGAAGGAGTGAATAGTTTACCAGAAGAAGAAACGTTGATCAGAATATCATTTCGATTAACCATTGGTGATTTAATTGATTCTACGATTATGCAACTCCTTCCAGTCCAATTTGCTAAGGATATGGTTAGAATCCTTGTTAATGGAGAAGATGAGCCTGCCCTTGTTGAAAAAGAAGTCGTAACAGCCCCTGTACAAGCCGTTGTTGATCAATCCGGTGTTGGTCATGTGAATACAGGTGTACATAATCAAACGTCTACAGAAGCACCTCCTAATGGTTTTGGGCAACAACAGAATATGCCGTATCCTGGTCCTCCATATCAAGGAATGCCTGGTAATGATCCGAATCAACAAATGCAATACGCAACGCCTCCGCAGCATTATGGAGCGCCTAATCGTAATGTAAATGTTCAATCAGTTCAATTTGCTAATCTACAAACTGCTCCTTATCAACAGGTAGATCATAACAATTTAGAATTATTGATGGACATACCACTCAAAGTCACCGTAGAATTAGGAAGGACCCATAAACAGATAAAGGATATACTTGAATTGTCTCAAGGTTCGATCATCGAACTTGATAAGCTTGCAGGTGAACCAGTTGATATTCTAGTGAATAACAAAATGGTAGCCAAAGGTGAAGTTGTTGTTATCGATGAAAACTTTGGTGTACGTGTGATAGATATTGTTAGTCAATGGGACCGTCTACAGAAATTACAATAAGATAAGTTTAGGGAGGATTTATAACAAATGGCAAATCGAATTCTTATCGTGGATGATGCAGCTTTTATGAGAATGATGATCCGTGATATCTTGACAAAAAATGGTTTTGAAGTAGTTGGTGAGGCTCAAGATGGTGCGCAAGCAATAGAGAAGTTCAAGGAATTACGTCCTGATTTAATCACAATGGATATTACAATGCCTGAAATGGATGGTATTGCGGCTCTAAAGGAAATTAAAAAGATTGATCCTAGTGCAAAAGTTATCATGTGTTCAGCTATGGGTCAGCAAGCTATGGTTATTGACGCCATTCAAGCAGGAGCGAAAGACTTTATTGTGAAACCTTTCCAAACAGATCGTGTTGTTGAAGCAATTAATAAAACATTGGGCATATAGGTTGATATATGGGTAGTACCATGCTAGCTGTAGAACCTCCTAATGACAGTGTTAACTATGGATTAAATCTTATGTATGTGATCATTGTTCTGGCTGTAATCGTTGTACTTATTATCGGATTGATCCGATTCTTGGGTACTAAGAATAAGTCATGGTTCAGTAATCCAATGATCCGGATTCTTGGTGGAGTAGGTCTTGGACCAAACAAAACCCTCCAAGTAATCGAAATCGGTAATGTTGTATATTTGGTTGGGGTTGGTGAGGATATAAGTCTTATCGATAAAATCTCGGACCGTGATGAAGTTGCTACGATATTAGCAGCACTTCAGGATGACGCCGTTGGGAACCGTAACTTATTATCACCTTTCATAAATAAATTAGTTCGAAAAATTCGGAGAGTTGAAACACCCCTAGAAGTTGAAGTTGAGAGTGATATTTCCTTTCATGAGGTGTTTGACTCTAAGATTCGCCGGATGTCTAATCGAAAAGACAAGATGGAAGAACTGCTCCGAGAGGACAATAATACAGATCGGTTGAGGGATCTATGAAAAAAAAGGTCATATTTCTTTGCTTATTATTGGGGATAGTCAGTATGTTATCTGTTTCTGCAGCTTTTGCTGATCCTATCCCTAATATTGATATTCAGATTAGGAATTCTGATGGAGAGCAGCCATCTACTAGCTCTTTGTCGATATTGCTGCTCATTACAATCATCAGTATTGCTCCGGCAATATTGGTGTTAATGACTAGTTTTACTCGCATAGTCATAGTACTTGGCTTCGTCAGAACCTCTATAGGTACACCGTCAATGCCACCAAATCAGGTTTTGGTTGGTTTAGCGCTATTCTTAACATTGTTTGTAATGGCACCTACGTTTTCAACTATAAATGAAGTTGCTCTCCAGCCTTATTTAAAGGGTGAGATTACGCAGACTGAAGCTTTAACCAAAGCGTCAGACCCTATTAAAAAATTTATGTTTTCTCATACACGTGAGAAAGATCTCTTATTGTTTATGGACTATACCAAAATGGAGAAACCAGAAACATATAGTGATATTCCTTTAACAGTTATGGTTCCTTCTTTTGCCATAAGCGAGTTAAAGTCAGCATTTCAGATGGGATTCATGATTTTCATACCATTTCTAGTCATAGATATAATCGTAGCAAGTACATTGATGGCTATGGGGATGATGATGTTACCTCCGACTATGATTGCACTTCCATTTAAAATTCTTCTATTTGTTCTAGTAGATGGTTGGTATTTAATCGTTAAGTCATTATTGCTTAGTTTCAACACTTAGCTAATCGAAGATTTGCAACTGTAATTAGGGGAGGTCGGTCAGTCAGTCATGAATACAGATTTTATAATAGGACTGGCAGGACAAGCCGTGTTTATTGCACTTAAAGTCAGTGCACCAATGTTATTGTTGGGATTGGTGGTTGGTTTGATTATTAGTGTCTTTCAAGCAACGACACAAATTCAGGAACAAACACTCGCTTTTGTACCCAAAATAGTAGCAGTATTGTTAGCATTATTGTTATTCGGTCCTTGGATTTTAACTTCATTAATAGATTTTACTTTTAGTATATTAGACAATTTGTATAAATATATCGGTTAGGCTGATTGCCAATGGAACTTATCTTGCAGGGTTTTCCCATTTTTCTGCTTATTTTTTGTCGAATTACATCATTTTTTGTAGTCGCTCCAATCTTTTCATCAAATGGGGTACCTAACACATTAAAGATCGGATTATCCTTTTTTATTAGTCTATTAATATATTTAACCTATGGTGTTAATCAGACTATTACCGAAGATATGACCTATGTTCTTCTTATCATTAGCGAAGTTATGGTAGGTCTGCTCCTTGGCTTTGTAGGTTATTTGTTAATTACTGTTGTACAAATAGCTGGATCTTTCATAGACATACAGATTGGGTTCGGGATGGCAAATGTATTAGATCCATTGACGGGTGCATCGGTCCCATTAATAGGTAATTTTAAATATATGATTGCGATGCTACTCTTCCTAAGTATGGATGGTCACCTACAACTAATTGATGCGATCTTTCATAGTTATGAATGGGTGCCTATTTCTAATGATTATTTCATGAAGCTATATAATGGTAGCATTTCAGAATTTTTGGTTAGAACATTTAGTCAATCTTTTGTGTTAGCTTTTCAAATGTCAGCACCCTTAGTTGTAGCTCTATTCTTGACGGATGTTGGCCTTGGATTCTTGGCGAAAACTGCACCACAGTTTAATATTTTTGTCATAGGAATACCTGTGAAAATATTTTTAGGGTTGGCTATGTTGGTATTAATCGTCCCTAGTTTTTCTTATGTATTCAGCAACTTATTTACGATATTGTTCGAATCGTTGCATAACCTGCTTGGAGTTGTAGGGAATGATCCGAATTAAGCAGGATGGAGGAAAGGATGATGTCCTTTAGATATCCTTTAGATTTACAACTATTCTCTGGTGAAAAATCAGAGAAGGCAACTCCAAAAAAACGCGGAGATGCACGTAAAAAAGGGCAGGTTTCGAAGAGCACAGAGTTATCAGGCTCTATCACATTACTTTCAGCTTTTATCTGCCTGCTTATATTTGGTGGGTACTTCAAAGAACGAATTGTCTTTTTATACACGGATATTTTTATAAATCGATTGACTACTGAGATCACTATTAATAATGTGATGATGATGTTTAGAGAATATGGGATTCAGATATTATTGTTGTTAGCGCCGTTGTTTTTGGTGCTGATCGTTATGGCACTGATATCTAGTATCATGCAAGTGGGCTTTTTGCTAACAGGTGAGCCTCTTAAAATGCAATTCAGTAAATTGAGCCCAATTAAAGGATTTCAAAATATTTTCTCCATGAGATCATTAGTAGAGTTTGCCAAATCAATCCTCAAAATGATTGTTATTGGTTATCTCGTATATACTACCTTATGGGGAAAAAAAGTAGAAATAGCATCCCTATCAGAAATTAACATTGATAATATTCTGATATTCATGGTTGACCTTACTATGGATCTAGGAATAAAAATTGCAATAGCGCTACTAATTCTAGCTGTTTTTGACTTTATATATCAACGTTATGAACATGAAAAAGGTTTGAAGATGTCTAAGCAAGATATTAAAGATGAATATAAGAAAATGGAAGGCGATCCATTAGTTAAAGGTAAAATAAAAGAGCGTCAGCGTAGAATGGCTATGCAGCGAATGATGCAAGAGATTCCTAATGCAGATGTTATTATTACTAACCCGACTCACTTTGCGATCGCATTGAAATATGATGCCAGTGAAATGGAAGCTCCTACTATTATTGCTAAAGGTCAGGACTATGTTGCCCTAAGAATAAGGGAGATCGCCAAGGAACACGGAATCATTACTATGGAAAACAAGCCACTGGCTCGTGCGCTTTACAAAAGAGCAGAAATTGGTGATTCGATTCCTGCTGATTTGTTTCAGGCAGTAGCCGAGGTATTGGCTTATGTATATAAATTAAAAGGTAAAACCAAATAAGGTTGGGATTGGAGGAAAGAAGCTCTTGAATATCAAAAACATCACTGTCTTGGCAGGAGTCATCGGGATTGTACTGATGATGATCCTTCCAATCCCTGCGTGGCTTCTCGATATTTTACTTGTTATTAATATATCTATTGCACTGATGATCTTATTGGTCTCAATGAACACTAAAGAAGCGTTAGAATTTTCTATATTCCCATCTCTATTATTGATAACGACGTTATTTCGTTTAGCCTTAAATATCTCAACAACCAAATTGATTCTTACAGATGGTGATGCAGGAACAGTTGTTGCAACATTTGGTAGTTGGATTGCTGGTGGTCAAATTGCGATAGGTTTTATTGTATTCCTAATTCTAGTAGTCGTACAGTTTATCGTTATCACTAAGGGATCTGAACGTGTTGCTGAAGTGGGAGCACGCTTCACTCTAGATGCAATGCCAGGTAAGCAAATGAGTATTGATGCGGATCTGAATTCAGGTTTAATTAATGAAACTCAAGCAAGAGAACGTCGTAGTAAGGTTGAACGTGAGGCCGATTTCTATGGATCTATGGATGGTGCCAGTAAGTTCGTTAAAGGGGATGCCATTGCAAGTATTATTATATTGGTAATCAACTTAGTTGGCGGATTCATCATTGGGATGACAATTCACGGAATGCCATTTGCAGACGCGCTTTCTACATACTCAATACTAACTATTGGCGATGGACTAGTAAGTCAAATTCCAGCACTATTGATTTCGACAGCCTCAGGGTTAATAGTAACTCGTGCTTCATCTGAAGGGAATTTAGCAGATGATTTAACAGGTCAATTGTTCGCTTTTCCTAAATTAATCTACATTGTTGCTGCGACGATTGCATTACTTGGGTTCTTTACTCCGATCCATGTGATTACAACTTTACCTATTGCACTGTTATTGTTATTTGCCGCTAGAAAGATGGAACAAAATGTGAGTAAGAAACAGCAAGCTGAAGTACAAATGGAAGAAGAACAACAAATTGAAGAAGTAAGAAGTCCAGAAAGTGTAATTAATTTACTCCAAGTAGATCCAATAGAGTTCGAATTCGGTTATGGACTAATTCCTTTAGCTGATTCACAACAAGGTGGAGATTTATTAGATCGGATTATCATGATTCGTCGACAATGTGCCTTAGAATTAGGACTTGTGGTACCTGTTATCCGAATTCGCGACAATATTCAACTAAAACCGAATGAATACATCATAAAAATTAAAGGGAATAACGTAGGTGGTGGTGAATTATTATTAAATCACTACTTAGCTATGAGTCCAGGTTACGATGATGAATCCATCTCGGGAATTGAGACTTTAGAACCAGCTTTCGGTCTACCGGCATTGTGGATTGATGAAAACACCAAAGAACGTGCGGAGTTATCAGGATATACTGTAGTAGATCCACCCTCTGTAGTAGCTACTCATTTGACAGAATTAATTAAGAAGCATGCTCATGAATTAATTGGTCGTCAAGAAACACGGACATTAATCGACAATTTACGAGAGGGTTATCCTGTCCTTGTTGATGAATTGATTCCATCTGTATTATCTGTGGGTGATATTCAAAAAGTGTTAGCAAAATTATTACGCGAGAAAATTTCTGTACGAGATTTAGTTACCATTTTTGAAACATTGGCTGACTGCGGAACATTCTCTAAGGATCCGGATGTACTGACAGAGTATGTAAGACAGTCCTTGTCGCGGCAAATTACACAGCAGTATTCACAAAAAGGTGAAACACTAAAGGTAATTACTATTGGGCCTACATTAGAGAAGAAGATCTCAGACAGTGTCCAACATTCTGAGCAAGGTAGTTATCTTGCATTAGATCCAGTATCTACTCAATCGGTTTATCAGAAATTAAATGAACAAATTAACCGATTATTACAATCAGGGCAACATCCTATTTTTCTTACTTCTCCAACGATTCGTATGTACTTACGTCAAGTGATCGAACGATCTATGCAAGATATTCCGGTCCTTTCGTATAGCGAATTAGAACCAAATGTAGAAATACAAAGTGTCGGAGTGGTGAACTTATGAGAGTGAAACGGTACATTGTCGACCATATGCCTGAAGCAATGCAAAAGATCCGTCTTGACTTAGGTAGTGATGCTGTTATCTTAAGCACAAAAGAAACAAAGGTTGGCGGATTTCTTGGAATGTTTAAGAAAAAGAAGATTGAAGTCGTTGCAGCTGTAGAGAAAGATGCTTTAACAAAATCAGTTAGACAGACAAATTCAAACTTAGTAATGACTTCTAATGATTTGATGAAGGTTGAAAACAAGGTTAGGGAATCAGTTCAGAATTATTCACCACCCTTAAATGTTCCAGAAAAAGCTGTTCCAGAAGCATATAAAAGAACGAATGAAGTCCTTAGAACAGCTATGAAGGATGCTAATCCGCAAGGGAATTCAGATTCATTAGAATCAAGAGTTATGAACGAATCAGCTAAAGAAAAGCTGAAAGATATGGAAGAACTTGTTCCACAAAAAAATAGAAATTATATTGTGGAAGAAAAAAAGAATAGTACTGGAAATTCAGAAGAACGACTACTCAAGGAAATAAGAGAAATGAAATCATGGATGGCTAAAATGTCCAGACAAAGCATGATGAGACAACAATTACCTGAGACGATACAGAAAATGCAAGATCAGCTGCAACAGCAGGAGATTGAAGAATCACTTAGAGAAGAATGGATCAATGCCGCCTTCGATTATTGGGATGAAAGTGGAAGAACATTAAGCGATGATGAACTACAACAATTTGTTCGAGGTAAGGTTAGAGATTTTCTCTCAAATCGACTTTCTGACGGAATTGGTAGCAATACAAAAATTGTTTATGTAGCTGGTCCGACGGGTGTTGGTAAAACTACAACCATTGCAAAACTTGCAGCAGAGCAGATATTCCGGAATCATCGGAAGGTAGGATTTATTACCTCTGATACGTATCGAATATCTGCTGTGGAACAACTAAGAACATATGCATCAATTTTAAATGTACCTTTAGAAGTAGTCCAATCACCTGCTGATTTCCAACGAGCCTTGAAGCGACTAGATTATTGTGATCTTATACTAATGGATACTGCGGGTAGAAATTATAGAAATGAATTATTGGTGTCTGAGTTACAAAGCTTACTCTCATACGATGACAATACTGAAACTTACTTGGTATTGAGCTTAACTTCTAAAACACAAGATATGTTGAAGATTACCGAGCACTTCAGTAAATATGGACTTGATAAAGTGATATTCACTAAGCTAGACGAAACAGGCAGTTATGGAGCTATTTTTAATCTTATTTATAACTATCCTATTCATCTTTCATATCTAACTAATGGTCAGAATGTACCAGATGACTTGATCAGGCCAAATATAGAAGTACTATGTGATTTGTTATTGGGGTTGGGAGTAGATGAGTTATGAATGATCAAGCTCACTCTTTGAGGAAACTCATCTCGATACGAGATCAGGCTCGCACCGAAGCGCAAATGAATCAATCGAATCCGGCATCAGCAAAATTTATAACTGTTTGTAGTGGCAAGGGAGGAGTTGGGAAATCTAATTTCACTTTGAACTTCGCACTAGCATTACAGTCATTAGGCAAAAAGGTATTAATCTTTGATGCTGATATAGGTATGGCGAATATTGACGTGCTAATGGGTGCATCTCCTCAGTATAATTTACATCATTTGATACGGCGTGAAAAAAGTATTTATGAGATCATTGCAAAAGGACCTAATGGATTGAGTTACATCTCAGGGGGTTCTGGACTAACCGATCTCATATCTTTATCAGAACATGACATACAATACTTCACATCACAGATTGAACTTGTGGCAAATGAAATGAACTATATCATATTTGATACTGGAGCAGGATTATCCAAAGAGAATATACAGTTCATCATTGCTGCTGATGAATGTATTGTTGTAACTACGCCTGAACCAACTGCAATAACTGATGCTTATGCATTGTTAAAAGTTATTCATGGAATTAATACTAATGTACCCTATCAAATGGTGATCAATCGAGTGGATGATGAAAAGGAAGCTATGTTCACAGCTAACAAAATTAAATTGGCAGCAAAAAGGTTTCTGAATATTGAAATACCTATGCTCGGATATATAAGTGATGATTCACATGTTGTTCAAGCAGTGAAGAGGCAGACACCTTTTTTTATAGCATTTCCAAATAGTGTAGCTGCAAAAGACATTAAGCGTCTTATTAAGCATTACACTAGCATTCCTACCGCTACAGAAGTAGAGACTTTAACAGGAATCAAGGGATTTATGCATAAGTGGTTACAACGTACAAAATGATTCTTCTGTAAAAAGTGATGAGGAGGTATGAATGTGATGCAATATAAGGTCGTTGTCGTAGATGATTCTCCTTTTATGCGAAAAATCATATCAGATATTATTGGAAGTGACCCTTCTTTTCATGTGGTAGGAACAGCAGTTAATGGCATAGAAGCTATAGCTAGAGTTTCTGAACTCAAGCCTGATATCCTTACGATGGATGTCGAGATGCCAGAAATGAATGGCTTAGAAGCACTCAAAATCATTATGAAGGATCAGCCAATACCAATTATCATGTTATCCGGTATTAATGAAGAAGGCTTGCGTGAAACTATTCTAGCATTAGAGTCTGGAGCTTTTGACTTTATTAGAAAACCAAGCGCTAGTGTTTCTAATGATATTGTTCAAGTCGGAAATAGTCTACTTGATAAAATGAATGCAGCTATGCAAGCTAAAGAACGAAGGATTACATGGGAAGCTGACGAACTTTCGAAAACAAAAAAATTAGAAGAAACAAAACAAATTGACAACTTTTCAACGATTACTATTCCTAAGCACAAAGTTGTTGAAGAAAAAAATAGTTCGACCAGTAAGCCGATACTCAAGAATAAGAAATTACCGTTAGGTAAAGAAATCGCCCCTATTCAAGAAAAAAAGATAAAACCGAGTATTGTAGATTCCCTTAAGAAGGAAAGGTTACCGAAAGAGACTACGAATACCGTTGTCAAACCATTTGATGTAACTTCACAGGTATTATTAGATTCTAAGATTATCAAGGATAAAGTAAAGAGTTCAACAAGTAAATCTAGTTCAATAAAGGATAATGCAAACCCAAGGGATCCAGTAAGCATAAATAATGGTAGCAACAATTCTTTTCAACATTTGATTGCCATCGGTTGTTCTACGGGTGGTCCTAGAGCATTAAAAGAAGTATTAGAGAGACTTCCAGGTGATCTTCCAGCACCAGTGATCATCGTACAGCATATGCCACCTAAATTCACTAAATCACTTGCGCAAAGACTAAATACATTTAGTGCTCTTGAAGTAGTGGAAGCTGAACATGGTATGGTCTTAAATAAGGGATATGCTTATGTTGCCCCTGGAGGCTACCATATGATAATTAATAAGGTTTCGGGTAGCCATTATGAGGTTTTATTAACTGAGGAAGAGCCATGTAATGGTCATCGACCTTCAGTAGAAACAATGTTTGACTCATTGCTTCCATTTACAATGTTAGAACGCCACGTGATTCTATTGACAGGTATGGGAAGTGATGGTGCCAAGGCAATGAAACGTTTATATGATTCAGGCGTGAGCGATACCTATGCTGAAAGTGAAGGAACATGTGTTGTATATGGTATGCCTCGCTCTGCAGTAGAACTGAATTGTGTGGGTCACATTTTACCGATACAAGAGATTCCACGTAAGCTTATACAAATGGTTAAAAATTAGAAAGTGAACTCATAAAGGAGGTGCATTTCAATGGACATGAACCAATATTTATCAATGTTTATTGATGAGTCGAATGATCATCTACAATCGCTAAACGAAAAAATGCTCGAATTGGAGGGCAACTCTACCGATTTAAGTATTGTTCAGGTTATTTTTAGATCAGCACATACACTAAAAGGAATGGCAGCTACAATGGGGTATGAGGACCTCGCTTCACTAACACATCAAATGGAGAATGTTCTTGATTTGGTTCGTAATGAGAAGTTAGCTATGCAAGACTTCATATTCGATACACTTTTCAAAAGCTTGGATTCTCTGGAGTCAATGGTTGAAGATATTACAAATGGGGGTACTGGTAAAGCTGATGTATCAGACATCGTAGTTTCCTTGCAGGCGATAGTGCGCGGTGATACCCCCTCTGTTCAAGGGAATGATTCGACTGCTGTTGTTAAAGATTCCACATCCGTCTCAAATCAATCTATCCAATTGGATGAATTCCAGTTCTCTGTTTTAGATCAATCTATTACAGAAGGTCATCGTGTTCTATTCTTGGAAGTATCCATTCGTGAGGATTGCCAATTGAAAGCCGTCAGAGCTTATATGGTTTTTGATTTACTAGAACGATATGGAGAAGTTATTAAATCACATCCCTCAGTTCAAGATATTGAACAGGATAATTTCGATAGAAGCTTCTCCCTGTATTACATAACACAAAAAAGTGCTGAAGAAATGGAAGGGATGATATTAAACCTATCTGAGATCGATAAAGTTAGCGCGGTTGGTCTTGATCAAGAATCATTGAAATTAATGTCAGGAATTAATGAAGCTACTAATGAAGTTGCGGCAACTATTGATTTTAAAGTAACATCGGAAGTTCAGAATAATGTAGCTCAAGCTAATCAGACTTCAGGAGCACCTGCTACAGCCAAGATCAGAGCGAATGATAGTTCTAAATCAAGTGGCACACCTTCACGTACAATTCGTGTAGACATTGAACGTCTAGATGTCCTTATGAATTTGTTTAGCGAATTATTGATAGATCGTGTTCGACTTGAGCAATTGGCAAGTGATTCCCATAATCCTGATCTAACAGAAACAGTAGAACATTTAAGTAGAGTAAGTTCAGACTTACAAAATATAGTTTTGAAGCTGAGAATGGTTCCTGTAGATACAGTATTTAATCGTTTTCCACGAATGGTTCGTGACCTTGCTAAATCTTTGGATAAGAAGATTGATTTAATTATTACAGGCTCGGAAACTGAACTTGATCGTACAGTTATTGATGAGATTGGAGATCCACTGGTTCATTTACTTCGTAATGCAGTTGATCATGGTATTGAATCTGTTGCAGAACGTATTGCTGCAGGCAAACCGGAAACAGGTACGGTAAATTTACGTGCTTTCCATAGTGGAAATCATGTGTTTATTGAGATTGAAGAGGATGGAAAAGGAATCTATCGTGAGAATGTTCTTAAGACAGCCATTAAGAAAGGTGTTGTGACTGAAGAACAAGGAGCAGCTATGACAGATGAAGAAGTTCATCAGCTCCTATTCGCCGCTGGATTTAGTACGGCTGAGGTCATTTCAGATGTATCTGGACGTGGGGTTGGTCTGGATGTCGTGAAAGCGAAGATTACATCTTTAGGTGGACATGTAAGTATTATATCTACTCCTGGCAAAGGGACTAATTTCTCGGTTCAATTACCACTGACACTTTCTATCATTTCTGCAATGTTAGTTCAACTAGGGTCAGAGAAATATGCTGTTCCGTTAACATCCATTGTAGAAACTGCAATTATTAAAAATAATCAGATTAGAACAATTCATGGTAACAAGATGATTGAGTTCCGTGGTAGTTATATTCCATTGATAGCACTGAGCAAAATATTTAAAGTACCTGATTTTGATGAAGATCTCGAGGAAGAAACTGAGATTATAGTTATTCGAAAAGGTGAGCGTATGGCAGCATTAACGATCGAAGAATTTATTGGACAGAATGAAATCGTCTTGAAGAGTTTAGGTAAATATTTACCACAGGTTGAAGGGATTTCAGGTGCTACCATTCTTGGCGATGGACAAGTTGCTTTAATTCTTGATCCGAGTGCTTTCATTAAATAGACAATTTATGTAGACCTTTGTACAAGCTTAAGAAATATAATAGGAGGTTTTGAATATGGGAGAAGATATTAAAGTCATCGTATTTAAATTAGGTAGCGAAGAATACGGTATCGAAGTTGAAAAGGTACAAACGATTGAACGGATGCTACCTATAACGAGAGTTCCAAGAACATTTACTTTTGTTAAAGGTGTTATTAATTTACGTGGTGTTGTTATTCCAATTATTGACTTACGTGGACGGTTCAATCTTCCAATGGTAGAATATAGTGAGAGTACTCGTATTATTATAGTTGCAGTTAATGATATGGAAGTAGGATTTATAGTTGATTCTGCTAATGATGTTATTGATCTTAATACAGATCAAATCGAGAATCCGCCGGAAGTTGTTGGTGGGATCAAAGCCAAATATCTTCAAGGAGTAGCTAAAATCAATGAAGAACGCCTTCTGATTATGCTTAACCTGTCCGAAGTACTAAATAAAAATGAAATTATTCAGTTGGAAAGTATAGAGGATTAGATATGGCTGTCTTTAAGAATTTTAAAGAAGTTAATATGGATGTTCTTAAAGAAATAGGTAACATTGGTGCAGGGAATGCTGCTACAGCACTTTCCTGCTTACTCAACAAGCCCATTGACATGGCTGTTCCGAAAGTGCAAATTCTTAGATTCGAAGACGTTGCTGAAGTAGTTGGTGGTGCTGAACGAGTCGTTGTTGCAATATTCCTGAGGGTTGAAGGCGATGCACCTGGCAATTTGTTTTTTATATTAAGTGTTGAATCTGCAAAAAGTCTTTTGAAACGGCTAGCAGGTCTAAACATATCTCAAAATGAGTTTTTTAACGAGATGGAACTATCAGCACTAAACGAAATTGGAAATATATTATCGGGATCATATTTATCATCACTTGCAGATTTTACGAAATTATCCATGTATCCTACAGTTCCCTCCCTAGCGATAGATATGGCTGGAGCAATATTAAGTTATGGACTTCTGCAGTATGGAGATATGGGAGATGATGCCCTCCTAATTGATACCATGTTTTTAGAAGGGGATCAGGAGGTTGATGGTCAGTTTTTTCTTATACCTGATCCTGACTCTTTTTCGAAACTATTCAAATCATTAGGAGTGCCTCTAGAGAATGATTGATCAAAATATTGTAAAAGTGTCCATGGCTGACTTAAATGTAATTCAACGATCAGGACTTATCCGTACTTCGGGATTAGGTTCTTGTGTTGGTTTAACGATGTATGATCCTGTCCTTCACCAAGCAGGCATGGTACATGTAATGTTGCCTTCTTCAACAATTGTGCGTGGCGGGGAAATGAACATTGCTAAGTATGCGGATACAGCCTTGCCAGAATTATTAAAGAGATTACTTGAATTGGGCTCATCCAAATCTAATCTTGTTGCCAAAATGGCAGGTGGGTCACAAATGTTCGCCTTTGGTGGGAATAATGATACGATGAGAATTGGACCTAGAAATACAGAATCTTGTAAGGTTACGTTGAAAAATCTCGGTATTCCCCTTATTGCAGAAGATACTGGAGGAAACTTCGGTCGAACGATTGAACTTGATTGTAGTACAGGCATATTATATATACGAAGTGTTCAAATGGGTGCAAAGGAATTGTAGCGAATATGGGGAAATTACGAATTAATTTGATGGTAGGCGCTTTAGGTTTTGTGGTTACATTTCTATTTACATCTATTAATAATTTATATATGACAAGTTTTATTAGAGCTTTATTTGCATTTGCTATATGGTTTATATTAGCAGTAGTATTTAGATGGGTAATTGTTATTACGACTTCAACATCTCATGCTGAGGCGGATGAAGAAAGTGCTTTAGAGTCAACACATGATCAACGGGGGACTCATTTTGATCTGAAGTTACCTATGGATAGTGAGGAAATCAATGATCTGTTAAAGCCGAAGCCCGAGTCATCTAATGGAGGCGACACCGGATTCACACCGCTGAACCCACCTAAATTGGTTTCTGCGCAAGATCCTGAGCAACTGGCTAAGGCCGTTCGTCACCTGACAGAAAAATAAGGTAGGTGAAATCAGTTGAACGAGCAGAAGGTTTCTAGTTTGAATCATCTGGAGCTATGGACGCTATGGAAAGAACATGGTGACATAGAGGCAAAAAAGAAACTTATTGAAAATTATTTGCATATTGTAGATTACGTTTCTAGTAGATTAGCTATCGGTCTTCCTAAAAATATTTCTAAAGACGACTTGGCAAGTAACGGTGTTATGGGTCTTATAGATGCAGTCGATAAATTTGATTATAAACGCGGGTATCAATTTGAAACCTACGGCTCATGGCGTGTTCGTGGTGCTATTCTGGATTCGTTGCGACAGGGTGATTGGGTACCTCGTTCCGTTAGAGAAAAAGCTAAGAAAATCGAAGATGCCTTTCAACATTTAGAACAAAATTATCTGCGTTCTGTAAACGATTCGGAGATGAGTGAATACTTAGGAGTTTCTGAAAAGGAATATCATAATATGCTTCAGGAAGTTGCTGTTATGACATTATGTTCTTTAGAAGATCCAATCCGAGAAGAGGAAACAGAGACACGCTTAAGTATGTTGATAGATGAGAATGCAAAAAATCCGGATTATAAGGTGAATGAACATTATTTGAAGGAAGCATTAGTTAAAGGTATCGAAAAATTGACAGATAAAGAACGTACCGTAGTTTCACTTCTTTATTATGAAGATCTTTCACTTAGTGAGATCGCCGAAGTCATGTCACTTTCGCCTTCTCGAATTTCACAGCTTCACTCAAAAGCAATCCTTAGGCTGAGAGGCACCCTTGAAAAAAATAAAAAGTTATTAATGGAAAACAACTAAGAAGCTCGTCATCTTTGGAAATTTTGGTTTCTATAAGGAGGAGTTAAATTTGACGGATCTTATTACACTGGAATCTTATTTGACTGTTATTATTTCTGATGACAAAACTATCGCATTCCTCCAGTTCTCTAAACAAGATGACAATTTCAAGTGCACAAGGGATGAACTTGAAAAATTTATTCAACGGAATAATATTAAGTATGGTATCGAACTGAGTACACTTCAACAATTTGCAGACCATCCAGAACAGTTTTATCATACAAGAACGCCTATTGCATATGGGGAGAAGCCTGTCCATGGAATTAATGCTTCTATAGAGATATTAATGGGAGATTCTGATGAAAAAAATCCAGTGTCGATGGAAACAGAACAGGGTAAGGTAGATCTCAAGGAAGTACGTAATCTTAATAACGTTCGTAAAGGTCAGATCATTGCTAAACGAACACCTCCTGAACCTGGAATAAATGGGATGACTGTTACTAATGAAGTTATTGCATTTAAACCAGGTAAAGAGGCTCATTTCAAATTAGGTAAAAATGTAGTTGTCAATGGGGAGCAAACAGCAATGTATGCTGCAATTGATGGGATGATTACCATCACTGATAATAAAAAAGTTAACGTATTTCCTATTTATGAAGTGAATGGTGACGTGGACTACAGTGTTGGTAACATCGATTTTGTTGGCAACGTTATCATACGTGGTAATGTACTAACGGGTTTTAGAGTGAAATCTGCTGGAGATATTCGTGTTATTGGTGGTGTAGAAGGAGCTGAACTTGATGCTGAGGGCTCCATTGATATCTCAGGCGGCATTATTGGCTATAATAAAGGGCATGTAAGAGCTAACCAACAAGTGAAATGTTCTTTTATTCAGGAAGGTAATGTCTTTGCTGGTGGTGAAGTGGTTGTTTCTCAAAGTATAATGCATTCTAATATAAGAGCTGGGAAGAATATTATCTGTAATGGAACTAAGGGTCTTATTGTTGGTGGGAGTATTCAGGCTGGTGAGAGAGTCATAGCACGTACAGTAGGTAATTCTATGTCAACTGTTACTAATATAGAGGTTGGAGTTGTACCTGAGTTGAGAAATGAACTTGCAGATCTTCGTAATCAACTGAAGTTGCAAATAGATAATGTAGAGAAAACGGATAAGGCATTAAATCTATTAAATCAACTGGCTTCAACGGGACAATTATCACCAGACAAAGTCGCAATGCGAGTTAAGTTGAACTCAGCACAGAAAGCACAGATTAAAGTTCAGTCTCAAATAAAGGAACGGATCCTTGAGATTGAAAAATCACTAGAAGATACAAACAAAGCAAGGATTGATATTATTAGAACCATTTATGGTGGTTCAAAAATTGTGATTGGAAGATATACTCGATTTGTGAAGGACACATCTGAACGGGTATCATTTTATTATAGTGATGGAGATATCTCCATGGTTCCATACATATAATGAGGGTTGAAGAGTGGTTGTATTCTATTATCATTTTTGAATGAGGTGGATATCGTGAGTATGAGATCGGTTGAAATGCAAATTGCTATACCGAGAACCCAAGACGTAGGGAAAATACCAAGCGAACTACAACAGAGATCCACCCAAGAACAGACCTTTATGACATCACAACAAATCAAGGAAATTCGTCAAATGAGTCAACGAAGTACCAATGTTGATGAAACCGCTAATACCTCAATTCGTGAGGAAGGTAAAAATCAACAGTCGTCACAAGAAAATAGTGAGTCTCATTCCAGTCAGCAAGAACAGCAGTCTGTATATCATTCGGCTGTGCATCCATATAAGGGACATCGTATCGATTTGTCTCTATAATAATCATGTTGAACAGATCAAAGGAGACAAGATATTGTGGAACCATGGATTATCATCATTATGTTAGGTGCAGCTGCTTTTATTTATGGAATAATGCTGCCACGTAATAAGGCAGACAAAACTTCCACAGAACTATTGCTTAAAGAAGTTGAAGCAACATTAGAACAATATATGGCTGATATAGAAGAGGAAAATGATTCTTTAGTTGAATTAGTTGGTCAAATGAAGAAAGATTCTACTACTAAACTATTATTACTAGAAGAGCAACTCATAGAAATGAAGCAAAGATTATTAAAAGTGGAGGGTCAATCATTAGAGTATGAAAATCGAATAATGGAGATTGAGCAAAATAAGAATCTCTTAAATACTCCTTTAACTGAAATTGCTAGTACTAGTGAAGATCTTAGCGAATTGTCTTTACTAGAGATAGTTGATGAGAATTCTAAACCTATGGATTCAATCAAACAGCGATATTCTGAAGTTTTTGAATTATATGAACAAGGGAAATCGATGGACGTGATCGGTAAGTTGGTAGGGATTCAGCTTGGTGAGGTACAACTCATACTTCAACTAGCGAAACAGGAGGGCTCACTATGATGAGAAATCGATCATTCATGTTCGGTTTAGGGCTTGGTCTCATCATAGGTGCTGTTCTCCTTCAATTGATGATTATAGGTGAAGGGCAAACTTCCAACATGGAGAATGTTACTGACGTTATCTTAACGAAAGAACAAATCCAAGAAAAAGCGGAAGAACTAGATCTTAAAGTTGTAGAGTCCTCAGAGGAATTATTGACAAAAGAAGAATGGACACAAATGAAAATTGAAGAAAGTTCTAAGTTGCAGGGTACTACTACAGTGAAACCTGAAGTGAGTGAACCAACAGTAGTCCCCGATGAACCTTCAGTTCCGGATAAACCCATTGAGCAGAACACGACCCTAGATGTGGTATCGCCAAAAGAACCAAAAGTAGATCGAACTGAAACGCAAACACACAAAAAAATGGATTATAAGATTGATAAGGGAAGTAATCTGACAGATGTAGCTGTCGGTCTAGAAAAGATAGGTGTCATTTCTAATAGCAATCAATTTATCAAAGAAGCAACGAAGCAAAAAGTGAACACTAAGATCCTTGACGGGAATTATACATTCGTTCAAGGAGAAAGCTTTGAATCTATCATATCTAAAATTCGTATAGGATCGTCTCGCTAATCATTCATATTAGAAGACGATCTTTTTTCATTTATGAAGTGGTTGCATCACTATATAACTTATGTTATATTAAGTAACGGTGTTAAAAACACACGTCAAGAGATTCCTATGAGGGTGCTTTCTGATTTGTTTAGAAAGTCTTAAAGGGAAATGATCGTTGGCGGAGGACAAAAAACCAATAATAGGAGGTGCGTGAAGATGGGAGTAATATCCATGAAGCAACTTTTGGAAGCAGGCGTGCATTTCGGTCACCAAACTCGCCGCTGGAACCCAAAGATGGATCGTTATATCTTCACAGAAAGAAACGGAATTTACATTATTGACTTGCAAAAGACAGTTAAAAAGGTGGAAGAGGCTTACAACTTCGTGAAAAGTGTTTCCGAAGAAAACGGAACTATTCTGTTTGTAGGTACTAAGAAACAAGCGCAAGATTCCGTGAAAGAAGAAGCTGAACGTTGTGGAATGTACTACATTAATCAACGTTGGTTGGGCGGAACTCTTACTAACTTTGAAACCATTCAAAAGCGTATTAATCGTTTGAAAGAGCTTGAAAAATGGGAAGAAGATGGCACATTTGCTGTTCTACCTAAAAAAGAAGTTATCATTCTCCGCAAAGAGAAAGATCGTCTTGATAAATTCTTAGGCGGTATCAAGAACATGAAAGGCCTTCCTAGTGCCTTGTTCATAATTGATCCTCGTAAAGAACGTATCGCGGTTGCTGAAGCTCGTAAATTGGGTATTCCAATCGTTGGTATCGTAGACACTAACTGTGATCCGGATGAAATTGACTATGTCATTCCTGGTAATGATGATGCAATTCGTGCCGTTAAACTCTTGACTGGTAAAATGGCTGATGCCATTGTTGAAGCTCATCAAGGCGAAGAAACAACAGCCTAATATCCGATTAGGTAATTCATATATTATGAATTAAAATGAAAAGGGTGGTTGGCAGGTGGATAACCTCTCACTGCCCTTTTTTTAAAATATTACGAAAGTATAGGGTTGCCTATTTTTTCGTAATGTTTATCGCAGAAAGAAATTTAATGAAAATATAATATTGGAGGGTGTAATTAATGGCGGTTAATGCTAGTGCAGTAAAGGAACTTCGTGAAAGAACAGGCGCAGGAATGTTGGATTGTAAAAAGGCTCTTGATGAAACAAATGGAGATGTTTCTAAAGCAATTGATTTACTTCGTGAAAAAGGTTTAGCAGCTGCTGCTAATAAAGCAGGACGTACAGCTACTGAAGGTACTGTAGAATCCTACATACATGCAGGCGGTAAAATTGGTGTGCTTGTAGAAATTAACTGTGAAACAGATTTCGTAGGTAAAACAGATCAGTTCAAAGATTTTGCACGTGATATTGCTATGCAAATCGCTGCGACAAACCCTCGTTATGTTCGTCGTGAAGAAGTTCCACAAGATGATATCGAAAAAGAAAAAGAAATCTTGAAGGCACAAGCGTTGAACGAAGGTAAGCCAGAGAAGATTATTGAAAAAATGGTTGAAGGTCGTATTAGTAAATACTATGAAGAATTCTGCTTGTTGGAACAATCCTTCATTAAAGATCCTGACAAAACAATTTCAGCTATATTAAATGAAAAAATCAATACTATAGGTGAAAACATTTCCATTCGCCGTTTTGCTCGTTTTGAACTTGGTGAAGGTCTTGAAAAGAAAGTTGATAATTTTGTAGAAGAAGTAATGGCACAAGTTAAACATTAATAATTCATTTCTTAAAGTGTTACAATAATAGTCATAATGAAGAATGGAACACATTGTGTTCCTTCTTTTTTAACAATATGGAATTAGTCTGGCGCCGATCTAATAGCGCTTTCTCAAGGCAGGGGGGGTAACATTGAAAGAGCCAGTATTTAAAAGAGTGGTCTTAAAGGTCAGTGGGGAGTCTCTCGCAGGTCCTAATGGATATGGTATTGATGCGGATACGATCGTTTCAATCGCTGAACAAATTAAAGAAGTTATAGAGCTTGGTGTTGAAGTTGCTGTTGTATGTGGTGGCGGGAACATCTGGCGTGGAATTGCTGGAAGTGCTAATGGCATAGATCGAGCTACTGCTGATTATATGGGTATGCTAGCAACGGTAATGAATTCACTAGCATTACAAGATGCATTAGAACAAATTAATGTACCAACAAGAGTTCAAACATCTATTGCAATGCAACAAATTGCTGAACCTTATATACGACGTAGAGCAATTCGCCATTTAGAAAAAGGTCGTGTTGTGATATTTGCTGCTGGGACAGGTAATCCATTCTTCTCTACGGATACAACAGCTGCATTACGTGCTGCAGAGATCGAAGCAGAAGTCATCTTAATGGCGAAAAATAAAGTTGATGGTGTCTATTCAGCTGATCCTTTTAAAGATGAAACAGCTGAGAAATATGACCAATTGACATATATGGACGTACTTAATAAAAATCTAGGTGTCATGGATTCCACAGCATCATCTCTATGCATGGATAATAATATACCATTGATCGTATTTGCTATTACGGAACAAGGTAACATTAAGCGTGTCGTATTAGGTGAGAAAATTGGGACTATTGTCAAAGGGAGCTTAGACTAATGCCACAAACGATTAAGAAAAATGCAGAAGACCGGATGGAGAAAGCAATTGGTGCTTTGAAACGTGATCTTTCTTCATTGCGTGCAGGGCGTGCTGCACCTGCCTTGTTAGATCGGATTCAAGTTGAATATTATGGAGCTCCAACTCCACTTAGTCAGTTAGCAAATATCAATACGCCGGATTCTCGTACATTGATGATTCAGCCTTGGGATAAATCGTCATTGGCTGACATTGAAAAAGCTATTATGAAGTCGGATATCGGTATAACACCATCGAATGATGGATCGTTGATTCGTCTAACTGTACCAGCTCTTACAGAAGAGCGACGTGTAGAACTTGTTAAGACAACTAAAAAGTTTGGTGAAGAAGCTAAAGTGGCTGTACGTAACATACGAAGAGACGCTAATGACGACATCAAAAAGTTGGAAAAGACAGATATTTCCGAAGATGAATCGCATAGACATCAAGAAGATATTCAAAAGATGACGGATAAATATATCGCCGAAGTCGACAAAGTTCTCTTGACAAAAGAAAAAGAGATCATGGACGTTTAAGAGACTTGTGGCCCCTCCTTTTATGGTGGGGTTTGTCTATTTTTAAAATGTGATATATCAGGATAGTTCTACTTTCGTGGTTGGAAAATCGGTTTCAACTTGCAGAAAGCGGCTTGGAGGAAATGGAATGATCAAACGAATTCGATCATGGTGGAAGCGTAAAGATGATCCTAATAAGGTGAAAATTACCTCAGATAATATCCCTCAGCACATCGCGATCATTATGGATGGAAACGGGCGATGGGCGAAACGCCGTGGTTTACCGAGGGTTGTTGGGCATCAAAACGGAATGAAAGCTGTCAAACGTGCAACGATTGCTGCAGATGAGCTTGGGATAAAGTATTTAACGTTGTACGCATTTTCTACAGAAAATTGGAAACGTCCTAAAGATGAAGTAGATTTCTTGATGCGACTTCCTCAAGAATTTCTTAAAATTGAATTGGATGAACTAATTGCGAAGAATGTTCAAATTCGAATGATGGGCGATAAAAATGGATTGCCTAAACATACTTTGGAGGCAATGGAAGAAGCTGTTAAGCGCACATCGTATAACGATGGACTTGTACTCAATTTTGCGCTGAACTATGGTGGGCGAAATGAGATCACGGATTGTATGTCTATGATCGGACGAGAGATTGAAGCGGGTACATTGAGGAGCGAGGATATCAACTCTCAATGGATTGAAGATCACTTACTATCAGCTGGACTTCCTGATCCTGATCTCTTGATCCGAACAAGTGGTGAAATGAGAGTTAGTAACTTTATGCTATGGCAATTAGCATATAGCGAATTATGGTTCACCGATATCTACTGGCCGGAGTTCAATAAAAATCATTTACATGATGCTGTTGCTGAATATCAGCGTAGAACACGGCGGTACGGCGGGCTGTCATAACTCAAGTAGAGGATGAAAACCGTTGAAACAACGATTGATTACCGGAATTATTGCAGGTATTTTTTTTCTTGGATTATGTGTGATCGGCAACTTACCATTCCATATCCTTGTTCTTGGAATGGCTCTGATCGGATATTATGAATTTGTGAAAATGATTCAAATACGCCCTTTTAGTGGGATTGCTACATTTGGATTCTTAGGCGTGTTTATCATTATGTTTCCATGGAAGTTATTGAATTTATCATTTACACCAAACTGGGAAATGATTTGGATCCTTATGTTTTTGTTCATGTTAATGACAGTGCTGACTAAAAATCGCATCAATATTAAACAAATATCCTTATTATTACTTGGTGTATTTTATATTGGGAGTGGTTTTTATTTCATTGCTGAATCACGTAATGCCTCGGATGGTTATGGATTGTTCTGGACATTTTTATTGCTATTCTCAATTTGGGCAAGTGATGCGGGTGCCTATTTCGTTGGTAAACGATGGGGTCACAACAAACTTTGGCCAGCAATAAGTCCGAATAAGACGGTGGAAGGTGCAATTGGAGGTATTATTATAGCCGTCTTAGTAGCAATTGGTTTTGCAGCATGTTCTGGAGGGATTCTAGGATTTGGTAGAGCTTTATTGATTGGATTGGCTTGTGCTGTTATTGGACAGTTAGGTGATCTAATGCAGTCCGCATACAAACGAGTATACAATATTAAAGATTCTGGCAGATTACTACCAGGTCATGGTGGGATATTAGATCGCTGTGACAGTTGGGTTATAGTGTTCCCTTTTGTACATATCATGATGCTTATGCCTTATTAAGACGAGAGAGGGTGCATGATGAAGAAAATTAGTATTCTGGGATCTACAGGTTCTATTGGAACTCAAACATTAGATGTAGTTTCAACCCATAAAGATGAATTTCAAGTTGAAGGGTTAACTGCGGGAACCAATATCGATCTGTTGATCCAACAGGTGCATGAATATAAACCGCGTAAAGTATCCGTGGCTACTAAAGAACTAGCAGATCGCATAAAACTGCAAATACCAGCAACTACGCAAGTGTATTATGGTGAAGATGGTCTTGTTGAAATAGCTGCGGGTACAGATGCTGAAATGGTAGTTACTGCTGTTATGGGGAGTGTAGGGCTCCGGTCTACACTGGCTGCAATTGAGGCAGGAAAGCATATAGGGTTAGCCAATAAAGAACCATTAGTTACGGCTGGACACTTAGTCACTTCTCTTGCCAAAAATAGGGGAGTCCAGCTACTACCAATTGATAGCGAACATTCTGCGATATTTCAATGTATGAATGGTGAACGTCGAAATGATGTTGCTGGGATTACGATTACGGCATCGGGTGGTTCATTTCGGAATTTATCAAGGGATGAATTAGTGAATGTTACAGTGGAAGACGCTTTGAAACATCCTAATTGGTCTATGGGAGCTAAAATAACGATAGACTCAGCTACTATGGTTAATAAAGGGCTAGAAGTGATCGAAGCACATTGGCTTTTTGATATGCCGTATAATCAGATCAATGTACTTCTACATCCGGAAAGTATCATTCATTCTTATGTCGAGTTTTGTGATAGTAGCATTATTGCTCAATTGGGTAATCCAGATATGCGAGTTCCGATTCAATATGCATTAACTTATCCTGAGCGATGGAAGTCTCCTACTCAAAGATTATCACTGACTGAAGCAGGTAGTCTTCATTTTAAAGAAATGGATTATGATAGGTTTCCTTGTTTACGTCTAGCATTTGAATGCGGCAGAATGGGTGGAACAGCGACGACGGCTTTCAACGCTGCGAATGAGGTTGCTGTTGCACGGTTCCTTAACCGAGAGATATCATTCCTACACATTGAAGAAGTCATTCAGAGAGTATTGGATCAACATGTGAACTTGGCAAGTCCTGACCTAGGTGCGATTGAAGAATGTGATCTTCATACTCGTAAGCTTGCACTAAGACTTTAACGCTAAGAGTTCATCTACTCCTTTTATTGAAAAAAAATTACTGTGAAAGTGATTCTCTTGTGTTCGGTCGGAGAATAATGATAATCTAAAGGGACAAACTTCGATCTTATACAATAGAGGAGGATGAGGCACTTGGAAATGATTCAGGTTGTTTTTCTAACAGTATTAATGTTTTTTGTAATAGTAACGGTACATGAATGGGGTCATTACTATTTCGCCAAACGTGCCGGTATATTAGTTCGAGAATTTGCCATCGGTTTCGGTCCGAAACTGTTTTCTTATAAACGCAATGAAACGCAATTCACTTTACGCTTACTCCCTTTTGGTGGATATGCTCGTATGGCTGGTGAAGATCCGGAACTCGTAGAAATCCAAGTTGGACAGACCATTGCTGTTCGCATCATAAATGATGAAGTGAAGAAGATTTATCTGGATCAACTGGACAATCGGAAGAATGTTGTTCGTGGTGAGGTGCAATCCATTGATTTAGACGATGCTTTAACTTTACAACTAAACGTTGACGAGGACATCCAGCAATATCGCGTTCATGCACAGGCAATGTTGGTTACAAAGGGCCAAGAGACGCAGATTGCTCCAAAGAACCGTCAATTTGGTAGTAAAACCGTAGGCCAACGTGCATTGTCTATCTTTGCGGGACCTGTGATGAACTTTATTCTTGCATTTGTTTTGTTCGCTGTTCATATTCAGATGGCTGGAATTCCGTTGGATAATCCTACTTATGTTCAGGTTGGAGCTGTATCTGAAGGCATGCCTGCTTCCGAAGCTAATCTGAAAAAAGGAGATATTATTGAGTCCATCAATGGCATTGCAATTGGTGCTGATTACCAAAAGATGATTGAGCTTACAGCTGCTTCTGAAGGGAAAGAGATGAATTGGAGTATTCGTCGTGGTGATGAAGTATTTAATGTGACGTTAACTCCACGTGCAATGGAGGGTCAAGAGGGCGGTAAAATAGGGATTACACCAGAACTACCTACTAGATCTGCTTCGATTGGTGAAACCATCACTACTTCTGGAAAAACGATGGTAAGTACTACGGAGATTATTTTTAAAGGATTCAGCCAATTGATTGCTCAGTTCTCTATGGATGATCTTGGAGGACCTGTACGAACCTTTGAGGTAACGGGGCAGATTGCTAAACAAGGAATTGAACAACTGACGTATTGGGCTGCGATTTTAAGTCTGTATTTAGGTATTTTCAATCTCTTACCTATCCCGGCTCTTGATGGAAGTCGTCTTGCATTTCTGGGTGTAGAATGGATTCGAGGAAAACCTATTGATCCGAATCGTGAAGGTATGGTACACTTCGTAGGTTTTGCATTATTATTTCTACTCATGATCGCTGTTACTTATAATGATATATTAAGACTAATCAACGGTTAATACGTAAGAAGTAACGCTCATAAACTTAGATTATGCTTCCGAAGTAGTTTATTCGAAGCAACGCAAGATGTAACGCTCATAAACTTTTAGGAGGAATTATATTTTTATGGCAAAAGATAAACAGTTTGTGACGGAAATTACGCCACAAGGGGAAGATTTCTCCCGCTGGTATATAGATGTAATCAAGAAAGCAGAATTAATGGACTATTCACCAGTACGTGGTTGTATTGTGTTCCGTCCAGATGGATATGAAATTTGGGAACATATACAGGCAGAATTAGATCGTCGATTTAAGGAAACAGGTCATCGTAATGCCTATTTCCCACTATTGATTCCTGAGAATTTCTTCCAAAAGGAAAAGGATCATATCGAGGGATTTAATCCAGAGTTACCATGGGTAACTGAAGTGGCTGGTGAAAAACTGGAGGAGCGTTTAGCGATTCGTCCAACTTCTGAAACGATGTTTGGTCATATGTATTCCAAGTGGATTCAATCTTATCGGGACCTACCGGTACTAATTAACCAATGGGCAAACGTAGTTCGTTGGGAAAAACGTACATTGCCATTTATCAGAACGAGTGAGTTCTTATGGCAGGAAGGTCATACAGCTCATGAAACGGAAGAAGAAGCACGCGAAGAAACGATGAGAATGTTAGAAGTATATCGTTCTTTCTTAGAAGAGTATCTTGCTATTCCAGTTATTACAGGTCAAAAAACTCCTTCGGAACGGTTCGCAGGAGCGGTAGACACCTTCTCAATCGAAGCGATGATGAAAGATGGAAAAGCTGTACAAGCTGGAACATCTCATTACTTAGGAACAAAATTTGCCCAAGCCTTTGAAATTCAGTATTTAAGCCGTGATAATACTCAAGAATATGTACACACGACTTCATGGGGAACGACTACTCGCCTGATTGGTTCATTGATTATGGTACATGGTGATGATCGGGGTCTTGCGTTGCCACCGAAAGTTGCTCCTACCCAAGTTATTATGATTCCTATCGGACCAGCGAAGACTCGTGAAGCGGTAGTAGGACGTACAGATGAATTGTTCAATGAATTGAAGAAAGCTGGAGTTCGTGTTAAAGTGGACGACCGCAGCGATGTAACACCTGGTTGGAAGTTTAATGAATATGAAATGCGCGGAGTTCCAATTCGATTAGAGCTTGGACCTCGTGATATGGAGAATGGCGTTTGTGTATTAGTATCACGTATCACTGGTGAGAAGAAAATTGTCCAACAAGCGAACTTAGTCGAAGAAGTACAAGCAATGCTTGAACAAGTTCATCAAGAGATGTTGGACCGAGCGCAACAATTTATGGCAGATCATTTCTATTCTGTTGATAGTTTAGAAGAAATGAAGATGAGAATGGAAGAATCACGTGGGTTCACATTAGCTGGATGGTGCGGATCTGATGAATGTGAGAGCAAAGTGAAAGAAGAAACAGGTGCAACTAGCCGTAACATACCATTCGAACCAGCTGAAAAGAAAGAAACTTGTATTAGTTGTGGACAATCAGCGAATCATACAGTCGTATTTGCTAGAGCTTATTAAGAGAATGGTTGAACGCTCAGTAATGAATTGATGAAGAAGAGCTTCTGGCAGAAATGAGTCGGTGGGTAAGAGATCGAGTACATTTTTGTATACAGAAGCTTTTCGTTTCTACAAGAGTCTAAGTCTAAGGTTAGGTGGTAAGGGGGAAGTAAGAATGAGCAGTGTGGAAGATAAAAGAAAGAGATTTGAACTTCTAATGAAACAAGGCGCAGTACCACCGGGAATAATGAACCCTTATTTTATGGACGGCTACATTGATCAAGTCGAAATTAACCGGAGTTCTCAAGAGTGGATCATAAGTATTGTAAAAGATACCATTGTACCCGGTGAAATATATCGTGCATTCTGTCTGAAAATTCAAGAAAAAATGCAACACATTGCTAAGATTTCTTTTGTGTTTAAATATAGTAACTCTGTAGAGGTTAAAGATATTATTGATGCCTACTGGAGTTTGTTTGTAGATTGGGTACATCGAGAGATTCCTTCTGTAAACGGATGGATGAATCGTGCAATTCATAGTATGGATGGTGAGCAATTATTATTGACGTTAGCTGATGCTACATCTTTAGAATTGGCTAAGAAGAAACAAATTGATCAAGCAATTACAAGATTTTTTACTACTTATTTCAGTCTTCCCTTTCATGTTAAATTCGCCGTAGGTGATAGTGCTAAGGAAGCTTTAAAAGAGTTTGAACAAAAGAAAATTCAAGAAGAACGAGAAGTCGTTCAGAATATGATCTCGGCAATTGAGTTTGAAAGCAATAGCTTTGAAGAGGATTCAGATGATGTACGCCTACATGTTGGATATGATATTAAAGAACAACCTGTTGCTATTCAAGATATTCAAGATGAAGAGAAGAAAGTAACGATCCAGGGAACGATATTTGGTCTAGATAGTAAAGAGCTGCGTAATGGTAGTACGTTGTATATGTTTAACTTGACTGATTTTGGTGATTCCATGCAGATGAAGATGTTCGCCAAAACAAAAGATGATGTTAAAGTATTAAGTAAATTGGAGAATGGTAAATGGGTAAAAGCGCGCGGTCGCGTAGAATTCGACCGATTCATGCAAATCCCTGAACTAGTGATGATTCCATCAGATTTGAATGAGGTACAAGCACCACCTGAACGCAAAGATAAAGCGCCTGTGAAACGGGTAGAATTCCATTTGCATACAACGATGAGTACGATGGATGCTATCACGCCTATCGATAAATATATTAAGACAGCAGCGAAATGGGGACATACTGCGATTGGTATTTCAGATCATGGTGGTGTTCAAAGTTTTCCTGAAGCATCCAAAGCTGCTAAAAAAAATGGATTAAAGATGCTTTATGGAGTAGAAGCTAATGTATTGAATGATGCTATTCCGGTTGTTCTCCAACCACAACCAATTGATCTCAAAAGTGCTACTTATATCGTATTTGATATAGAAACGACTGGACTATCGATAACACACAGTAATATCACTGAGCTTGCTGCAGTGAAAATTAAAGAGGGTAAGGAAATCGATCGGTATGCGACATTTGTTAATCCACATGAGAAGATTCCATTCCATATCCAACAGCTTACGAATATAACGGACGAGATGGTAAAAGATGCTCCTGATCTTGAACCGGTCTTACACGAGTTCGTTAAATTCGCTGCAGATGGAATACTTGTCGCACATAATGCTAGATTTGATATTGGTTTTATTCAAGCGTCCTTAAAGGAATATGGTTTGCCGGAAATGCCCAATCCAGTCTTAGATACGCTAGAATTGGCGAGATTATTATATCCTACAATGAAGAATCATAGATTGAATACGATGGCAGATAAATATAAAGTGTTATTAGAGAGTCATCACCGTGCTATCGATGATACGATTGCATTAGCAGGTATTCTGAATGGGCTTCTTGTCGATACAGAAAAGATGAAGGGAATCACGATGTTAGATCGTCTCAATGATTATGTCGGTAAAGATTTATCCAACACTCGCCCATTTCATTGTGAAATATATGCATTGAATTTAATTGGTAAAAAGAATCTATTTAAATTGATATCACTGTCTCATACGCAATATTTCAAGCGAGTAGCCTGTATTCCACGATCGAAACTTGTAGAACTTCGAGAAGGTTTACTGATTATCTCAGGATGTGAGAAGGGTGAATTTTTCGAAGCTGTCTTGAACAAGTCTTTGGAAGAAGCAGAAGATATCGCTCAATTTTACGATGTTCTTGAAATCCAGCCGTTGACGATGTATATGCATTTAGTTGATAAGGGATTCGTTGCAAGCGCTTTGGAGATAAAAGCTGCCTTGAAGACGATTTGCCAAATCGGTGAAAAGTTGGATAAACCCGTAATAGCAACAGGGAATGCCCATTATCTTGAACCCCGTGAGAAGCTATATCGTGATATTGCTATTCATGGTATTACGGGCTTCAGCCCATTAAAGGATATGCGTAAACCAGATGCCCACTTTCGTACAACGGATGAAATGCTTGAGGAATTTGATTTCTTAGGTAAAGATAAGGCATACGAAGTTGTAGTTACCAATACGGTGGAACTTGCTGATCAATTCGAAGATTTCCCATTATTCCCTGACAAACTTTATACACCGATTATCGAAGGTGCAGACGAAGAGATTAGGAAGACATGTTATGATACGGCAAAGAGTCTTTATGGAGAAGATTTACCTGAAGTCGTAACTAAACGTCTTGAGAAAGAACTGGAGCCAATTATAAAATACGGGTTCTCAGCGAACTATTTGATATCGGAACGACT